>NZ_MIEK01000022.1 GCF_001742285.1 Enterococcus rivorum | reverse complement strand
ACCATGGACACCCTTGTTTTCGACTAGGTACTTTCCGTTACTTGGACGTACTCGGGACTTTAACCCGTTAGAGTTTGACCATGCCGGGCAAACAAAAAGCCCTAAGTCAAATTTGACTTAGGGACGAACAACCGTGGTACCACCCAAAATTTATACGCAATATTCTCTTTGCGTACCTCAAACGTTAACGCCGCAACTCGTGTTGAGACTACTCAACAAAGGCTCCAGAATGTAATTCGATGGTTAACTTATGCTAGTTTCTCAGCAACACTAGCTCTCTTAAATAGTGGTTAGCCTATCTACTGCTTTTCTTTCAAAGCCAGAACATTTATTTTTAACTTAGGATAATCCTTTTCAGTTTCCTTGTCAACTAAATTATTCTAAAAAAAAAATAGAGACGAGTCTGACCGAACTAAAAATCAATTTTCTTTTGCTCTCTATATTCAAGTAAATAGCTAGAAAAAACTGCCCTTAAGCTTTATTCTGCGCTTTCAAGTTCTTGAAGTTTTTCAGAGATCGTCTGAAATTGCTAGATAGGATGAGCTGACGTTACATAATGGTTATTTCCAGTGACGAAATTTTAAGAACGGCAAGTAGGTAACGATTATTATCAGCTAATCCTTCATGTCAATTTTCGTGAATTCTTTCTTACTGCTATGAAACACAAAAAAACAACCTGATTCGATGATGAACAGTACCTACTTGATTCTTAAAGCTAAATACGTTTGTCTCGTTTTTCTCTATTCTTATCATTTATTTATAATATTAATAATTTTAAACGCAGCTCTAAAGTAAATAAAACTCAAACGGAAAATAATTTAAACAATATTATAAAAAAAGGATGAACCAAAACTAAAAATCAGTTTTGTTTCATCCTCTAAATCCGAATAAACGGTGGGCAAAAGTCTGAATCTTCGGAAATCCCCCGAAAATCACTCAATACATAAAGACTATTGTGCGCTTTTCGGTCCAATTTCTCGACCCAAAATGACTACTGTCTCAACCTCTTTAAAATGATTTAAGCTTCCAAAAATGTTCCTTGTTCTTCACAAGCCGTTCTATAGAAACTAGCCACTGCTACCTGATTATATGGAATAACCCATAATAACCCGATGAATAACGCTAAAATTCCTAGAATGAACCAGCCAATAAAAGAAAGCTCTAACAAAATATATTGTCCAAATCGACCTTGCATTAATTTCAGACCATAACGTAATGCTGTTCCGATACCTAATTCTGGATAATCAAGTTTTGTCCAGACTGCAAATTGGAAAACACCGCTAATGAATATACCTAAGAAGGAGACTAAGACTGATGCGATGACTATCGTTAATGCTAAAAAGAGACTGCCGGCTAAGTTCTCTTGTAATTTTTCAACAGACATGACATTAAACATTAAAGAGAAATAGAGCCCCACACCAGATGTCAGTAACACAGGCAGCAAAACAATCAAACCAACTAGAAAATTCACTACATATTGAATAAAATTAATAATCAACATCGGAATGTAATATTTACTCTGAAAAACAGTTAATAACATGGAAGATTCTACTTTTTTTCCTCTAATCACTTGTAACGCACAGTAGTATGTACCATAAGTGATTGCAAAGAAAATAAAATTATCAAGTAAAAAATTAATAATATTCCCACTGGCACTATCAGGAGAATATCCAATAATAGACTTGACAATAGAACCAATAACAGAAGAAATGACTCCACTTAAAAATGTAATCCAGGCCATGGTTCCCCATTGGTTATTTAAAGCACCTCTAGCATTTTCTCTATGCTGTGCATTCGATACTTGACTCTTCATACTCTCACCTCTTTAAAATTCACGGATTTTTTCAACGGTATTTTTATCCAACCGTTTCACAACTTCAGTCACTAACTTAACAGTATTTAAATAATCATCTTCATGAATGATCGAAGTATGTGAGTGTAAATATCTTACAGGTACAGTGATCGCTAATGATGGCACGCCGTTTTGAGCTAAGTGCATTCTACCAGCATCTGTTCCGCCTCCTGCAATGACTGTATATTGGAAAGGAATTTCTAATTCTTCTGCAACACTAATCACAAAGTCACGAAGCTTTTTGTGCGGAATCATTGATGCATCGTAAATTAAAATTTGTGGTCCTTTTCCTAATACTGAATCTGCTTCTTTAGGGGTCATTCCCGGGGTATCCCCTGCCGTTCCTGTATCTAAAGCAAAAGAAATATCTGGATTCACTAGATTTGTACTCGTTTGTGCTCCTCGTAATCCGACTTCTTCTTGGACATTGCTCCCTGCAAATAAAATATTTGGATGGCCTTCAGCAGCTAAGTTTTCCAATACTCGCAATGAAACAGCCGTGCCAACACGGTTATCCCAAGCTTTCGCTAACATAAACTTCGTGTCATTCATGCGACGATATTCAATATACGGGGTAATCATGTCTCCTGGTTTGATGCCCCACTCAGCAACCTCTTCGTCACTGGAAGCCCCAATATCAATAAACATATCAGATAATTCGTACGGTTTGTTTCGCACTTCCTGCGTCAAAACATGAGGTGGTTTCGAACCAATAACACCGTGATATACTTTCCCTTTTCCTGTAGTAATTTGCACTTGTTGAGCCAACATCACTTGACCCCACCAACCACCAAGCGTTTGAAATTTGATAAAGCCTTTTTCAGTAATTTGTGTCACCATAAATCCAACTTCATCTAAATGTCCAGCAATAAAAACTTTCGGTCCTTCTTTGTCTCCTGAACGTTTTGCAATCACACTACCCAAACCATCAAACATCATTTTATCAGCAAAAGGAGTTGCATAGTTCTTAAATAATTCCCGAACCTCTCCTTCATTTCCTGGAACACCGTTTGCACTTGTTAAATCAATTAATAATTTCTCATCTTTATTATTCAAATTACTGCTCCTTTCAAAATAAGTCCTTAATTATTATAGCATTCCTTTCCCTATAAAAAAACAAAACTAGTAATCAGAGATTATTAGTTTTGTTTTAACATCAAGAAAATTATTCTTTTTACTGAATTTCCTGAGGATCTTTTTCTTGCCACTCTTTTGAATAAAAGGAATCATTCATTTTGTAATGAGTATTATTTTTCGTATTGCCTTCAAGAAATGGCTGAATTTTTTGATCTACATTAAGCCAACCGCGCCACCCTAAATGAATGGTATCTGCCATAAAATAGCTAACATTATCAGCTGTTGTGAAATCTGCGATATTTGTAAATCCTTGACTTTCTAGTTGGTACTTCACTTTTTTAGCATATCCTTGTAACATTTCTTGTGACAATCCCGTGAAATTAGACCAATGCTTATTCACTGGCGGAATAATAAACATCACTTCTGTCTTTTCTTTTGCTAATTGGTTCAACGCTAATTGTAAATCAGAATACTCTGGTGAAAAACAATAGTTCCAATCCTTTTGTGAGTTTTCCAATTTAGTCAATTTATTTTTCAAACGCTTATTATAAAAACGATTGGAAATTTCGAATGAATTATTACTAGTAGCTTTTTTTCCAATTTCACCCGCTAAAGTATCAAGCACTTGGTAATCATATTTTTCAGGCAATTTTTTGGTGGCTTTATCAATCGCTTTTTGTTTATTAATCATACCAATTTTACTAAATAAACCATCCTCACGAGAAAGCATACTAAGCTTTAATCGAATGCTTTGCTTATCTGATTTTTTTGGTTGTTGCCCATTTTCTATATTTTTTAATGCTCGAACTAACAACTTATCTTCTCTTACTTTTGAAAAGTCCAGCAAGCGATTGGCTAAATATTTATCACTCTCATCGATTTCTTCAAGATTTTTGACCCATTGATAGGTTTGTAACTCAGAATAATAAGCGTTAAAATAATCTTTGGTAACACCTTCTTTGACAAACCATTGAGGCGATAAAATGAACACAACTTTTTTATTCGCCAAATCGCTTCCCATAGACTTCATCATCATTGCTTGTGTCAGTGATTGCGTGCCAGGAGCGCCTAATAAAAATGGACGATAATTTCGATCATACTTTTCTGCTAAAACTGACGGATGAAAAGCGCTAATACGGCTTAACTCTGATGAGCCAAAAAAAGGAACATACTTGTCTGAACTTATGGCTTTATTTTTAATAGCATTTCCTCTTAATATATTTGCTGACATAGACGTTGAAGCATCTGCTAAGACTTTCTTACTATCTAAATCAATGTTAAATGGTGTAAAAAATAAAATAGCTACTAAGACCGCTGATAAAACCAAAGGTCCAAAAATGGCAAAGATTTTTTTCTTCATGGTCATCCTTGTAAAGCTCTCACTTGTTCAATCACTTTTTTAGGTGTGTTCCATTGATCGCGGTCAAATTCAGAAACTGGAACTTGAACACCTATTTGTCCTTCGATTTCAACTAATAATTGGACTGTGGCTAAAGAATCCATCAAGCCTTCCTCAAATAAATCTACTTCTTGATTTTCTCTTACTTCATCAGTACCTGTAATTTCTTCTAAAATATCTAAAACAGTTTCTTCAATATTCATCTGTCTATTCTCCTCATTTTATCCAGCACTACGCTGTTTTGTATTTTATTTATCAATCATTTCCGTCAATTTTTACTTAAAAAACAATGTGTCTAGAAAGCCTGAAAATATTAAGAAACTGAAGCAAACGGCATTAAACGTTAAAAAAATCGCCAATGCATGTGTCAATTTGTTAGAAGGTATTTTCTCTTTGTGTTTTTTCTTAAATCGTAGCCAAGCATCTGTTAGGCAAATAAGCCCTGCATGATACAATCCATAAACAAGATAATACCAAGTCAAACCATGCCAGACACCCATAATTAAGAATAGGGCAAAGTAACCAACATTGGATGCAACAATTCGACTTTTAAAAACTTTTTTCTTAATCAAAGTAAACATTAAACGCATATAGATGTAATCTCGGAACCAAAAGGACAATGTCATGTGCCAGCGATTCCAAAATTCTTTGATATTCCAACTTAGAAATGGCTTATTAAAGTTAATCGGTGTATTGTATCCCATCAAGTAACTAGTCCCTACTGCAAACAAACTGTAGCCTGCAAAATCAAAGAATAAATATAGACTGTAAACGTACATGTAGGCAACAAGTGCCCACGAAAATCCTCCATATTTTTCAGCTATCTTTGCAACAAAAGGCATCATCACTTGACCAAAATAGTAGCCAATAATAAATTTATACAAGAACCCTAGAAAAAAATTATGAATTCCCTTTTGCAATAAATCTACATATTTTTCTAGTTCTATCGGATTTTCAACATCCTTTTCAAACCGACGATAACGATCAATAGGACCTGAAGAAATCGTAGGGAAAAATAATAGAAATTGGATATATCGAAAAACACTGTATTCTTTAATAGAGCCGTCACGTATCTCCATAATCATTTGAACCGATTTAAAGGTCAAATAAGAAATACCTAAAAAACCTAAAATAGAGGCATGACCAGAAACAAATGGAACGATTTTTACTAACGCTAATGGCGCAATCGCTAAAAAAACGGATAAATAAAAAATGTAACTATTATTTTTCTTTTGTCGATAGTGAAAATAAAGCCATACTAAAACAGTCTGCCAAAACACATAGACAATTAAAGCAACTCCTTGTTTCCAATCTTTTCCGCCAAAACTCATGTATAGGAAAAAAAGTGTGACTAGGGCTTGGTACCAAGACCAACGTTTCCCTTTTACTAGTAACGTAATAATCATTGGCAATAAAGCAATAATTAGATAACAGAAATAAATAGGATTTGCATAAGGAATCATGTAAGGAAAATTAGTCATGTTGCATTCACCTCATTCATCAATCCTTTACGATCGATTTTTCCATTAGCGGTTAACGGTAACTGCTCTACATAAACAAATTTATGTGGAATCATATAATCCATAACCGATTGGCTTAATTCTGCTTTAATCGCTTTTGTCAATTTAAACTCTTTATCGAAATCATTTTCTTCTGGAACAACAAAAGCTACTAATTGTTGCACTTTATGATTTTGATATTTAGGAACGACCGTCGCCTGTTTCACTAAAGAAACGGTTGCTAGATGATGGTCCACCTCTTCTAATTCGATTCGATAGCCATTTAATTTCACTTGAAAATCAATTCGTCCATCGTATATTAACAAATCCTTGTCATTAAGTTTTCCGGCATCACCAGTACGATACGCGGCTTGTCCACGATACTCAAAAAAGGCTAATTCTGTCTTTTCAGGATTATTCATGTAGCCTTTAGAAATGCTCGGTCCAGTGATTATGATTTCTCCAATAGTCCCTTTTTCAACTTCGTTATCGCCATCCATAATCAAGACGGTCGTATCTTTTTTTACGTACCCAATCGGAATCCGAGGATATTGCTGCAACAATTCTTTTGTGACCTCAACACCTGAAATAGCCACCGTTGCTTCTGTTGGTCCATAAGTATTATAAATATGAGCCGTTGGAAAACGAGTCAATAACTTCTCAGCCGTGGCCTTAAGAAGCTCTTCTCCACAAAATAGAAAGACTTTTAAACTAGAGACATGTTCTCCATCAAAGGTTGGTTCCATTAGACAAATGTCTACAAATGAAGGTGTTGACACCCAAACTTCAATGGCCATTTTAGGCAACGTTGAAAACAATTTTTTGAAATCATTAATCGTTTCTTTTCCTAGCGGTGTTAAAGAACCCCCTGACACTAAAGCTGGATAAACATCCATCACTGACAAATCAAAAGAGTACGGAGCTTGTGATAAAAAGCGCATCCCTTCAGTAATGCCAAAATCAGTTAATTCCCAATTCACAAAACTCAACAAATTGTTGTGACTAATTTGAACCCCTTTTGGAACGCCTGTCGTGCCAGAAGTAAATATAATATAATACGTTTCATCCGCAACGACTGGTTGTAATGGTAGCTCCTCATCGGCTTGTTTCACAATCATCGCTAGTGTACTCATGTCAATGACTGTTGCTTCCCTTTCTAGCTTAGGCCATTCCGAAACGGAGAGAATCATTTCTGGTTTTGCTACATCTAAAATCATCTCTACTCTATCATTCGGAGTATGTGCGTCAATAGGTATGTATGCATGACCGGCCTTTGTCGTGCCTAAAAAACAAGCCAGCATCTCAAATTCCAATTCCCCAAAGACGACAATCGGTGTTTCTCGTTTCGTATTTTTTTGTAAGTAATTAGCGATACTATCTGAATACCGCTTCAATTCTCCGTAAGTATATGTTTGATTATCAGCACCAAGATAGACAGGACGCTCTGGTTCTGTTACTCCCCAATAATCAATTGCTTCAATTATATTTTCAACAACCAAAAAAAATCCTCCTATCTTAAAACTCGTTATAAATAAACGTGCCGCCATCAAT
This sequence comes from Enterococcus rivorum, assembly GCF_001742285.1. Taxonomy (GTDB): domain Bacteria; phylum Bacillota; class Bacilli; order Lactobacillales; family Enterococcaceae; genus Enterococcus_L; species Enterococcus_L rivorum. The sequence goes on along the minus strand of NZ_MIEK01000022.1, from coordinate 38,629 downwards.
ATTTTTATAGTGATACAAATAAATCAGCGCAACGATAATTGCAAAGTAAAGCAACGTCCGCCCAACAAAGATTCCCCAATAACGGACATTCGGTTGATTTAAAAAATTTTTCATTTATTATGCCTCCAGTGTTTCAGCAGTATTCTTTGGTACTGCTATTTTAATAGAAAACCGTCAGAAAAGATAGAGATTGCTTAGTAATGACCTTTTTTTCTTCTAACATTTTTGTCACTTGCATCCAAATAGAAAGAATACAACGATTCTTCCTTAAAAAAAGCTTAAGCTGTTCCTTAATCTCTTTTACTAAATATCATTCTTGAATAGATAGCAGCGGTTAATAAGTAGAAACTTAAGTAGATCAAAAGTAAAATACCACATGACACATAGGCTAACCAATACCCTGAACTTTCGACAAAATTACTAAATACATAGATGGCAAATATTGCATGTAAAATACCAATAAACATCGGCGGAAAGAAAATAATACTATTTTGTTGGTAAATTAATTTTGAAATTTCTTTTTTAGGAATCCCAATTCGTTTCAACAACTCGTAATTACTGCGCTCTCTTGAAAAATCGGAGAACTGTCTAAGCATTAAAACACTTCCTGTTATTAACAAGGAAAGGATCCCTAAAAACATCGCTATATAGATAAACAGTCCCATTTCCCGTCGCTTATATCGTAATTCAGGGAAGCGACTTGTATAATTTAAGCGCCAATGTTCTGATTCAGCATTTGGATAAGAGGCCATATTTTCATTCTCATTTTTTTGAGAGACTGACGAGACGTAGCCTTCTATCTGATTATTTTTCAACGTGTAATCATAATAAATTGGAGCAATCCATTCAGGCTTAATAGTATCTGACAAGTGATTGGCCAACGCTTCTTCATCGGTTGTGTGTACATCAAAAGCCCAAAGATTATAGGTCAGTCCCTCTGTAATTTGTGCAAATTTTTTGTCTGAAACAATAATCGTCGGAAAATCATATCTCAATAAAGACTGACCTAAGAAATCAGCTCGTGTACTGGCAATCTTCAGCTCAGTCCCTCCTTGTAAAATAATCGGTGATTCATATCGGATGAATCCTCGCATAATATTTTGAAGGCTATCAATTAAAACCGTCTCTTGATCATTTTTTAACTTAAGTTCTTTTAAATAGGGATTTATTTTTTTGTACTTCTGATAATTTGAGAGAGAAAGTACATTAATCGGTCTTAATTCTTCTCGTCGCTGCTCCTGTCCAATTTTCATCACAAACTGACTTCCCGTTAATTTATAATTAAGTTTAATCGTTTTTTCAATCACAGTCTCTGGTTCTTTCTCAATTTCAAGTTGCGCTTGCTTATAGATTTCTTCAGAGACAATAAAATCAGTTGGATTCGTTAAATTTACAGAATGCATGCCTAAAGTATATAAAGAAGCAGCACCACTAATCATTCCTAAGGCAATCGCAATAAAAAGAGTAATCACAGTCAATGTTTTTCGACTATGTCTAATTTGAAAACTAACATTCCCTAACGCTACCATTCTTAAATCCCGATAATAGCTATTTTTATTCTTTCCAAGTAGATAAACCACTAAACTCATCGTGTTTCGATAGAAAAAATAAGTCCCTAACATACAAATCAGCATAATGAAAAATGGCGCATACAACAGACTAGGAAAACCCAAGACACTTTTCATTAGTAGAGTAGTAAAAGACACAATATTATAAGCTAAAAAATAACCAAATGCAATCAAGAAAATACCTAAAATTCCAAATAACACACTTGTTTTAGTCAATTTGTTTGTCTCAACTTTTTGCTTGCTTTTTTCTCTTAATTGATCGTCTAGTCGATACCGATAGATTGACCAAAAACTGTTGATTGAGACAACTAGCAACGTAAATCCAAAAACCATAGCCGTTTGGAACATAGACGGAAATGAAACGTAAAAAGGACTGTCTATTTGAAGAAACATAGCTTTAGCCAGAATCATTGAAAACAACTTGGACAAAATAATTCCTAAACTAATTCCTGTAACCAACGAAAGAACACCTAAAACGCTCGTTTCCATAAAAAAGAGTAATGATATTTGACTTTTACGCATCCCTAACAAGTGATACAAACCAATCTCTTTTCCTCTTCTTAATAGAAAAAAGTGATTGGTTGCCATCATGAAGCCTAAAATAATAATGACAATCAGAACCCCACCAAAATTCATAGCTCCAGAAATCGAAACATCTTGTTCAGCTCGCGACACCAAGGGCTGATTGTATGTAATCGCACTAAAACAATAATAAACAACCACAGCAAAAGTCATACTAAAAAAGTAAACTAGATACCCATGAAACTGAGCTTTGAAATTTTTCCAAAAGAGACTAGAAATCATTCACCCGGCCTCCTCCTCCGATTGTCGCCTGCATGTCAATCACACGATTAAAAAATTCCTTTCGTGACCCTTGACGAACAACTTCAGAAAAAATAACCCCATCTTTAATAAATAAAATTCGATTGCAGTAACTCGCTGTATAGGGGTCATGAGTAACCATCATGATTGTCGCATCATCTTGCAAATTTAATTCTGTCAAATACTTTAATAGCTCGGTTGCTGATTTAGAATCCAATGACCCTGTTGGTTCGTCAGCAAAAATAATCTTAGGTTTCGTAATCAAAGCTCTTGCCGTGGCCACTCGTTGCTTTTGCCCAATCGAAATCGCCTCTGGATACGCCGTTAAAATAGATTCAATCCCTAAAATCCTCGTTACATGTGTCAAACGCTCTTCCATCGTACTTAACTTCTCTCGTTCTAAAGCAAGAGGCAGCAATATGTTGTCTTTGACATTCAGTGTATCTAACAAATTAAAATTTTGAAAAATAAAACCTAACTCTTTTCTCCGAAAGTCACTCACTTGATTGTTTCTCATTTTTAAGATATCTTGCCCTGCTATTTGAACAATGCCCGTATTTGGTAGTTCAATAGTTGAAATCACATTTAAAAGAGTCGTTTTGCCAGCACCACTAGGCCCCATAATTCCTACAAATTCCCCTTGATCCACAGTGAAAGAGATATTATTTAGCACCTGAACCTTATTATTTCGAAAGCCGTAAGATTTACTTAAATGATGTACTTCTAAAATTTTTTTCATCCGGTTCTTCTCCATCTTATAATTCTTTCGTCTATTCTACCAAATATTCAACCTTTATGAACATCGTTTCATCTTACAATATAGAAAGTTTAAGGAATAATTTTGCTGCTGAAAATTAATAAAGGATTCACAAGTAAAAATAGACATCAAAACACATCCTTGAGTGAGTCAAAAAAATCTATTTTTCCAAGCGGATATTCTCCACTCAAAATAAAATTATTTTCTGTTATCAAAATTTTGTGACAATTTCCACAACCCCTTTAACGACTTGTTTTCATTCTTTTTTCATTCGCGAAAACACTACATATTGATAATTAACGAGAAAAAAATCCCTCTAAGACACTATATATAGTTGAAAGAATTTCAAAATTGATTTATGATAAGGAGGAATAATTTTGTGAGGAGATGGATGGTATGATAGAAATTAAGCAAAAGGATAGTGAAGAATCTTCTTCAACTCCTAGCTTAGCTAACATGAAAATTGTGAAAAGAGATGGACGTTTGGTAGATTTTGATGACCAAAAGATTTATGCTGCTTTGATCAAGGCTGAACAAAATATTAATGGGGAACTCGATCCACTTGCACATGAACGTATCCAAGAAATCGTTGACCGGGTAGATCAGGAAATTTCTGAACGGTTTATTTCTGATGTCAAAATTTATGAAATTCAAAATGTAGTGGAACATATTTTATTAGAAAAAAATGAATATGCTCTAGCAGAAGAATACATCAACTATCGCACTCGTCGTGACTTTGAACGCAGCAAGGCTACCGATATCAACTTCACAATCGGTAAGCTAATTAACAAGGATCAATCTGTTGTTAACGAAAATGCGAACAAGGATAGTGACGTGTTTAATACGCAACGTGACTTAACTGCTGGTATTGTTGGAAAATCCATTGGTTTAAAAATGTTACCTGCTCATGTAGCTAACGCCCACCAAAAAGGCGATATTCACTACCATGACCTAGACTATCATCCATATACCCCGATGACAAACTGTTGTCTAATTGATTTTAAAGGGATGTTGAACGGTGGATTCAAAATCGGAAACGCTGAAGTTGAATCACCTAAATCCATTCAAACTGCAACTGCTCAAATCTCACAAATCATTGCTAACGTTGCTTCTAGCCAATATGGTGGTTGCTCAGCGGATCGTGTAGACGAACTGTTGGCTCCTTTTGCTAAACTAAATTATGAGAAACATTTAGCTGACGCTAGAGAATGGATTGAAAATGAAGACCGTCAAGAAGAATACGCAAAAGTAAAAACACAAAAAGATATTTATGATGCGATGCAAAGTTTAGAATATGAAATTAATACTTTGTTCACTTCTAATGGACAAACACCATTTACCTCTCTAGGTTTTGGACTAGGAACTAACTGGTTCGAGCGTGAAATCCAAAAAGCTATTTTACAAATTAGAATCAATGGTTTAGGTAGTGAAAAACGGACGGCGATTTTCCCTAAATTGATTTTCACATTGAAGGATGGCGTTAACTTAAAAGAGACCGATCCAAACTATGAAGTAAAACAGCTAGCGTTAGAATGTGCAACGAAGAGAATGTATCCTGATATTTTGAACTATGACAAAATTGTTGAGTTAACGGGTAGTTTTAAAGTGCCAATGGGTTGTCGTTCTTTCTTACAAGGCTGGAAAAATGAGCAAGGAGAAGAAATTAACGTTGGTCGGATGAACTTAGGTGTGGTTACTTTAAACTTGCCTAGAATCGCTTTAGAAGCCAATGGTGACATGGACAAATTTTGGGGAATTTTAGCCGAACGTTTAGAGACTATGAAGGATGCTCTTGTTTATCGTGTCGAACGTTGTAAAGAGGCAACTCCTGCAAATGCGCCTATTTTGTATATGTACGGTGCTTTTGGCAAACGCCTTACTCGGAAAGATTCCGTAAATGAACTCTTTAAAAACAAACGTGCAACGGTTTCTATGGGCTACATTGGCTTATACGAAGTGGCAGCTGCCTTTTTTGGAGATGACTGGGAAGGAAATCCAGAAGCAAAAGATTTTACTATTAACATACTAAAAGAGCTAAAAGCTCATACTGATAAATGGGGCAACGACTATGGCTATCATTTCAGTGTTTACTGTACACCTAGTGAAAGTTTAACTGATCGTTTTTGTCGTTTAGATACTGAAAAGTTTGGAGTTATCGAAAATATTACCGATAAAGATTATTATACCAACAGCTTCCATTATGATGTGCGCAAAAATCCAACACCTTTTGAAAAGCTTGATTTTGAAAAAGACTATCCTAAATATTGCTCTGGCGGCTTCATTCACTACTGTGAATATCCAGTGCTTCAACAAAATCCTACAGCTCTGGAAGCCGTTTGGGACTATGCTTATGATAAAGTTGGTTATTTAGGAACAAATACACCGATTGACCATTGCTATGAATGTAATTACGAAGGAGACTTCAATCCGACAGAACGTGGTTTTGAATGCCCACAATGTGGCAATCGTGATCCAAAATCTTGTGACGTAGTCAAACGTACTTGTGGCTACCTAGGAAATCCGCAAGCTCGCCCGATGGTTCATGGTCGACATAAGGAAATTTCTTCACGAGTGAAACACATGAAATAAATACCGCATAACAAGAGTGGTATTCTATCTAGTTTGAATTATTTGCTGCTCTTGCTCTATTATGGAAAGAACTATTTTAAGAAAATTCATTGAAAATATAACTGAAAAAGCGATGCTCTGGTTCACTCTACACCAGATGTCGTTTTTTCTTTGAAAGGATGATTATTTTTGAGAAATCCTAAACCAAAAGAATGGTTAGCACAAGACTTTAGTCAAAACTACGTCGCAGATTACAAAGCGTTCAATTTTGTTGATGGTGAAGGCGTCCGCAATAGCTTGTATGTCAGTGGCTGTTTGTTTGCTTGCGAAGGTTGTTTTAACCAAGCGATTCAAAATTTTCATTACGGAAAACCTTTTACAAAAGAGCTAGAAGATAAAATTATTGAAGACTTACGTCATAATCACGTCCAAGGATTAACCTTGCTTGGTGGCGAACCTTTTTTAAATACGGAGGTTTGCTTAACGGTCGTTGATCGAGTTCATCAAGAATTCGGTACAAAGAAAGACATCTGGTCCTGGACAGGCTACACATTTGAAGAGTTGCTTTTAGAAACCCCGGATAAACTTGAATTACTTGAAAAAATTGATATTTTGGTTGATGGTCGTTTTGAACTGGAAAAACGAAACTTAAACCTACAATTTCGTGGTAGCAGTAATCAACGAATCATTGATGTAAAAAAATCACTGGCAGCAGGACAAGCTGTGATTTGGGCTAAATGTACCGACGCAGAACAATCCTATGAACAAATTCAGAAAGCAAAACTGATTTGAAAAAAATACAGCTAGAATTTCATTTAGTTTCTGAAATTCTAGCTGTATTTTTTTCCCATAACGGCAAGGGAATATTCTCATAGGTCATTGGGTCCAAATTTGTAAGAGTAATCCCTAATAAACGAATCCCTTTTTCTAACCCTAAAACGTCTTCCCAAATGAGATTGGCTTGATAAAAGAGTTCTTCTTTTTTGGCTATGTATTCTGGTAATGTTTGTCGCTTTGTAACTGTAGTATAGTCTGTATAACGAACTTTCAAAACAACTGTTTTACCATGTTTCTGTTCCCTCTTTAAAGAGCCTTCTACTAATTCTGATAGCTGTCTTAATTGAGTCGTTACTTGTTCCTCAGTGGCTAAAGGCGTACCATAGGTATGTTCTTTGCCTACCGATTTCCGGTCTCTCGTTATGTTAACGGGAGAATCATGAATTCCTCGAACTTTTCTGAAAAGAGAATAACCCATCTTACCAAAATGGCGAATCAATTCCATTTCATCTTTTTCATATAAATCTGCCCCTGTAAAAATTCCTAAGTCATGCATCTTGGGTACTGTTTTTTTTCCTACCCCGTGAAATTCTTCTATTGCTAACGCTTTTAAGAAGTCTTCTGCTTGTTCTGGTAAAACGACGGTTAATCCTTTTGGCTTTTCAAAATCAGAGGCTAGTTTCGCTAAAAATTTATTATAGCTAACGCCTGCTGAACAGGTTAAATGAAGCTCTTGCCAAATATCACGTTGAATCAACTTGGCTATTTTGATGGCAGAGGTACTGCCGATTTTATTTATCGTCACGTCTAAATAAGCTTCGTCAATGGAAACAGGTTCGATAATGTCTGTATAACGTCGAAATATCTCTCGAATTTCTTTTGAAACAGCTGAATATTTCTCGTGATCTCCCGCTTTAAAAATGGCATGAGGGCAAAGTTCATAAGCTTTTAAAGCACTCATAGCAGAGTGAATGCCATATTTTCTAGCTTCATAATTTGCGGTTGTAACTACTCCTTTACCACCAGTATCACTAGGATGGCGAGCAATTACTAATGGTTTTCCCACTAATTCAGGATGATCTCGTTCTTCCACAGAAGCAAAAAAAGCATCCATATCAATATGAATAATTTTCCGTGATGTATCTTTTTTTAATGGAAATCTTAATTCGCTACTCATTAGACTCACCCTCTCTAGTGACAGTATACAAGAACGTACGTTCCTTATCAATTGTTTTTACTTAAAAAGAAAGTCATTTTATAAAATGGTTAAGACCTATCTATTTATATTAGCTACTCAAACAAGAAGAATGACTTTCACGACTAGTCATTCTTCTTGTTTGAGTATTCGTTTGATTTTTTTACTTTAGCTTATTCCACATGATATTCTTTATAGATTTCTTGTTTCTTCACACCACGTAATTTTGCCACTTCTTTAATGGCTTCTTTTGAGGATAAGCCTGTCTCGATTAATTTATCAACATGTTCTTTAGCTGTCAACTCAAGATCTTCATTTTCCACTAAAACTTCACCAGTAAAGCCTTCTACCAGTATGCAACATTCTCCTTTTAAGGTGTTTTCTGTTAAATAGTGACCTAGTTCCGCCAATGTTCCTCGTAAGTATTCTTCATGCAGCTTAGTTAATTCTCTACAAATAACTGCTTTGCGGTCTTCGCCATAAACTTCAGCAAAATTTTTGACAGTTCCGCCAATTCGATGTGGCGATTCATAAAAAATTTGGGTCGGCTTTTCTAGCTTTAAAGCTTCCATGATGGCAGTTTGGTCTTTTTTCTTTCTTGGTAAAAAGCCGTAAAAAGTAAAAGGCTGTGGTAATAGGCCCGACGCAATTAAGGCTGTCAGCCCCGCAGTCGGCCCTGGTAAAGCAATGACTTTGATATCTAACGCAATACATGCTTCCACTAATTCATGCCCAGGATCGCTTATAGATGGCATTCCTGCATCACTAACTTGCCCAATATCTTCGCCCTGTTGTAATTTTTCCAGCAATTGGGGAATTCGTTCTTTATAGTTATGCTCATGAAAGCTAATTTGAGGCGTTCCAATTTCAAAATGGTTTAATAGTTTTTGCGTGTTTCTGGTATCTTCACTAGCAATCAGAGTTACTTCTTTCAGCATCTTCACACACCGAAAACTCATATCCTCTAAGTTACCAATCGGAGTTGGGATTAAATATAAACTCCCGCCAGCAGAAGAGTCATAACTTTTTTGTTTTTGCACCATGCTACTTTTCCCTTCTAAAAATAGGCGAAATAAAGCTTTCTTCGCTTCATTCCACCTACTTTCTCTTCTTATTTATTGCGTTCACCATAGATAACATCTAAGCAAAACGCACACTCTTCATCATTTTCACGACGAGAACCGTACAATATGTTACAGACATGGAAGCCTTCTTCATAAAGTTTTTCTAAGTTCATGCGAGATTTTGATAATTCTTGTTTCACAGCCTCTGTCGAGCTGTCTGATAATTTATTTAACTCTTGCAAATGTTCTCGCAATCGTTGGTTTTCAATTTCAAGCGTGGTATTTTTCTCAACGACTTCATGTAATGCTTCTTTGATTTCTGTCAGTTGTTCTAAATTATTACGCATTTCATTTTCTAACAAATTCAGCCCATCATATAAAGAGCGTTTATCCATGCTGATCACCTTTTTCGGCCTGTGCTTTTTCAGTTGCTTCTTTGATTTCTTCGTATTCAAATTCTACGGCAGTTTCTCGTCCCACCAAACGAACCTTAATGATTCGACTTAACAAGTTCAATCCTACGACTCTTCCCTTGCCTTCTGGGGTAATCACTTCTTTGCCATAATCGGGTAATTCTTTTTTAGCTGCTTCGTATTCGTCATTTTCATATTTCAAACAACACATTAAACGACCGCATAGTCCAGAAATTTTTACTGGGTTTAACGATAGTCCTTGGTCTTTCGCCATTTTGATTGACACTGGCATGAAATCTCCTAGGAATGTCGAACAGCATAATTGTCTACCACAAGGACCAATACCACCTAAAATTTTGGCTTCATCACGAACACCAATTTGACGTAATTCAATTCTTGTTCGGAAAATTGAGGCTAAATCTTTTACCAATTCCCTGAAATCGATGCGACCATCTGCTGTAAAATAGAAGACCATTTTACTTCGATCAAATGTATATTCCACACGAATCAATTTCATTTCTAATTCATGCTCATTGATTTTTTGTTTCGTTACAGAAAGGGCAGCGTAGGCGTCATCTCTATTTTTTTGTTCTTTTTCTAAATCTGATTCTGACGCTTTATTTAAAATTGGTTTTAATTCCTCAGGTAAATCTTCAGGATCAATGGTTTTCTTAGGTATGGCTACTGTGGCAATCTGTTTAGACTGTTGCGATTCTACAAGCACTTTTTCATTATAAAAGTACTCCGATTTTCCAGGAGCAAAATAATAGATATGACCTGCTTCACGAAAGCGAACTCCGACTACTTCTACCATTTTAATCCTCCTATTTCTGTTTTGGGATGAATCATTCTTATCACTAGCTGCTCACACACGCTTTGCCAACTGACATTGGCTTCCCACTTTTGACGGGCTTTCAAAATCAATTCAATTCGCTGTGCTTGCTGCTCCACTGCTTTTTTCGACTGACCCTTCGCAACAAACTCTTTTAGTTGCTGACGGTAATAAGCAAGTAATAAGTCAAAACTGAGGGCCTGTTGCTCTTTTTCTTTAAAGACTTTTATCATCTTTTTTTGAACATAGACAAATCCCTGTAAATCATCATTTCTCAAATAATCAAACCAGTGCTGAATAATTTCCCTAGCATCATTAAACCATTCATCTTTAGAGATTTCAACTGCTTTATCAAAACTATTTGTCAGTTCTACTAAAAGTTTTGCCTTATTCTCATTAATTCCAGTTTCCATTAAGGCCGAAACTAATTTTTTTGTAACTAGTGGTTGAAAATGCAAAACCTGACAGCGAGATTGAATGGTAGGTAAAATTCTAGTTAAAGAGGTTGTTTCCAGAATTGCTAGAATTTTGCCTTCTGGTTCCTCCAAAAATTTCAGCAAGCTATTGGCTGCACCTACACTCATTTTATCCACCTGTTCAATTAGGAAAACTTTTTGAGCTGTTTCCACACCACTTTTAGAAAACTCAGATTTTAATTCTCGAATCTGATTGACTTTAATGGTTTGCCCCTCTGGCACAATTCTCAAAACATCAGGATGCTCGTTTTCATTTATCCTTAGACAATTGTTGCATTGATTGCAAGGATTATTCCCCGTTACATTTGTACAAAATACGCGTTTTGCCATCCACAGACCAAATTCTTTTTTCCCTGTGCCTGTATCTCCTTCAAAAAGATAAGCATGGGCAAGACGACCATGCTCAAAGCTTTTTTGGAGTTGCTTATAAAGAAGTGGCTGTTGTTCTGACAGTAATTTTGCTTCGTTCATATTAATATTGGTGGAATCCTTCAACAGGAAGGACAAACACGGTTGCGCCACCCACTTCTACTTCGATTGGATAAGCAACTTGCCCATCCATTGTAATATCTAAGGTCACAGGTGTTGAGACATATTGTTTTCTTGACTGACAGGTTTTCTTGATTAATTCCAGTGCTTCATTTACACGATCATCATCAATCCCAATAATGAAAGTGCTATTTCCGGCTTTTAAAAATCCGCCAGTGGATGAAAGTTTCGTTGCACGAATATTGCAATCAATAAATTCATTGGCTAAACGGTTACTATCCTTATCTTGGACAATCGCTAAAATAATTTTCATTTTTGGTCACCTTCCTAGTTTCTAAAATATTCTGGATAACGCTGAACAATTGCTTGGAATGTTGCTTCAACAACATCTTCAAAACTCATTCTAGCGTCAATCTTGGTAATTCTTTCTGGATTTGCTTCAACTAATTTTAAATACTCATGACGAACGCGTTGATGAAATTCTAATCCTTCTGAATCTAGTCGGTCAATTTGATGTTTGCGGTTGTTCTGAATGCGACGCAAGCCAGTATCGGAATCCACATCTAGATATACCGTAAAGTCTGGTACCGTCCCTTCAATTGCGAACTCATTAATCGAAGCAATCGCTTCAACACCAATTCTACGCCCAGCACCTTGATAAGCTAAAGAACTATCTACAAAACGATCACAAAGAACAATTTGACCTGATTCTAAAGCTGGCAATACCTTCTCAATTAAGTGTTGACGTCTTGCAGCAGCATAGAGTAAGGCTTCCGTTCTTTCATCCATTTCGTCATTATTCGGATCCAAAATAATTTGGCGAATTTTTTCAGCAATTGGAATTCCGCCAGGTTCTCTTGTTTTAACAATCGTTTGTTCTGCTACTAAATCTAATCTCGGATACAATTCACTCAAGACACTTGTTTTTCCCGCACCATCTGGTCCTTCAATCGTAATAAATAAACCTTTCAAAATATTGCCCCCATCTAGAAAAGCAAAATAATTTTCATTTTAATCTGTGACTCAAAAAATCAAATCATTCTACTTGTTTCATATATATTCATTGTACTTGAAAATAGAAAAGCTGTCTAATCTAGAAGGTTACAATTCTCTGCGCCCTTCAACAGCTTTTAGTAACGTCACTTCATCTGCATACTCAATGTCACTACCTACCGACAAACCATGTGCCAAACGAGTTACTTTTATCCCAGCTGGTTTAATTAACCGCGAGAGATACATCGCTGTTGCTTCCCCTTCGGTTGTAGCGTTTGTAGCAATAATTACTTCTTTGACTTCATCATCATGAAGTCGCTGTATTAATGAAGCAATATTGATATCTTCTGGTCCAGTTCCTTCCATTGGAGAAAGCACCCCATGCAAGACATGATACAGTCCATGATATTCACGCATTTTTTCCATAGCCATTACATCTTTTGGTTCTTCGACAACTAGTATTGTCGTTTTATCTCTCGTTTGATCTTTACAAATATCACAAGGATCTTCCTCTGTAATGTCTCCGCAGATGCTGCAGAAATGTAAATCACGTTTGACACTAATCAGCGCTTTGGCAAAAGCATTGACGTCTTCTTCTCTCATATCAATCGTATGAAAAGCCAAACGAACCGCCGTTTTCTGACCAATTCCTGGTAATTTCATATAACTCTCAATTAATTTTGCAATCGGTTCGGGATAATGCATAACTTTTTATTCTTCCTTTCATATCAAGCTTTTGGAGCACTTTCATTTTAGAACGGTAACAAAAACGGTAACATAAAGAACTCAAAACATCAATAAGAATCCAATACACTAGTTTCATGTTCAGGTAATTTATCTAAATAGTAACTCATAGTTGTTTTAGCATTCTCATGCCTTAAACGTTTTTGAATTGTTTTCAAATCTACTCCCATACTTAGCAACCACATTGCATGACTATCCCTAAAATCATGTATTCTTATCTTTTTTAATTGTTCGTGTTTATTTTTTCCTATGTTATAACTATTAATAATTTGATTTTGCCACAAAGTCCAATTTCTTACAGCATACATAGTACCATCATACATAAAAATATATTCCATCACACCAATTGACTCTTGTGAATGTTTCCATTTTTTCAACCATTGGATATTTATAGGAGACAATTTTACCCAGCCTTTACTACTGAACGTTTTTGCTCCATCCGAAACATTAGCCGACCAATCTGATTTATTTCTATAGCTCAAAGTACTATTCACATAAATCATTCTTTTCTCCCAATCAATATCAGACCACTTTCTAGCCATCAATTCCCCAATTCTTAGCCCAGAGAAAAAAAGTGTATAAAATCCAGCTTTTTTCATTATATCCAAATACTTTGTTTCATCAAGCTGTCCAAAAAAAGAATTAAATTCATCAATGGTCCAATACATAATTTCTCTTTTCGAACGAACTTTAAGTTTTTTGACCTTCCTTGCATAATTTTCAGAAATCAGCTCTCTTTCAACCGCTAAATCAAAAATTTGATATAATCCTGAAAGTATATGATTAATGTAACTTGAAGATATCGGTTTACCATATTGAGAATTTAAATTTTGTAAATAGTCTTTAAACAACGCAACATCTTTTTGTTTCATATTTGATATTTTTGAACCTCTAAAGTATTCAAAATACTTACTATACATTTTCTCTCTGTTACGAAATGTACTATTTTTCAAAGTTCTTTTAAAGTGTGGAATCGCTACATTTTCAAAAAAATCATAAAAGTCAATACCTTCTGATTCTTCTTCATATACTCCGTACTTAATATTTTCTAAAATATTGTTCAAAGCTTCTTTTGCTTCACTAGCTGTTGAAAATCCTTCTCCCTTTATCCATGATTTGCCTAATGAATTTCCTTTTTTTAGCCGTTTCTTATAATACCATTTTTTTGTTTTTTTGTGTTTATAAACATTTGAGATTTTAGCCATTCTTTAACTCCATCCCCAGCAACTTTTCTACTGCATATGCTGGCACCCTCTGTACTTTTCTACCTGAATAGAAATCACATTTCTTTTCTCTAACCATGTACTTTTTTGCATTTCGAAAAATACGTTGCGCTTGAGCAGAATTAAAACCATGACTTTCAATTTCTTTTTTAGTTATAGTATCCATTTTAGCACACTCCAATCATTCAAAACAAAAAGATATTACCTCAAAAGAAGCAATACCTTTAATATTATTTTGAAACTATTAGTTTTTAATATTCTTGCTTGACCGTGTTATAGGTCATTTCAGAAATTTTATTATCTTTTACCTTCACAAACAACAAAACGTTCGTATCAAAACCATTTTGCTTGCATTTTAAATAAATTGCATATTTTTCTTCCTTGTCACTCATTAACTCATAAATTCCCTCAATATAGCCAGTTGACGCAAACTTTACATCTGTTTTGGAATCTATTGCATTATTCTTAATACATTCTTCGGTCATATATTTTTTTAATTCATCATTACGATTGTTTAAAGTTGAAAAATTCGCAAAGGTGTTTCCCACCTTTTCTAACATCTTTTTATCCGTCTGAATTGTTCGTTCTTTTGAAGACGTTGAAAACTCGATTTTAGAATTATCTTGTTTAATTTCTTTGTCTTCCACTCTCTGCATAATAATTTTATTTTCAGAATCACTTGATTTAGTGGACTCTTCTTGTTTTTTACATGCTGATATACTTAATAACAAAACAGACAAGGAAAGTAACTTCATTAATTTTTTCATTCAATACTCCCTACTTTCTAGCTATTCTTTGAACTTCTTTAGCGTATACAAGTTTCGTTCGGAATCCTTCTGAAAATTTCACTCGGTACTCTTTATTTTTTAACGCAATTAAGAATCCATCCTCAAACCTACGTACCGCAAATTCATTTTTAGTACATTTAAAAAAAGCACATACTTCCTTCGTTTGTTTTCGATTTAGCACACTCTTTTTCCAAAACATTCTCATTCCTCCTATTTTTTTCTAACAATACTTGCTACAGAAGCAATCCCCCACGGTCGCCTGTATTTCCCTACAATTGCACCTTGCTCTGCATTTTGTTCATAAGTCGTAATTTGTTCATTTGCATCCACACTTGCTATAATTCCTGTGTGTCCATATACTCCTGGTGAAATAGGACTACCAGGCAACCTGTTAATAATATCTCCAGCTCGTATATCACTAAACTTAGGATTATGAATCACCTGCCAACCATTAATATCCCAAAGGTAAGCTCGACCTATTTCCCAAGCATTTACCGTATTTACACCTACAATAAAATTAGCAATCCCGTGCGGGCTACCAGCTCCTAAATGTATAGCTGTTTGGAAACCATCTACATAATAGGAGGTTAATCCATAGCATTGTCCGTTATATACAGTCTTTCCTAAAACAGCTTCTAAACTACCAACCTCTCCATTTCCAACACCTACATTATTGCCTAGCCCTTGCTTCACAATACGGTTATACCAATTATTTGCACTGACTTTCCTTCTTGCTTGTTCTTCTGGATTTTGACTTGTTCCAGCACGCTCCCACTGCACAAGGATATCAACAGTTGTGGTATTTAAATCAGTTTGTTTAGACAGCTTTTTAATTAAATTACTATCTGAACCATCTTTTTCCCAAGCAAAAGACAACTGAAAAGCACTGTCTTTCCAATCTTTATTTTCTTTTTTAGCAGTTTCTAACAATTTTACACGTCTGTCACTATCCCATTGAGCCAAACCAAATGCATAACCTCCAGTAACGGGATTCATTGCTATTGCTTCATTGTACAAAGCACCTCCTTGAATCGCATCTGGACGCAATCCGCTCTCATGTTCCATATTTCCTAACCACGCACAAGCAAATTCTTTTGTCCCTCCATTTTCTAATACAAATTTATACACCCCTAAAGCAATTTTTTCTTGTGGATTTTGTGGGGTAAAATCTCCCCCTTCATCCATATTGCTAAAAACTGATGCAATCATCACTATTAGAAAAAGCAACAATACAAAAGGTGCTAAGCAGCCAGACATTATTTTTTTCAACTTATTCACCTCAAAAAAAGAGACTGGTTTAAGTCTCCCAATCTCTTTCATCATCTAAAAGATTATCTGTTTCATCTGATTTCAAAAGCGAATCATCTAATCCAAACAATCCTATTTCACTTAATCTTTCCTCTGGCATGACATCACGTTCGTTTTGTTGAAGTAATTCTTCATCTGTTCGATCAAAGAACATTTTTTCATCCTCTTGTAAAAATTCATCTACATTATCAACAATCACATTCATTTCATCTAAATCATCCATAACTAATGCTTCATCTTCTTGATTTATATCTTCCGCTAAACCATCCATTTCAGCGTAAACATCTAGCGAACGGTCTTCTATACCTTCATCACCAGCAATTTCCTCGAATGGAGCATCATCTATTTCATACATTGTTTCCATTTCATTTATCGGTTCATCAACATCTTGAATCAATGACTCTGTTTCCTCTTCTCCTTTCTCATTCTCTTCTATAAAATGTTCATTACCTAGAGAAAGAGCTTTATCAAACTTACTATCATCTGTATTCATTTTTGAGAGTCCATCCATTGCCATATTGGGATTTCCAGTATAAGCACCTACACCAGCTTCAAAAATACCACCACCAAATTCAACAGCTCTATCTTTCGCTTCAAGAATTTTCTGTTCAAAATTAGGCATTTCAACTTTTCCATCTGAAAAATAGCGTAAAATAGCATATCTATTTTTCCAAACTTTTCTTAACAGAACAATTTTAATCACTATCAATATGATCGAGCCAGCCAATATACTGGTTCCACTTGATAAGAAAAATAATAGTGTTTGATCTACTTTTGAAAAAACACCCATAAACGCTGTATCTATTAAATAATTTACCCAGAAGAATATTGACATGAAAACCCCTAGAATAACAGGAAAAAACAACAGTCCCATCAATCCTTTTAGTGTTTTAAATAGAATATTTTGACAAGCTGGAATAAACGCACACAACAAAATCACTGGAAACGCAATAAGTATCATAATCACTAGAATCTCAATTATTGTCAGCAAGGCTTGCATATAATTCACAGGAATCGAAATAACGACTAAATTAATATTTCCTACGATAATGGAAAAAAACTTTTCAATAGTCTTTTTCCCATTTTGTTCAAGATATGCATTCTCTTTTACTTGTTCCTCAATATATTTTTTTCGTTCTGCTTCAAATTTCTTTTTTTCTTCACTACTTGCTCCTACTGGCATCAGTAGCTTTTTTTCATCTATCTTCTCACCATTAGGCATTGTGCCATCTAATGAACCAGTATTGACATAATAAAACGTTTGTCTCACTGTCGCATTAAATAACGGACTATCTTCATTTTCTAAAGAATCACCAGAAGAATAAGGACTAGTCGCATTAGAAATTTTTGCTCGCATTTCTTTTGTTATATTCGATACAGAAGAAATTAAAAATGTTCCTCCACTTTGAGATACGCCATTTGAAGTAGAAACATTTCCAAACCAAAAAATAAACACAACAATTACACCAACATAGTATAAAAGTATTTTTGAAAAATTTTTTCTAGACACAAAAAAACGATACAATAAATAAAATGCACTAATCAAAAATAATAAAGCAAACAAGCTACCTTTTGAAATACTACGTCCACCAAAGTTATTCAATATTTCGACGGATTTATAATAGGCCTCAACTTGTTTTCCTCTGAAAAATTCTGATTGATCTAATGCTTTTTCAAATAGCAAAAAGATAGAAGTCAATACTCTTAAAAAAACAAATGGAATATCTACAAAAATCCAATTCATTATTTCCCATATTTTTTCCAATACTCCAGCTTCCACAAAATAAGCTGTATAACTATCTAATACATAATTCAACATTCCACCTCCCTATGCGACAAATTGATTTTCCATAACTGAAGCATCTGTATCATCAATTGTTTTGAACAATTCTAACCATTCTTCAAAAATCACATCCACTACTACACGATTGATTTGATTAAACATATCTTTAAATAAACATTGCCCTTGTACCATGTTACTTACCCATTTGAGATTTGTTTCATTAACAGGCAGATTTAAATAATTTAATATACCTTCTCGGTTATTTACTTCATCGAAACAAATCACCATACCAAAGCCAGTACCATCTTCTCCATCGTCTAAATCTTTAACGGATTGCGTAATTAACACCATAAAGTTGTTTTGAGACCGTCCAACACGTTTCATTGATTTTAAAATAGCTCGTCCTTCTGGTGACGATTGGAATATCCAGCTTTCATCAAAGAAAACAACCGTTTCTTCTTTTGGATTACGAGAACCAAACTTCGCACAAAATTCACCTAATGCAAACATCAAGGTTACCGATAAACGTTTATTTTCATCCAACACTTCATTCTTTTCTTTCGGCAAGTCTAAATCTTCAATTTCTAGTATGGTTACCTTAGCATCAAAAGATAGCCCTTTTACATCCCCTCGAGAAAAAGATAATTCTAAAACAGAACCTTTAATTGTCGAAATTAAAAAACGCCCCATGTCTTGGACGTCCTCAACTTTACTATTAACTAATTCATCAATCACATGCCAGAAACCAACTATTTTTCCTTTTTGGCGTTGCTCCACGACTTTTGAAATGGCTTCATTAATTGCTGTTTTTTGTTTTAAATTCCATGTTCCCTCATAAATATTAGTAAGCATCGCCTTTGCTGTAGCAATCGCTTCTGTTTTATCAAACAATACTATAGGATCAAGAACACCAATATTCTTTTTATCCCGAACATCTAATGTGACAAAGTTAAAAGACTTGATAAACTCAACATCCAACGGATATTTTTTTTGATATTCCTTATCATTTATCACTCTCATATACTGACGGCGCATTTCTTTTTTAGGGTCAATGTATAATACCCTATCTTTCATCAACGCACATTCCATAAACAATTTTTTTGCTGTTACCGACTTTCCATTTCCTGTATCTCCTACTAGAGCAAAATGAGGATTATTCGTTTTCTTCCCTTTAATGTTTTGTTTATTTGAAAGTAAAATATTTAAGTAAATCAAGTTTTTAGAATTTGAAACAATCGCTTGCCTATCCTCTTTTTCTTCTATCGTGCTATCAACACGTCCAAAATAAAACCCTAAACTTGTTCCAGATTTTAAGGAGGTAAAGAAGTTCATTTCTGCAAATGAAGCAACGGTACTTGTATGTCGCCATTTTGAATTTTGATATTTTGACTTCGTAAAGTTTCCATAAAGTGTTGATTGGAATAAGTACGGATTATCAAAAGTTGCTTTTAACAGTGGCATTTTCAATCCACTAAATCGGTTTAATAAATACTTTTTACGAATATTCATTTGCTTCTTCATTGCACCAGAAACCACAAGAAATGCTTTCCAATCAAGAATATCTTCTCCATCATCAATTTTTTGATCTAAATCATCTAGTGACAACTGACCTTCTAATATTTTCCTCTTTTGCTTTGTTCCAGCAACATGCGCTTCTTGCATAATGTTTTTTGTTCGTGTTCGTGCCCGACTAGAACGACCAGACAAAGCTAATTGCCCCTTATTCTCACTAAAAACCGCTTGAATTTTCATTCCTACACCAAACGGCATTTTTTGAACAATTTCTAATAAGTGATTACCATCTAAAAATACGCCCATATCATCAACTGGCATGAAAGAAGAGAAGCTTTCACCATATTCAGAACGGAATCTCATACGTTCAACATTCCCACTTTTATTTACTTGTTCGTCATAGACTTCAAATTTTGACAGCAACAAATTTATTGCGATTTCATCTAGTGACACACCATTAATATAATCATTAAAAACTTGTTCATTATAGCCTTTCCCAAGTTCAAGTTCGTAACGATTCCATATTCCATGTTCTTCCAACACTTCATCCAACGTCATTCTCATCTTACTAGCTAATTCATACCGTTTTTCATAAAATCTCACAAACATCCCTTCACCGCCACGAGAGCCATAATAAAGAGTTAATCCTCCATGATCTTCTCTAAACTTTTTTTCCTGTTCTCTGTATACTTGAAAATCTGTTTTGATTAAATCTTGATCTCTACGTTTTTTTAGTTCATATAAATCAAAATTTCCGTTCATAGGATCATAAATTTCATCTATTGCAATATCTAACCTTGTAGAATGTAGCCTAGAATAGTAACCTCTCGATAAGTACCAGCTAGAATCAAGAACGTTCGCTAACCAATCCTTTAAATTCAACTCTTTACTTTCTAAAAACTGTTCTAACTCATAGACTCCTTGACCAGTTAAATCCATCAAA
Source organism: Enterococcus rivorum (assembly GCF_001742285.1). GTDB lineage: Bacteria > Bacillota > Bacilli > Lactobacillales > Enterococcaceae > Enterococcus_L > Enterococcus_L rivorum. The sequence continues at coordinate 18,374 of NZ_MIEK01000022.1, read as the reverse complement.
ATCCCTTGTGAATCATCCTCTATCCAAGCAAATACAACTAGGTTGCCACAACTGTATTTCAGTTGGTAATTGTGTTGCTTTGTTTCTTCAACAATAAAATATTTCATCGGTATACCTATTATTGTTTCGATCACTGTTTGAATCGTGCTATCAAAGAAAGTAAATTTTAAATAATCAAAATGAACATGTAACTCACACTCTGACACCAAAGCCAAACCAATTTTTTGTTTGATTTGATTTACTCTTTCTTCTGACAATCCGGTGACTTCTCGTTCGTATTTAGATAATTGGGCTCTTGAAATACCGACCTTTTCAGCAAAATCCCGCAAATTATAATCAAGTTTCTTTCTAATTCGTCTCAACTCTTGTCCGTCCATCATTTCCCCCTAGAGTAGACAATTTTTAACTATTTTGTCTACTCTTTAATAATCTCTTAAACGCTTAGCATCAAAAGGTTTTGAAGCTACTTCGTTTTCTTTTTTGCCTTTTCTGCACCCCGTATTACCAATCGGGGTGCTGGGAAATGTTGGGGCTCACGCCCCAACATTCACTTCGTGTATCTTGCGAAGCAAAATACACGTGCGTTTTTCAGTGGTTTTGCTTACGCAAACCACAAAACACACGTGTATTTCACTTGCGACACACTTGTGTTATCCTCTTTGCCACTCTGGATAACGCTGTGCATAATCTTCTGGCAACAAAAAAAGGCGGTCAATTGTTGCCAATAGACTTGCCCCATTCTGTCGTTCTTCATACAACTTCTTTAGTAACCTAATTTCATCTTCATCTAGTAGTAATTGTGGCACTGGTTTTCCATAGACATAATGAGGAAATTCCATGTTTATTTTTCTTGTGAAACGAAAGGCTGTTCGTTCTTCAATTTTACTAATCCAGCTTCTTAATGTTCTCTCTTTCATTTCAAAAGAAATCGCCTCACAAACTTCTTTAACAGTATAAAAAATCACTTTAGTCACCTTCTTTAATCCTAAAAAAAATTTCATTCTAACAATACCTGTAACTTCGATACTACTTTTTTTAATACCTCCATCTCTTGGACCAAAGCAATTCTGACAAATCCTTCTCCTCCTTTTCCAAAACCACTACCTGGAGAAAATAAAATATTTGTTTCTTTTAAGACATATATCACAAATTCTTTATCACTCATATAACTATATTTATGAGGTATTTTAGTCCATATAAAGAAAGAGGCTTTTGGTTTTGATATTGTCCAATTTACTTTTTTCATTTCTACAATAAAGTAGTTTATCCTCTCTTCGTACTTTGCTATTTCTAACTTAGATATCTGAGGTAAATTTTCTAGTGCAGTGATTGCTGCTTTTTGAAAAGGCAGAAATAAACCAAATTCAATATTAAATTGAAGTTCTTTTAATTGAGCAATAATTTCTTTGTTTCCACAAACAAACCCAATTCTCCAACCAGCTATATTACAAGATTTACTTAAACTATAAAGTTCAACTGAAACTTCCTCTGCACCGTCAACAGAGAAAATACTCGATACTTCGTTATGATTATAACGAATCTCTGCATAAGCTAAATCATTTATGATTTTGAAGTTGTATTTTTTGGCTAATGAAATAGCTTTTTCAAAGAATACTTTTGTTAAGACAGCACTTGTTGGATTCCCTGGTGAACACAATATCATCAATTTTGCATCTTTTAATTGCTTCTCAGAAATCTTATTTAGGTCTGGATAAAACGTTTCTTGATCACATGGGAAATAGATAATCTCACCATTCAATAGTTCAACACATTTTGTATACACAGTATAAGTAGGTGATGGTAGTAGTACTTTTTCACCTTTATTAATAAGGAGAGAAATTAATCTATAGATGGCTACTTTTGTTCCCTGAACCTCTATAAAGTTTTCTTCTGGTATCAAGTCAACTCCAAACCTAGCAGAATAATAATGAGCAATACTCTCCAAAAGCTTTTTATTTATTTCAGGTGAAAAACTTCCATAACCATGCATATCTTTTTCTTGAATATAGTGACACAATGAATCCAGCAACACTTTGTTTGGTTTTCCAATTGGATTTCCAACTGCTAGGTTTACAATATTAGGGCTAGTTTGTAATTTTTTGTCAATAAAATCAAAAACATCATCTTTTTTATTTTTTTGTTGAGTCAAATCCATTTCTCCTTTAACGAATTGGTTTTTCCATAGCTTTTTGACTTATTATGTAATCACCATTTAATAAGTCTTTTTCAAATTCGGCAATTACGTCTAATAATGCGTTCAAAATTGATTCTATCTCATATTTAGAAGCTAAATTAATTGGATAGAGCAAATAGGCTGTTCGTTCAGCAGAATTAGCATGAACTTTATATGCTGGCACAAAACTGATTAGTGGAACTAGTTCTCCTTTATTACATTTATTCCAACAATAGTGAATAAATCCCTGAGCAATATTTGATTCGCTATAAGTTGTATTCTCAATTACTTTTTGAAAGTCAATTAAAAAAACGATTTCCCAACCCAAAGAATAATCATTAATTAATTTTAACTTAGGATAGTTTTCCATTGCATTTTTAAATTGCAAGCTCATTTCTTGTAATTCAATTAGATATTTTTGGAAACCTGAAATCCCTAACCTCCTAAGAGCTACATAAGCTGATGAAATTCCCATTGTTGGTCGCGAGTTTTCAATCGTATAACGATACGCTCTAAACTTTCCATAGTGATAGTCCTCATCGGAATAACTATAACTGCCATCATTTAATGAATTAAATGCTTCTTTCGATTTTGTTATAAAAAAACTTGTTGAATACGGGCAAAGTCCGTTTTTATGAAAGTCAACACCAAAAGAATCAAATTTTTCCATACCTACTTGTCTTTTTATTACTTCTTCAATTTTATATCGAACTGAATCTTCTACATCAAACGAGAGGTAATCATCCTCACTATTAAAATTAAACCATAACCAGCCAATCACGCTATCCAGATGAAAATGAGGAAGATAAGTTTCTCCTAACTCCTTTAACGTTTCAGTCACAATAGTATGGGTCTTATCTGTATTATCATGAGCAAAATTAATTGTCGTTCCCCCGCAACAAATGACAGCTGCTATCTTTTTCCCTTTAGAGACTTGTTCTTGTACAATTTCTTTAAGTTTATCATAGTCCATTTGCCAGTCTTTTTGAGCTGGAACTCTGATACATTGTTTCGAGCCTATGCCAAGAATCGAGCACACATGCTCTACACAATAGTGAGCAGATTCATTTGTCAAAACAACCAAATTTGAAGGAACTCCTTCTTTAGTTGATCTTGGTGCTTGTTTAGCAATGGCTGATTTTATAGCATAAAGTAAAGTAAGTTTGCCTCCATTACATGAAATACCAGTTGCCTCATCCCACCCAATTAGCTTTCCTAATGATCTTGATACCTGTTGTTCAGCCAGCAATACTCGTCCTCCAAAGTCATCCATTAAACTATTCACATTGTATAATTGAGTAAGTGTATTTGCAGCCACGGTATCTAGTAACGGTGATGGTAGCATATTAAATAAAGCATACGGTGAGTGTGGTCTAATGGCGCCATCAAATATCGTTCTAAAATCTTTTAATACCGTCTTACTTTCTTCTCCTTCATAAGCCAATATATGTTTACTTAATTCCTCTTCATAATTAAAATCTGTTATTGGAGATTTAGGAGCTATCTGATTACCATCATAATCCAATACCTCTCTTAGCTTACTCAAAAACGTTTCATAATTAGTCTCATTAGCATTCAGAAATTCATTCTCTAATTCCAAAAAACTTTTATTTTCCATTAAAATACTCCTTACTTACATATATATATTTAAATTTCATCTGATAATTCAATGTGTTTATTGCTTCAAAAGTACTTTAATAGAGTTTGGTCTGTAAATAATAATCACTTTTACTCACTCTTTTTTTAGTTTACTCTAAAAAAGTAATTTGATTTTATCATGTTACCATTTTGAAATGCAAGAAATACACTAGTTATTGTTATTTTATCCACATCAACAGCTGTCTTTTTAATTATGAATACTTTTTTATTTTTCTAATGATTCTATCAATTAATATAAATATATATTATACTTAATTTAATTTTATATTTTGTTCTTTTTATCTAATAATAATAGCTAAACATGTCTGAAATTTAATATCTGAAGATGTAACTTGAATAGACTGAATAATTTTTTTATGACAACTCTCTATAATAATTTTTCAATTGGTCTGAATAGGAAACATCAGAAAGTAATTTCTCAGCTTTTCCATCCTTATCCTTTCGTATCTGCTCCCTACGTTCCCCTTGAAGCATTGAAATCTTTTCTTGCTCCTCTTCTATGAATTGATCGCCATAAACATCATTCAGCAATTCCTTATCCTCTTCTGTCATTTCAACATCTGAAACATCTGTATAAGGCATAGAAGGCATATTACTAAAGTGTTCTACAAAATCAAAACCTTTTTCAACTAAAGGAGAATAAAACTCTTGTGGAACACCAGCGCCAACGTCAATGTATCCTCTTCCTTTGACACCATATTTATTGATAAAGGATTTATTTTTCTGTTCATCACCAAAAGTCATGATATATCCTTGTTCAGACAAACGACCTAACGAAACTTTACACATTAAATTGTCTCGAATCGCTGAACGGATAACATCTGTTCCAGCTTTTTGAGTAGCCAAAATAAAAAACACGCCAGCTTGACGTGCTTTCAATACTAAGGGGCTAATGCTGCTATATAAATTTTCTTCTGTACAAGCATTTTCATCACGCCCATATTTATCTAACACTGATATAAACGCCGCCCATTCATCAACAATAAAGAACTCTGGCTTCATACCATAATAGCGATAGTTTTTTCCAATCGTATAGATTTTCTGTTTCTTCATATACAAAAAACGTTTATCCATTAGCTCTACCGCTTCTTGCATTTGTTCAAATATTTCCTTCTTATCACTTACTACTAATCCCTTAAAAGCTTTAAAGTTCCCTAAATCTGCCAAATCTGCCTTTTTAGGGTCAGCAATATGCACACGCCCCTCTATTCCAAGTGAAGCAATCAACGCATAAATAAAATATGTTTTCCCTCCACCAGTTCCTCCAGTAATCAACATGTGAGGTAATTCATCATATTCCCATACAACACCATTCATTAATTTTACTTTGCCGCTTTCAGCATTCATTTCAGAAAAATTTATTCTTTTACTTTGAACATCAATTAGATAGCAAGGTTGCTAGTTTGGCCTCAAATCCATCATAACGAAAAACAAGGTCAAATAATTGATCAATCGTACATATCGTCAAAGGTAAGGTCATTTGTTTCGTTCTCGTGTAGTATTCCTCAGTCTCATTAGAATTGCCTTCCATTGCTAAGTATTGTCCATACGTTTCAGAATGAAGTAAACCAATTTTTTGAGTAAAATTTTCAGTAAAGACCTCCTCTTTGAGACGTGTATAAATTGCATTGATCGCTGTCCTCAAAGGTAATGTAAAGAAACCTTTATTATTTCCTAACCAGAGTAACCCCGCTTCCGTTTTCCCTTCGCCCGTTTGCGCGACAACGACAACGTTTTCATTTTGATGCTCTAACATAAATAGTTGCAGTTCATTCCACTTCGCTTCTGTTCTTGTTTGCCATTTTTCCAATAGCTGATTCATATCTGCTAGTAAAAAATCATTAGGTTGTTCGACTACAATACCGCCACTAGCAGCATAATCGATTCGATTTAACAGCCCTTTTACCATTAAATAACTGTCTGCTTCTTCTTGATTGACTTCTCCATAGATACAATTTTCAAAAGTTACGTATTTTTTTGATAAAATTTTCACTTGAATTTCTTCTATAAAATCACAGGAAAAATTTTCTGCTTCGATTTTCATTTTTCCAACTTGTTCCTCCAAATCCTCTTCAGAAATAGTCGAAAAATTGCGTACATGATGAAACGCCACCGCGTGAGCAAGGACTCTTAATTCTACTTTACTGTATATTTTTTTCAGTGATTTCACTGGAATAAAAGCCGTACTTAATAAGCCATGAGGAATTTCCTTTGGATCTCTTTTTCCATTTGGAAGCAATTTATTTTGAAAGGCCAGATTCATCTTACCTAAATCATGATAACAACAGGCTAAATACAATAAATCCCAGTTCACACGGATACTGGGATAGATTTCTTTTAATAACTGAAAATTAGCCAATAAATCTTGTGTATGCTCTGCAATCGTTTGACCTGATGATTTCGCTAAATACTGATTCATTTTCTAACCTCCTATTTAAATCGCAAATACAACCGAGTTTTCTTCATCTACTAAAATTTTTTCTTCCTCAAAGACTGTAATAGAAGAAGCGTACATCACCTCTTTTTTATTCCAAGCACGTTTCATTTTAGGTGTTTTTTTATTGCCAATATTGACCAATGTATAGTCTTTTGTCAGTTGATATCTAGTGCCATAAAAAGAAATACCTTTTGAATCTCCATAAATTAATTTTTCTTCTTTAATTAATTCAAGAGGAATGTATGCTGCATAGTCTTTACTTAATTTTAAATCATCCTCAAATTCTTTTTCTTCTACAGAAACTATTTTTGATGAAAGAATAGTGACCAAATCTTCACGACGTCCTAGCGATGGATATTCTTTTGGTTGTTTGAATGCTGCAAAAATCTCTTCTAAGAGTGTTTGATCTTTAGGAATAATATGAAGTTCCAGTTCAACATCTGCTAGCAACTCTACAGTAGAAATCCCACGACTCACACCAAACCCTTCAACGTTTAACTGATGTCTTTTTTCATCATAGGTCATACCATTCTTAAACTCATAACGCGTGGCCAAATCATTGGCTTTGGAAAAATATTTTCCTTTTACACTAATATCCATCTCATGATACTCTGTGTAACCACACAAGGCATGCACCATGCCAATAACCGTTGAAAAAGGTGGTAGAGGATAAGTTTCTTTCAGTTGAAAACTCATAGGTTTCTTGTAATTAACCAAATCTTGCCAAAGTTTTATCTTAATTGCTTTCATAGTAATCAGTCACTTTCGACTTAATTTCTTTAAAGAAAGTTGGTATATTGGTTGCATGTAATTTTTCTTTGATCTCTGAATCATTGACAAATTGATTAGCTACCACACCACATAACGTTTGATCTTGAATGGATTCATATAGCACACCTTCGATTTTTTCAATGTCAATTTTATTTTTCTTCACATCAACGGCATTCTGGAAAACCGGATTTTTCACATCGTACACACCACCAATAATGAACAGCGGTTTCAAATCTTCACGACGACCACGGATATCTCTATATAGAAAGGCTAGTATATCCATCAGTTTATTTACACGACGAGCTTTTTCAGCATTATTTATTTCGATATCATATTCTTTATCAATTCCAATTTCATCTAAATCAATGGTTACAGTATAGCGATAATACGAGCGATGAATTTCTGCTTGAGCTAAATTCATGTGTTCACCTATTTTATCTGCTTGACCTTTGTTTGTTAAAAAATCTAAATCTCCTTTGAAGGTTTCTAAAGAAATAGCATTAGACAGACGAACTTTTGCTGATCTCTTATGTCCACCTGTTCCTTTTTCCGTTTTTAAGTATCCAAAAAAATCAATTTCAGGATACTCTGTAATCATAGCTGTCGGGGCAAACTGAATAACTTTCTTATCGCCACTTACTTCGGCAGAAACAGGCGCTGGTGTTTCTCCCAGTTGTTCAACAATGTTATAGCGAATTGCTTGGCGAGAAATATACGTATATTGGTCCCCGTTATCACGTGAGATTTTTTTCAATGACGCCACATTACCTAAAGCTTCGCCATAGTTAGCACTTTCTGCTTGAAAGATGATTGTTATTGCTAGTCCTTTATTTTCCATAGTTTATTCCCCCACGTTCTCTTCATTTTTTTCTGTTGTTGCTGATGTAGAGCCAATCATCCCTGAAACAAAACTATAGCCTAGCGTTTTGAATTCTTCATCCCCTTCAAAACTCTTTAGGAAGACTGCTGGCACTTCAATCGCTAAATACGAACAACAATTCAGTAACACATCCATAAATAAATCATGATTATTTGTTTTCAAAGCGTTTAACAAGCGATAACTAATTCCGTTTATTTTACGCTCATTACTTCTTTTTTTATACAACTCTTTAAATTGTTCTCCAAAATAACGGGCATAGCTTACTTGTTTCGTAGATATATTTTCCATTCTTCCAATCCCCCTTAAAAAATGTGTATTGATTACTAACATTTGGTCAATATGAAATGACTGATAATACAAGTCACTAACATTAGATAGCTTGTAAACCAAGGTTTTATGAATGAGTGTAAAAAGATTCTCATTATTAAACAAGCGCTGCATCACAAGCTTATACAAACTAAAGGATGTATTAACTTCCCGAAAACTAGTTTTTATCAAGAAATCCAATTGCTTTTTAGAATCGTTAAGTATCCTCAATGTTGTTTTTGACAATAAACTAAAACGATACGTTTCCTTTTCATAACGAACCACTTGGATTTCGGCTAACTCGTATTTCGTAGATTTATTCTGCTGTTCTTGAATTCCTTGTAATAACGCAACATAAGGACTGGTTTCATTGAGCGTTGATTCGCCAACTGGGTTTAGAACATTTCTTTGTAACAGCTGATTGGTATCTAATAACATTTTGGCCTCAGTATTAGCATTAATAAACATTCCTTCTTGATAAGCGTATGTAAAACCAGCCGGCAAGCAAGAATAAACCAATTTACACATTGGACAAACCGCTATGTCATTATTAAAATTCCAAACGTGGGAGGTTTTACGATTGGCATCGAAACCCGTTTGATTTAGAAAATTCAAATCATTTTTATAGTTTTTCATTGGTTGATTACAATTTGAACAATGATGTTTGTACTTCTCTTTTTCAGCTGTGTACTCGGTTAATTCACTTAAAAAATAGCTTTGATAATCAAGGTACATGTCTGGAATTTTCGTTTGTCGAAATAAAAAAGAAACCCCATCCCAACCGTTGCGAATAACTGTATAAATAACATTTTTTCCAGCTAAATATTTCCTCCCTAAATCACTGTTACAATAAGCAATAATCTTTTTTAATTGCGAAAATACAGCTTGAACTTCTAAGATAATTTCGCTCCGTTTTTCTTCAAACGTTTCTCTTTTCTTCAATGAACCTACTGTTTTTAACTCCTTTTCCCATATCTGTGGGTTAACCGTTGCATCAATTAAAGGGTACGCTGCTTTATAACTAGCGCTCTTAAGATAGTATTTAACTGTATCTTTAATATAAGTATTGAGGGTATCTAAATCTTTTTCATTGAATGTTTCAAAATTGGTCTCTTCAAAATAATCTATTCGTTCTTGGTAAGAAATAATTTTGTACCAAGACAAGGTTTTCTTATACGTATCAATAAAAAAATTGAAATATTTATTTTGAAAATCAACCAGTAATTCACTAGAAAATGTAATACTTTGATCCTTAATAAGGAAATTATCTCTTCCTAGAATATTAACAAGTCCCACTAAGCCAGCATTATACTGCCAATCGGTTAAATGTAACGTTATTTTTTCTCCCATTTACTCTCTCCCCCTCCCCTTTTTCAGGTCGCTTCAACCATGCCAAAGCCAAGCCCGGTCATTGACCCGAATCCATTGTCCAAAAAGTAATTCACTAGGTAAGGTTTGCCACTTAGACTTAGCCGCCCAATAGTGCAAGCCAAGTAACGATCGTAGCAGAGGACAACCGTTTTTTTCATTTTTATATTTTCAATTTGTAAATCAAGAATATCTTTTTCAACACAGTTACCGAAGATTGGCTTTAATTGATAAGTCAGATTCTTTTTAAGAACGCTTTCAAAACGAGTATCTTCAAATGTATAGAACCAATCCTTTTTTGTTTCTCGATTATGCTCTCGACAAATAATCGGACTCTTGATTGTTGCTATAACCTGTTCTTCATTACTTCTGACTTGTGGAACCAAACTTACCTTATAAATTTTCACTTGATTACTACCAGAAAACGGGATTTGTTGGCCTTTTAACGATAAGAAGGCATTATAAAAATTCACTGCTAATTCAGCGTTGCCTGTTGAAAAATTAATCACAAATTCTTTACTGTTAATTTGAATGTCTTCTTTTTTAAACACGGCATCTTTAAAATAAACTGAAAATGTATATTCTTTTAACTTATTCTCAGAATACAATTCTTCAAATAGCGAAGGATTTGTTTCAGATAACCCTTTTTTCATTAGCATAACAATTTTACGACGGTAATCTATCGTTATCTGCTCATTGGTAAGCTCACACTTTATCTTTAATTGCATGCGAAATGACCTCCTTTAACAAAAATTATAACATTTGAATAATCAAAAAGGTACATTATTTTTTAATACCCTTCATTTTTTAAACTTTTATGCTCAAAATTCAAAAAATGATTATAATCAGACTAAATAATCCAGACATAAAAAATACGTCTGGAATTTATTTATAAGTGATAGGATTTAATTTAGTCGTTTGATATTCTTTCATATAGACAATTTTTGAAGTCGGTCTTCTAATTTCTGAATAGCCAACATAACATTTTCATCATCTGTCTCTAGTCGCAGACTTCATTTATTGTATTTAATTTTTTTATAATTTTCATGAATATTATATAATCGTAAAAAAAGATAGCGTTATTGTCCCTAAAAAATACTCCTCTATTTAGACAAGTATAGTTTACAATTTTTAATTCAAATAAATAACTTCACTATATCACTTCCATTAGTTCGTAACCTTCCAGTGAAATTTTTAAAGGACTTTTGTTTGGTCAATTCTTCCATTCATTCCGCATAATTTTTTCATGAATATACTTTTGAATTCGGTCAACGTGATTGTATCTAATGTTATACTTACTTTTTTCATCTTTCACTTTTAAAATAATAAAAAAATGACTGATTTATAATATTTTTAAATTAATTAAATTTAAATATCCTTATTGAATTATTTCATTGCTCCTTCTTAAGAAATGATTTTTTAGTTCAGTATCCTCATAAGAGGGAATCTTAAGCTTACTTCACTCATGACATGTCTCCGATTAACCCAACATCAGATGTTGACGAATTGATGGGTGAACTTAGACTTACTAGTCAACATTTTACTATCCGACGCCGATCGTATAGCAAAGTGCTTTTTATTTTATTGCTCTATAGTAATTAAAAAATTCTCCCAAAACAAATATTTGCTATCTCTTGATTATTTCGATAAATTCTCAAGTAGTGGTCTGTTTCCCTTAATTCTGATACTTCTTTTAATTCAACAGAAAGCGTGTCAGTCTTTCCGTACTGCAAGAATATATTACTCAGAACTAGAAAATTTCTTTGTATTTCTGTGCAATAAAAAAAGCTAGCGTTTGTTAGCTACTGCCACCTTGATTAGTGAGTTCACGCTTGCTAGTCAAGGCTTTATCACTCGATTACCAGTCATGTGATAAAGTGCCTTTTTTATTTATATGTTACTTCTGATTTCATCATAGGATATTTTTTATTGAAGTTATTAAGCATCTCTTTTAATGTATTTGCTTCAATTGTAATAGTCTTTTCTATGTCTAACCAATGTTCGAATGTAATTTTCTCTGGCAATTCAACTAACCCCGTTATAGTATCCCAAAAAGCATCCCAGTTTTCTCCATAATAATCAGGGAAATCAAGATTTTGTTTTAATAAAATTTGTAACTTTTCTTTAGTTGATACTCCTTTTAAATCTATCGTAATATCTTTTTTTACTGAATCGCACATATTATTTTCACTCCTAATAATTTCTAATAACTACCAATAAAATGCATTGTTTTGTAATGGTCCGTTGTTATATAGAGCAATCCATCATTTGAGTAAAGTAATTTTGTTCCAGATTGCTTCGCTCGTGACATATCTCCTATTAAACCTACATCAGCTTCACGCCACACTCTTCCTAGAACTTCTGGCAAAAGTTTGGTAGTATTTTGATAAATATCTCCTCCTATTTGCCCACAAGGAACATAATTTTCTATTTTTGATGCGAGCATTCCAAGGACTACCGCTTGATACGCGGGGGCTACTGCTGTTGAAATAGCTAGTGACTTAGCTTGTGCAATCTCCCAATCAGTTAATTTTCTTCCAGTATAAGGATCAATCCCTGTTACAAGCATATTATTAAAACAACACTCATCATTTTAAGACAAGCGTTGTTCTAAGTAATTTTATTCAAATAGATAGCTTAAATATGTTACTTCTTCTGGTTCATAGTTTTCCAAAGGAATATCTAAAGGAACTTTTTTTAACTCTTCTCTATTGACCAAAATCAGTTTTTGTTCAGTTAAAACTTCTATTAGTTCTGTATATTTTTTTTCGAGTGCTGTATTTTGGAACTCTTCTAACTCTATTATATCCAGCGTTTCCCCCTCTTTAGGTGTTAGATACTGTGCTTTTTTAATGATGAAAAACGGACTTATTGCTGAGATTTGCAAACTAATAAACTCTATATATCCACGCTTGATTATTTCTTTCGTTGCTTCTTCTGAAAAAAAAGAATTTTTCAAATCAATGTCCTCATAAAAATAATATGAGAAACACCTTGCATATTCAAAACTCGTTCTAGGTTTAAAAATAATGCCTTCCATATTATTTAATAGATACGTATTCCACTCGTTACCCTTGACGTATTTTCTCAATACATATCCATAATCGCCTGATCGTAAACTTCTGTTCACAAAATTAATTGCTCTTTCATTACTATTCATCTCGTTATCTCCTTACTCCTCTTTTGGTGGTATTTTAGGACATCCATGGATGTTCCCTTTCCCATCAATATGAACCTTTATTTCAGTTGTGACACCATCACTACCAATTACTCTGCCTGTATCATATTCTTTAACGGTTCCTTCTCTATTCTCAGCCCACCTACCTTTTTCCCAAGCCTCTTGTGTTTCTCGAACACCATTTTCTCCATCTATCCATGTTGATTTGTCTTCTAAAGATTGTTCATTATTTCTATGTCCTTCCTGGTGTTTCCCTTGTTTCCCTGCATCTACAGGTGGAGCTCCTTCCACTCCTCCAGTTACTAAGCCTTGTTGAGGCAACTTTTCTTTTGAATCTTTTATTTCTTTAACTCGTTTATTTGCTTGCCAAACTGTCACATCATTGATTTTATCAAGTATATCTTTACCAATTCCTAAGTTTGCCAAGCCCTTGGCTAATCTGACCGATTTTTCCAATTAAATCGATTCCTTTACCTACTGGTACGATTAGTGGCGCTTCAAATTTCATTATTTTAAGTTTTTTTACTTTTACTCTCTCTTTTGGCAAGTAGTCTTTGTAGTCATCTAAGATATCATACAAGTCTGGTTTGCTTTTCCGAGAAATAATTTTCTCGCCTTTTTTGATGATAAATAACTTTTCACCATTTTCTAGCTCATAAACTTCTATGGTATAGCCATCCAGCTTTGAAATCTTTTGTTTTGCTTCTTTCGCTTTGGCTGTTTTGATTCTTTGTTCCCGTTTTTTCCAATTATCCGTAATTGGCTTCGCCCAACGCATATCCATTTTTGCGATATCAAATGTTCCTGAACTGGCGTTCCATGCACCACTATTAGCAATCGCGGATATGCCAGTGTTTAGTTGCGCTAAACAGGATTCATATTCCGAAAAAATACTAGCAGAAGAAGCATTGAACGCATGGAGTTTCTGAATTCGCTCTTCTAGCTTCTGCACCGCCATCATGGCATTTTCATAGCGTCTTTCTAAGCGTGGGTTCCACTTTTCCTCTTTCGAGATGAGGTCTTGAATTGCTAGATTCCTTAACCGGCTAATTTTCTTCCAGTATAAGGATCAATGCCTGTTGCAACCATTTTATTAAAACAACACTCATCATTTTAAGACAAGTGTTGTTCTAATTACTTTTATTCAAATAGATAGCTTAAATATGTTACTTCTTCTGGTTCATAGTTTTCCAAAGGAATGTCTAAAGGAACTTTCTTTAATTCTTCTCTGTTGACCAAAATCAGTTTTTGTTCAGTTAAAACTTCTATTAGTTCTGTATATTTTTTTTCTAACTTTTTATTTTTAAATTCTGTTAAATCGATTATATCTAGAGTTATACCTTCTTTAGGTTTTTGATATTGTGCTTTTCTAAGCGTAAAAAACGGACTTATTGCTGATATCTTTAACCCAATATATTCTATATAACCACGTTCCATAACTTCATTCTTTGCTTCTATTGTAAAAAAAGGGTTGGATAATTTAATGTCTTCCATAAACATATAAGAAAAGCATCTAGTATAATCAAAACTGCCTGACGGTTTAAACACTATTCCTTCCATATTTTTTAATAAATGTTCATCCCATTCATCGCTGTATACATATTTTCTTAAGACATATCCATAGTCCCCTTCTTTCAAACTTCTTTTTACAAAATTAATCGCTTGTTCATTTGCGTTCATTAAGTTTCCTCCTCGTATTTCTTTGGGTATTTTAGGATATCCATGGATGTTCCCTTTTCCGTCGATATGAACTACAATTTCAGTCGTTACTCCGTCACTACCAACTACTTCTCCTGAATCATATTCTTTCACAGTGCCCTCACGTCCATCAGCCCAATCTCCTTTTTGCCAAGCCTCTTGTGTTTCTCGAACACCATTTTCTCCATCTATCCATGTTGATTTGTCTTCTAAAGATTGTTCATTATTTCTATGTCCTTCCTGGTGTTTCCCTTGTTTCCCTGCATCTACAGGTGGAGCTCCTTCCACTCCTCCAGTTACTAAGCCTTGTTGAGGCAATTTTTCTTTTGAATCTTTTATTTCTTTAACTCGTCTATTTGCTTGCCAAACTGTCACATCATTGATTTTATCAAGTATATCTTTACCAATTCCTAAGTTGCCAAGCCCTTGGCTAATCTGACCGATTTTTCCAATTAAATCGATTCCTTTACCTGCTGGTACGATTAGTGGCGCTTCAAATTTCATTATTTTAAGTTTTTTTACTTTTGCTCTCTCTTTTGGCAAGTAGTCTTTGTAATCGTCTAAGATATCATACAAGTCTGGTTTGCTTTTCCGAGAAATAATTTTCTCGCCTTTTTTGATGATAAATAACTTTTCACCATTTCCTAGATCATAAACTTCTATGGTATAGCCATCCAGCTTTGAAATCTTTTGTTTTGCTTCTTTCGCTTTGGCTGTTTTGATTCTTTGTTCCCGCTTTTTCCAATTATCCGTAATTGGCTTCGCCCAACGCATATCCATTTTTGCGATATCAAATGTTCCTGAACTTGGGTTACACGTGCTACTATTGGTAATACAAAAAAACAGTATCCGTGGGTGTTGACTCACCAATACTGTTTCAATAACTTTACGCTTCATATCTGAATCACTGTGCATAAAAAGCACGTAACCCTTGGCAACTTGATTAGTGATAAAGCGCCTTTTTTATTTTCTTATTCGATAATCCAGTTCTGATAATGCTTCTTGAACATCTTCTTCTAGCCTAGATTTATCTTTGTATAACTCAATAATTGGTCTGTATTTTATATTTCCTGAATTTCCAAGCATACTTAATATATAGCTCAAACATTCATCATTAAATTCATTTAAATGTTTGATGATTGGAGTCAAATTAATTGATTTTTCAACAGACGGAGCTTTTGACCCTTCTAGCATTGCATCCAGTATTGATTCTTTAATATCATCATCATTTTGTAGTGTAGCTTGAACGGCTAAATCATCAATTATTTTTGTAGCTTGATCATCTGATTCGCCACCATAATCTAAAATATCTCTGATATAACCTATCGCTTCTAATTTATCATTCTTACTTTTTTCTGAATCTTTTAAGATACTTAACCAGTCCATTTAGATTCCTCCTTCTTCTATTTTTTTGGTGCTTGAATTGGAATATTAGTATTGTTTATAAGTTCCTCATTATAAAATTCACTATTAGGCCTTGAAATTCCAGGTGGTTGAAATTCTCCTGATATAGGATCTAAATATTTTTTACCTTGTTGTACCCTCACAACCCAATCATTTGCAGCATTACTTCCTGCTGGTGCTGATGCATCTGGTCCATGAACTCTGACAGTCATTTTTGCTCCCTCAGAAGTTTTCCATGTATATTCAAATCCTTCTGTTACTTTTCCTGGCTGAGGTGTTAATACTCGTTTATTGGCTTCTTTAGGAATTCTAGACAAAATATCGTCTATACTAGTACCTTGTAAATTACTAAAGTCCCCAATATTTCCTGAACCTAATCCACCAGCCCCACTAGCTTTCTTTGGGCTGAAATATACTTCTAAAATAATGTGTTAGAACATTGTTTTACCAACATTCTAACACAAATTTCTTAGCTTGCCGCTACTGTTTTTAGTACAGGGAGTTCATACACCACTTTTTTCTTCATCATGGCATAGATTACTCGAATTAATTTTCGCATAATGCAGATTAAGGCTTGTATTTTGGTTTTCCCCTCGGATATTTTTTTCTCAAAGTAAGCACGATAAACTGGATTTCTTGCTTCTCCTTTATTCGTGAGATAGATTTGCTGTATCGCTAGGAAATAAAGAGTAGAGTATAAATGTCTGTTTCCTTGGCTTTTATTTTGTACGTCTTTCCCTTTTCCTGCTGAACCAAAATGTAAAGGAGCGACCCCAGCATAATTCGCTAACTTGTGCGGACTGGTGAACCGATGAATATCTCCTACATGGGCTACCAATGCACAGGCTGTCACTGTATTTATCCCTGGTATTGTTTCTAATTGATAGCCTAATTCTGCATACATTTTCTTTTCTAATTGCTCAATGCTTTCAATTTCTCGTAAAATGAATCGAATTTGTTGAGCAATACTTTGTACAAGATAATCACGTTCTTGTTGGTAATCTAAATTTTTTAGTTGTTCTTGTGCCACCAAATCAAGGATTTTTCTTGCCCGATTCGTTGAACAAGTATTATGACTTGGCACTCTTAAAAATGCCCCTAGTTCATCCTCTGATACGTTCTCTAAATAGTTTGGTGAAGGATAACTTTCAAAAAATGCTAATGAAGTTTGACAATCTAACTCTGTAAAAAAGCCTTTGTAATTGGGATAAGCGGTTTGTATCTGTTCGTGAAATTGTTGCATTAATTTTGTACTTGCTTTTACCAGTGCATTTCTGCGATTGACTAAATGGCGCATTGTCCAATAATAATCTTGTGGGTTAGCGTCTGGTAAAAGATGAGAACGTCTCATCAATACAGAACTAATACATTGGGCATCCCATGTATCATTTTTCCTCGTACTGGCATAACTCATGCGCTCCATATAAGAAAGTGAGGGATTCACTTCTTTTACTGGATAGTCTCTATCCAAAAGAAAAATAGATAAATTCCGACCATAATGGGTCACGTCTTCCAATCCGAAAATTGGAATCAGTTCACCTTGTTGTTTTGTTACGTATTTTTCTAACTTGTGAAACCCTCGTAGATTATTTGTAATCTTTACTTCGCCTAGCTTTTCTTCTAGGTAATTCAATAATACTGCGGTATGGGTCTCTTTGTGTATGTCCATACCAACATACAAATACTTGGTTCTGTCCATTGTTTCTCCTATTCTATTCAATCAAATAGTGGCAATCTCAGTTTGAAGCCTCTGCTTACTCAATAGTACGAGTAACGGGCAAGAAAGCGTCAGCCTATCCATTTTCTTGAATTGGAGAATTTCTTAGATTATGATATACTCTAATTGTTGAGGTCAGAGTTTAGAATCTAAGAAATTCGTTTCTTATTTTTTAAAACTCTGCTTTTTTTGTTTGGTCTTGAATTTGTTTGACGAGGTCAATGCGATTAAGCATAGACACATGAGCAACTAGTTTTTGACTAAAGGAACGACTAAATAACGATTGTGGTACTAAGTGTTCAACGGATTGTAAATCACCTAGTGCATGGTTTTCTTCTAATAATTTAAATCCTTTGAGGATAGACAAGACACCACCTGTTTCTAACCAATTTTGTGTATCGTGTAATGTTGTGGTTTCATTTGTGGCTTTTAGTTTCAATGGTTCTACACTTCCGATAAATCGTTGCCATGAGCGGTATAGTTCTCCTGTTTCCGTGTGAAAAGTCAGATTGGCTTTTAAAAACCCAAATATCAAGCTACCTAAGCTCTTTTGGCTGAACGCTATCTGTTGACACATTTGTGTAGCGTATTCGTCTCTAAGCTGTATTTCTGTACGTTTCCAGCTTTTTAAATTGTCCATTGGTAACTTTTGTTTTAGCGCTTGTTCTTTGTCCTTATCGTAGAACCGAAAACGAACTCTGGATTTTCTAGCTCCAATATATAAAGTTTTCGCTCCATCATTTAGAGAGAACTTACTATCGTGGTAACTATGTGTTTCGCTAA
>NZ_MIEK01000021.1 GCF_001742285.1 Enterococcus rivorum | reverse complement strand
CTTCAACAACTAATTTTTTTAAGTCATAATCATATTTAGCCACTATAAAAAGCCCCCTAAGCTAGATTTTTTGGTCTAACTTAGGGGGCGCACTACAACAGTCTACTCTTTTGTAGACTGTTTTTTTTATAGTTCAGCAATCAAAAAAATCCCACCTCTGGGTAAAGGTGGGAAAAGGAGTTAAAAATGAAAAAGTGTTTGTTAGGGTTGTTTTGTTGTTAAATTAATCATACAAAAGAATTGTGAATAAACTATGATGAATTTGTCATAAATTCGTTGAAGAAATAAATTAAAAAAGAATAAAAAGATAGAGTGTATCTATTGTAAACTAATGGAAAAAGACAAGGTTGTCGCAGGGTATAATCATTGGTATAATCATTGGTATAATTTATTTGTTACATATTAAAAGAATGGTACTGCTGTTCTTTACAGGAGGGTACTTAAAATGGCACAAATCAAATTATCACCAGAAGAATTAGAAACTTCAGCAACAAAATACACGCAAGGGTCTGAAGAAATTTTAACTGTTTTATCGAATCTTGAAAGAGAACAAGAGACGATTCGTTCCAATTGGGAAGGTAGTGGCTTTGAAAGCTTTGACAATCAATTCGTTGAGTTACAACCAAAAATTCGTGAGTTTGGCGAGTTGTTAGAACAAATTAACCAACAATTACGTTCAGTCGCACAAATTATGCGTGATACCGATAACGATATTTCACAAGCGATTAACAATCGTTAGTTGTTGAGTGAACGTATAGACGAAGAGCAGAAAAATCTTCGTCTATTTTTAGAAAAACAGATGATTAATTGGAGCGGATACCATGAAAAAAAAATGGGTTAAGTATACATTGATAGTAGCTGTAGTTATTGTAGCAGTAGTAGGAGGAAAAGTATTTATGGATCAGCAAGCGGAAAAAGAAATGATTCGTATTGTTCATAGTGATGAGGCAAAACGAATTTATGAAGGTGCAATAAAACATAGAGATGATAGGGCTTTAGAAAAAGATGGGACAATAAAAAGTTATAAAATAGACGAAAATTCCATTGAATTAAATCCGATGGGAGGTGTTATGGTAGATTTAATCATAAATGACAATCCTAAGCTAGTGATTGGACTAATCTTATCGAAGGATGGTAATAAATCTCTTTACAATGGATCGTCCACAACGACAAAAGAGTTACTGGATTTACTTGCAAAGGAGAATAAAGACCATGAGTAACTATTCAGAAATGGAACATTTAGAAATAGCAAAACAAGAGTACAAAAATTTGAAATTAGGTCAAGAAATACTTGTTAACAACGACACAGTAAGTATTGGTTATGTTTCAGGTGTTATTGATAATGAGTCCACAGGCGAACAATCTTTTATCATAACAGACATTCCTTTACCGTCTAATCCTTCCCCAGCACAGAAAAATGCTGTTTCAGAGGTGACTGTTCTTTATCGTGGCTCTACCGCTCCTTATGGTGGGGATGATTGGATGAACGACTGGTTTATGAACGATCTCCCAGCAGCAGCGAACGTTTTAAATCCTAAATTTACCATTCAAGCTGCACCACCACAGCTAGAATCTGCTTCAAAAACATTGAATACTGCCATGAAAGACTATCCATATGCCATGTTCAATGTGTATGGCCACTCCCTGGGGTCTATGAATGGACAATATGCTTTAGTGAATGCGCTTGATCCTGATCGGATTCGAGGGGGTTATGTATACAATGGGCCAAATATTTATCTTTTTTTGACAGACAAGCAAAAGAAAACAGCCAATACGTTACAAGACCGTATTTTCAATTATATTGACCGGAAAGATTTGATTGGTGTAGTAGGGAATACATCAAATAATCAAACGGTGGGACAATTAATCTCGATAAAATCAGCCTTTTATTCGCCTCTTGACCAACATATGTTTGCTGGATATCAGTTCAATCATAAAGGGGAAATCCTCACTTCTTCAAAGAAAATGGCCGAAAAAGCAGCTAAAATAATTGAAGCTCAGATTAAAGGAGAATTATTGGCACTAGGTTTATTGCGAAAAAAACTTAAAGCAAGTGGTGGGAAACTTTCCGCCAATGAAGCCATTTATTTAGAGGATAGTGAAGCGTTATTAGCGGTTCAATCAGGTGGACGTGTCGTAAAAGAAAATATGGATGAATTAATTAAAATCTACCGAGATATTATGAAAGCATTAGAAGAAAATTGGGAAGAGGGCTTGCAGCGTGTGTTAAAATTCGTTTCTCGTTTGAGCTATGAGGAAGTGATGGCGGAGTTTGCTAAAACAGGAACAACAAAAGAAAAATGTGTTGATATACCTTGTGCCAAGTTAGAAGAGAAAATCGCTAAAGCAAAGCAACAAGGAGATGCCTTTGATCAATTGAGTCAAGAAATAGTGGCTGGGATTGAAAAACTGAAAGTAGCCGACCAACAATTAGCGATGCAGATTGGAGGTAGCGTGAATGCACCATAAGGAAGATTCTTTAAGAGAAGAATATCAGAGTGAAAAAAGAGTGTTGGAAGAACAAGAAGAGACCCTTCTTAGACAACGAGATCGTGGACTTTCTGAACTGGATGACATGGTGGACAAAGCGCGTTACTATTTTGGTGACTTTGCAGATGATTATGAATTGCAGAAAGGAATCATGGCAGTTTCTATGATTAAGGAAGAGCTAATTGATACCGTTCAACATGAAAGAAGGAGCATAGAACGTCAGTTAGAAGAGACGGAAGAAAATTATTATCAAGGTCTTCGTCAATTAGAAACAGACTCTTCTGAATGAAAGGATACATGTTAAATGTTAGAAAAACTAATAGAAAAATTAATGAAGGAAGCCGAAAAATCCCTTGTCCGTTCCATGTCGATGTCGATTGATGGGATGAGCTATTCGCTTCAAAGTAAAGGAGAAAAGGCGGAAGCAACGCAACTACAGGTGGCCAAAACAAGTATAGACCAAGTAGGAACGTCAGTAGGTAATTCTGTCAAAGGACAATTTGGGAAACAAGCAAAAGAAATAATCAAGCAGCAAGGGACGACATTAGCTAATTTTTAGAAAATGCTCGAAGCGAATAGACAGTTATTAATTCTCAAAAAAGCTAAATATAGGATTGTTTCTTTTTGATAAGAAGCAGTCTTTTTTTGCTCTCAAAACTTATAGGAATTGCTTTTTTTAAACGGATTAAATACACTAATGTTTACATGCTATCATTTATTACTATCAAAAAATAAAACAAACTTAGCTTTAAAAAATGGTTAGAAAAAAGGTAAGTGATCTCATAGATTTTATAAAAAGTGAATTTAAAAATTCCATTATTATGTGTAAAAAAAGAGAAAAAATCGTCTCTAAAATGGTCTGAAAAAAACACCTAAAATTGTTGCTGTTTGCATCACCAAAAAAATGGAATTATTGAAATTTAAATTTATTTACTTTATGCTTATCTATAGATAGTCGCAAATGGGTTACATTTGTTTACAGATTGTAAATAAAAAAAGTTGGGTTTGGACTAAACTCACTATTTTCTTTTTTAAACTCTTAATTTTACTTTTGCCGGTAATAGATAAGAGTTTTTTTATTTTTCTTTTTTGTGGTCTCAAAAAAGCTTAGTGACTGCCAAAAGCACCATTACTGTTTCGTATGTGGACATAGCTAAAACTCCTTTCTGAATCATGGACGAGTCGCCATTCCAAACATAATACCTAGTATAGAATGTTTTTTTGCATTGTACAACTTAGATAGAGGTTTCCTGACTAGTGACTTTCAAAGTCTGTTAAATATCTCCCCAACTTGTTATCCTATCTTGAAATTTTTAAGTGTCTCAATGATTTCTTCCTCACGAATGCCGATGTATCGCTTTGTAATCTGTTGTGACGCATGATTGAAGATTTCCATAAGTGTCGCAATGTCCTTCGTGTTACGATAATAACGATAGCCAAAAATTTTTCGGACAGTTTGAGTACCTAGGTCGTTTCGATTTAACAGTTGAACGACTGATAAATTATATTGATTTTAATCGGTTTATGCTTACCTTGACGACTTGGAAATAACCAGTCGTCAGTTTTTTTTCTTTTGTAAAATCTTGAATCTCAGTATTTCATTCTTAAAATAATTGTTATTATTTGTTTTGAAGGCAAAGAATGTTTACTATTACATAGAGATTTAAAAAATAGCTCAGAAATTCACGAGAAAATCGTTAAAAGCTTTTAAATAGGGTTTTTTACGTGTAGTATTTGTGATACTATAATACAGTCGTTAACAAGGAGGTAAAAAGATGATTGAACTTATAGCGACTGCGGAATCAATAGAACAGGCAGAAAAATTGCTAGATGCAGGAGTAGATACTTTATATATTGGAGAAGAGATGTTTGGCTTACGTTTACCTACATCATTTTCTAAAAAAGAGTTGCAGCAAATAACGGAGATGGCTCATCAAGTTGGTAAAAAAGTAAACGTTGCGGTAAATGGGATTATGCATCCTGAAAAAATGGAAAAAATTCCTGATTATTTACTGTTTTTAAATGAGATAGGAGTAGATTACATAACTGTGGGAGATCCCGGTGTTGTTTTTGTACTACAACGAGATAATATCTCTATTCCTTACATTTATGATGGCGAAACATTGGTTACGAGTTCCAGACAAATTAATTTTTGGGCGAAACGTGGGGCTGTAGGAGCGGTATTGGCTCGAGAAGTTCCTTATGAAGAAATGGTAGCAATCAAGGATAATTTGTTAGTGCCAGCTGAGGTCTTGGTTTATGGAGCGACATGTATTCATCAATCAAAACGACCGTTGTTGCAGAATTATTATCGCTACACAAAAAATAATGAGTCAGTCAGCAAAGAGCGAGGATTGTTTTTGTCAGAGCATAAAAAGGAAGAAACCCACTATTCAATTTATGAGGATAGTCATGGAACCCATATTTTTGCGGACAATGATGTTAACTTAATGGAAGAGCTAGATAAATTAAAGCAAGCGAATTATATAAAATGGAAATTAGATGGCATTTATGCACCTGGGGATAACTTCGTTGAGGTAGCAAAATTATTTGTAAATGCTAAGACACAGATAGAAAATGGTACTTGGACGGATGAGCAAGCAAAACAAGCGACTGAAAAAATTCAGTTGTTGCATCCGGAAAATAGAGGCTTAGACATCGGGTTCTTTAATTTAGACCCAGACGAAATTAAATAAGGGGAACAAATGAAATGACGAATAAACGAACACTAAAGCGTCCCGAGGTCTTAGCACCAGCCGGGACGCTAGAAAAACTAAAAACAGCTATTCACTATGGGGCAGACGCTGTTTATATCGGCGGGAATGCTTACGGTTTGCGTAGTAGAGCGGGCAATTTTTCTTATGAAGAAATGGCAGAGGGGATTGCGTTCGCTAAAGAACATCATGCGAAAGTCTATGTTGCTGCGAATATGGTCACTCATGAAGGAAATCAAGAAGGCGCGGGGGAATTTTTCCGTGAGTTAAGAGATGTAGGAATTTCGGCGGTAATTGTTTCTGACCCAGCCTTAATTGAAATTTGCGCAACGGAAGCACCAGGATTACCGATTCATTTATCTACTCAAGCCTCCGCTACTAATTATGAAACGTTAGAATTTTGGAAAAACGAAGGGTTGGAACGGGTTGTTTTAGCTCGTGAAGTTTCGATGGAAGAAGTCGCAGCGATTCGTAAAAATACGGATGTTGAAATTGAAGCCTTCATTCATGGAGCAATGTGTATTTCTTATTCTGGTAGATGTACTCTTTCTAATCATATGTCAATGCGTGATGCCAATCGAGGCGGTTGTTCACAATCTTGTCGTTGGAAGTACGAGTTGTACGATATGCCTTTCGGCGGGGAGCGGAAAAGTCTAACGGATAAAGGGGAAGTGGAAGAAGAGTTTTCCATGAGTGCGGTAGACATGTCCATGATTGAACACATTCCAGAGTTGATAGAAAACGGTGTTGATAGCTTTAAAATTGAAGGTCGCATGAAGTCCATTCATTACGTCTCTACGGTAGCGAATGTTTATAAAAAAGCAGTAGATACTTATATGGAGGACCCGGATAACTATGAGTGCAAGCAAGAATGGATTGATGAGTTATGGAAAGTAGCCCAAAGAGAACTTTCTACCGGTTTTTATTACCATACACCAACAGAGGAAGAACAGTTATTTGGTGCTAGACGAAAAATTCCAGAATATAAATTTATTGGTGAAGTAATGGCTTATGATGAGATAGAAAAAGTTGCGACGATTCGCCAGCGAAATCATTTTAGTGTTGGCGATGAAATCGAATTTTATGGACCAGGTTTTCATCATTTTGACCAAACCGTTGAAGTAATGTACAACGAAGACGGTGAATCCATTGATCGAGCGCCGAATCCAATGATGATTTTGACGATGCCTGTTGAGCAGCCTGTTGCCGTTGGAGATATGATTCGTAAAAAGAAATAAATTAAAGCGATTTAAGGAAAGAAATGTTTGGTCAAAAGCATTTTTCTTTCCTTTTTTATTTTTGGAGAAGAATGAATTGCTAAATAGAGTTACTTTTGTTATAAAGAGAAGAGAGTAGCTAATAAGTATAAGAGCAGTTTCTATTTTGCATTTTAAATTTGGAGGAATTATGATGGTAAAACAATTCGATTATATTGTAATAGGTGGTGGCAGTGGTGGGATTGCTTCTGCTAATAGAGCTGGGATGCATGGAGCTAAAGTTTTGTTAATTGAGGCTAGTGCCATCGGAGGAACTTGTGTCAATGAAGGCTGTGTCCCCAAAAAAGTGATGTGGCAGGCAAGTTCATTTATGGAAATGATGAAAACGGATGTGAAGGGCTATGGGTTTGATGTAGAAGTGAAATCTTTTGATTTTAAACAATTAGTTCACAACCGTCAAGCATACATTGATTTTTTGCATACAGCTTATCAAAGAGGGTTGGATAGCAATAATGTGGAGGTTCTGTCTGAGTATGCAACGTTTGTCGACAATCATACAATAAAAGCAGGGACAGAGACATATACAGCGCCACATATTTTAATTGCAACAGGAGGGCGTCCTAAAAAATTAGGGATTCCTGGGGAAGAATATGCGATAGATTCAGATGGTTTTTTTGCGTTGGAAGAATTGCCTAAGCGAGTTGTATTTATTGGTGCTGGCTATATAGCCGCTGAATTGGCCGGAACAGTTTGTGGTATGGGTTCAGCTACTTATTGGGCTTTTCGTAACGAGCGTCCAATGCGTGATTTTGATGAAATGCTTTCAGACAAAGTAGTGGAAAATTATCGCCAAGCCGGAATGAGTATTCATCCTAATTCGATTCCTAAAGTGATTAGAAAGCTTGATTCTGGAGAATTGCGAATAACCTTCAATAGTGGCGAGCAAATTACTACGGATGCTATTGTTTTTGGAACAGGTCGTCGTCCAAATACAGATAAGCTAGGGTTGGAAAATACAACCATAGAGCGAACAGAATCTGGCTATATAAAAGTCGATAAATTCCAAAATACAACACAAGAAGGTGTTTATGCTGTTGGGGATGTTATTGGTAAAATTGACTTAACACCAGTTGCGATTGCAGCGGGCCGTCGTTTATCTGAACGTTTATTTAATGGTAAGACAGATGAACATCTTGACTATGATTTAGTTCCAACCGTTGTCTTTACGCATCCACCAGTTGCGACTGTTGGCTTGTCAGAAAAGGCAGCGCTGGCTAAATATGGAGAAGCAGACACAAAAATCTACCAATCCACTTTTACACCGATGTACTATGCATTAGGTGAACACAGACCAAAATGTGTTATGAAATTAGTTTGTGCAGGAAAAGAAGAGAAGATTGTTGGGTTACATGGTGTTGGACTTGGTGTTGATGAAATGCTACAAGGATTCGCTGTGGCGTTAAAAATGGGTGCAACCAAAAAAGATTTTGACAATACTGTAGCAATTCATCCAACGGGATCAGAAGAGTTTGTTACTATGAGGTAAATAGATGCAAAACCAGTTGTGAGTCGTGAAAACGCAATAACTTTAGATGAAAATGGTAGGTAACTCTTATCTAACAAGTTTACTTGTAGAAAGAAATGTTGCTTACCATTTTTCGTATTTAAGTCTTAAAATGGGTAGAATATAATAAAACGTTGGGAATGAAAGTGGTTTGCAGCGTATTTATCACAAATCTGTGAAGTTGGTTGACACCGTGGTGAAATTAAATAAATTGGAAAAAAATTAGTTATATAGGAGTTATCAGGGAGGAGGTTAACATAGGGATAAAAAACTATATATTCTTAATCGTGCATAGTAATTATTGTTTATATACTGATTAAAGCCTCTAATAATAATCTGTTTTGTGTGTTGCTACTGACATCATAAGTATACGAGTGATTATTTTTTTTTTTGAATTTAAAGGATAAACAGAGTATATAATGAGAAAAATAACTCATATATAGCTGATTTTTGGTGTATTTCTAATTAATATAAAGAAATTATCCGGAGTTATAATGATTTGAAAGTGAAAAAATCTCAATAAATCTCAGCTTGGTATTCACTTAAGTAGAAAATTTCCAGAAAAATATTTCATATGTTATTGACAATTGTATTACATATATGATTAAATGGGAAAGTTGGAAATTAAGGAGGATATTAAAGTATGAAAGAAAAATTAAAGGTTACAAAACAAGAAATGAAAAATAAGGTTAGACCTTATCAAATCTATGGTTACTATTTTGCAATTCCAGTGGTTATTATAGCTTTATTCATATTATCTATTTTAGGAATAAATATAAGAAATACAGGGACGATTATCTTTGCCTTTACGATTATTGCTCATGTTGGAGTAAGTAAATTAAAACTGGTCTCTAAAAGAAAGTATGTAGCCCCAATATTAATGTATGTTGCAGAAGCAATTGGATTTATACTTGTAGTCTTGATGCTTTCTGAAATTTCAAATGGTGGAACTGGAGATATTTATTTAGGACTAATGGGCTTAACTATCTATCCTATTGAAATTATAGCAATCATTTTCTTTTTTATTACTGCCAATGACATAAAAAAATCATATCCAACGATGAAAGAAGAGTCAAAAAATGCTCGTGTAGCGTATTTAACTATAAAAAAAATGGACAAATAGAAAATTGAACTCACTGGGTTGACGTTTTTATTTACAATGATTTTTGAAACAAATGAATAAGCTAAACGAATTGGATATTTTGTTTACAGCGCCTTTTCATTTGTTCAATAAAATTTTTTTAAGATAAGAATTTTACTAGGCGGAATGTCAAAATATCATAAAAAAATAGCTTCATCTATTCTAAGAGATATGATTGATGGATTGTTTTTTATAGATGACAAAAAAACGAGCTGAGATCAATGATCCCCAACTCGTTTTTCCAATGACATAAAACCGGTCTAATTTGTTCGAGTTAAAATCGTTTGAGTAATATCCAAAAGAATCTGTTTCGTATTCTCTTTGGTTTTCGGTAATTTTTCAATAGCATTCAATGCTTTGTTGGTGTAATCTGCGGCTAAATTCTGTGCTTTTATAACCCCACCTGAAGAATGAACGAGAGTATAAATCTCAGCGATATCGTCATCTGTTAAACTCTCTCTTTTTTCTAATAAAGGATGGAGTTCTTTGGGGTTTTCTTGTAAAGCATAGATCAGCGGCAAAGAGTAAATTCCTTGGCGAACATCTTCTAAAACTGGTTTCCCTAGTGTTTTAGAACTTTGCGTATAGTCTAATATGTCGTCAATAATTTGGAAAGCAATCCCAATATTTGAACCGATTTCGCCACAATTTTTGGCAAATCGTTCAGAAGTTCCACTTTCGTATGCTCCAACGAAACAACTTAATGCAAAAAGTTCTGCTGTTTTTCCGGAAACATTCTCGATATATTCTTTTACTGTCATATCCAAATTATAACGGCTATCCATTTGGCCCAGTTCTCCAGTTAAAATTTTCTCCATACTTCTTGAATTTAGCTGAATGCTTTTTAATGAAGAGGAGTAATTGGATAGCATTTTGAAACAGCAAACAAATAAGTAGTCGCCGGCATAAACGGCGGTATTATTACCAAAAGTGGAACGAATAGTTGGTAATCCTCTACGAATATCAGCTTCATCAACAATGTCATCATGAATCAACGTTGCTGTGTGGAGCATTTCAATAGATGCAGCTAAGGCTGTAGCTTTTTCGACATTGCGATTTTTTCCAAATTGGGAGAACAATAATTGATACGCTGGACGTAATAATTTTCCCCCAGAATGAATCATTGATAAAATTGCGGTTTCGATGTCTTTATTTTTTAGGAGAATCCTTTTTTCCATTAAGTGTAATGTGGTGGCTAGTTCAGTTGCTAGTTCAGGATAATTCTCCCACATTGGATGAATGTTCATAAAATGACTCCTTCGATATTCGATGTTAGAAATTATTGAAAAATTTGACTCCATTTATGTTTCGTGGTCTGCTCATAGTCTAATTGGAACCGACGTAAGGTTTGAACATGTTTTAATAGATAATTCGCTGCAATCCCAATAGCAATTCCTGACAAGAGACCGATAATTGAAAGAAAAGGTAAATAGAGCATCGGCACCCACGACTGAGCAAAAAAGGAGGTTGTTAGTAGCTGACCAACGTTATGCAAAAAGCCGCCAGTAGCACTAATCCCGATAATACTTACTCGTTTTGGTCCTAATCGTTTCACTAATAGCATCCCTAGATAACTAAGTAACGCACCACTTGCGCTGTAAAAGAAGGTAGAAATTGTGCCCCCTAGCAAGGTTGTAAGAATTAAGCGAAGACAAACCAAGAAAAAGCTTTCTCTTTTGCGCATCGTAAAAATAGCAATAATAGTAATCAGATTAGCTAAACCTAATTTAGCTCCTGGAGCAAAAGCAAAAGGGTAAGGAATCATGTTTTCAATTAGACCGATGATAACACCTTGGGCAACCAACATTGAGATGAAAATATTTCTTTGTAATTTACTCATACGCATCGACAACTTGTTAATAAATTAAGCTGCCATCCTCACTCCCATCAGAAGCTTCCACTGTAATAAACAAATTATGAGGGAGACAGGCGATAGGAGTTTCTCCTGGTTTAGAGATCCATCCGCGTCTCACGCAAGCAAGATCGCCACAATTTGCTTCTATAATACAAATCCGGTCACCTTCTACTTTGATTAAATTATAGTCACCATCTGGATCTTCATATTTATATGTATAGGTGGGGTCATCTTTTTTCAGTTCAAAAACTTTTACCACTTTACTGTCTACTTTTAAAACCGCTTGGGTCGTGACAGCTTCTACATTTTGCATACTAAAAACTACAAGGGGCAAGAAAGAACTGAGCGTTAATAGGGCAATAATAATGACATCCCAGGGACGCAAGTAACTTTTTTTGATAAATTCTTTAAGTTTCAACTCTTCCCTCTCCTTTGCAGTTTTCTTGAATGAGTCCGAATAAACGGTGGGAGTAGAAGCAACACTTCTGTTCCAATCTCATAGATAGAAGTAGCTAGGACAGAAGCAGCTTTTTCGGAATAAGCCGAAATGTTGAAAGCTAAATACTTCTGTCCCAAACCGTTCTATAATAATGTTGTTTTTTAGTCAATAAAAGCCAAGTTGTGATTAGTTTTTACTTCCGTATCTAGCTTTAGGGGTTCCGTACCACCATTTACCTAAGGTACGTTGAATCCATGGAATAACCCAGCGGTCTAATCCCACTGCACGTCCAGAACCGTTCATTAAAGCAAAGGCAACGAAGATGAACCAGATATTTACCCAGTAGAACATACCAGATAAGCAGAAAGCAATTGTTAGTCCAATTGTAGCTGCACTTGATAGCCATGTGAATAGACCAGCGATTAATGCTAGAGCAATCAATACTTCGACAATGGTCATGAATTTTTGCATAAACAAGGCAACATCTTGATTTGGCATCATAAATTTCATTACACTTTCAAACCATTTAGGCATCTTTTCAAAAACTTGCATCGGTTGCTCGCCATATGCATAGCTTAAGCCAAAATGAGCCGTTTGAGTTGCTGTGTCAGTTGCTCCTTCAGCAGCAGAAGCGCCAGTAGTTACTTGTTCTTGTAGCCAAGGAAACGGGAAGGCAACTTTATCGGTAAACCATGATCCTTCACCAAACCAAGTTCCTGGTTTCAAGTAGTCACCAGTACCAACGATTTTTTTCATTGACTCGACTAGCCAAACGGTACCGTAGAATATACGCAACGGTACGCTCCATAGCACGTTACCATAGCGAGAAGAGTGACCTCTAGTGACATTACGATCATCTTTAATATGGAAAAATTCATGCATCATATATTGGAACATATAATAACCAGAACGAATATCAAAGAAGTATTTCAAGTTAACAATGTGTTTCATGATGATAGCTAAGAAACCACTTAAATGAATTTTATCAAACAAGTTAGCAACGCCCCATTTAGAGCCAACAGAAACCATGAATCCTTGGTAATTCCCTTTGAATTTATGTTTTTCGCCACCATTAATTGATGCCACCACGTTTGCTGCCGCTGTGTGACCTGTTTGTTCAGCCGCTTGAACGATTTGTGGTGTTGGTGTATCAGGGAATTCTTCGTAGTAAACTAAGTCGCCGATAATATAGATGTTTTTGTCTTCATATCCTTTTGCTTGCATATATTCGTTTGCAATTAAACGATTGCCGCGAGCAGATTCTAAGCCAAAATCAGCTGCATCAGAGGTTGCTTTTACACCAGCAGTCCAGATTAATGTGTGAGTCGGCACTTTAGAACCGTCTTTTAAAGTAATGTGGTCTGCGGCAACTTCAACGATCGGTGCATTTTTAAGTAGCTGAACATTTTTCTTTTCAAGATAGCGTTCAGCTTTTGCTGCATCATTGCGTGACAACATGTTTAAGATAGTTGGCATTGCTTCAACAACAGATAAAGTGAATTCTGCAGGATCAAGTTTAAATTCTTGGGCTAAACGATCTTTCCAATCGATTAACTCCCCAATCATTTCGATTCCTGTAAAACCAGAACCACAAACAACAAAAGTTAGCATTGCTTTACGAACTTCTGCATCAGGTTCAATTGCTGCTTTTTCAACAGTTTTTAAAATGTGTTCGCGGATTTTTAATGCGTCATCAAATGACCATAAAGTAAATCCGTTCTCTTTGACACCAGGAGTACCAAAGTCATTTGGTTCGCCACCCATTCCAATAATCAATTGGTCAAAAGGATAAGAGCCTTGTTCTGTTTTAACGACTTTGTTGTCCTTATCGATTCCTGTAACAGTGTCTGTTACAAGATTTACGTTCTTTTTACGTGAGAACAAACGTTGTAAATCGTATTGAATCGCTGAAGGTTCAACACGTCCGCCGGCTACTTCATGTAGCTCTGTCATCATGGTGTGGTAAGAATGACGATCGATTAATGTAATCTCAACGTCACTATTTTTTTTCAATTTTTTTGCTAAAAATTTGGTCGCTGAAACTCCAGCATAACCAGCACCGACAACGACAATGTTTTGCTTTGTCATTGATAATCCGCTCCTTAAATAAATAGAATGAAAAGTGAAAATAATAACACAATCGTCCTTTATTATATAGCCTTGATACCTATTTGTCTAATAGCAATTCTTAATTAAAGGAAATAAAATTTTTTTGATTAGAAATACGTGAAAAAAAGCTAAAATTTTGCTTTTATTTAAAAGTTTGTTTGACAATTGGCTTTTATGTTATAGAATGTAAAGTGAATCACAAACTTTAGTTTGTGTAGATTAACAAAAGGAAAAGGTGGATAAATATGAAAATGACTAAACTTGTAAAAGGTTTCACAGTTGTCGCTCTTGCTACTCTTGTTTTGGCAGCTTGTGGATCAGACAAAAAAGCAGACGATACAAAGAAAAGTGCTGAAAGCTCAGCAGTAGAGAAATCTTCTGATTCTTCTGAAGCAGTTGCTGAAAAAGAAGCAGGCGGAGATCTTAAAGATGGTACTTATAAATTAGAAGAAAAAAATGAAGCGAATGGTTACCGTGCTGTTTTTGAAATGACAGTAAAAGATGGTAAAATCACAGAGTCTAAATATGACAACATAAACGCTGATGGAAAATCTAAAAAAGATGATGCTGATTACGAAAAAAGCATGAAAGAAAAATCTGGCGTTGGTCCTGCTGAATACATCAAAGAGTTAAATGCTTCATTGGTTAAGGCTCAAAGTGCTAGTGGTGTCGAAGTAGTTACAGGGGCAACTAACTCAAGTCAATCATTCCAAAACTATGCACAACAATTGATCCAAGCTGCACAAGCTGGTGACACAAAAACAATCGAAATCGACAATGGGGCAGATCTTAAAGACGGTACTTACTCATTGAAAGAAAAAAATAATTCTAATGGTTACCATACACAATTTTCAATCGTTGTAAAAGATGGTAAAATTACAGAATCTAAATATGACAATGTAAATGATGAAGGCAAATCAAAAGCAGATGATGCTGACTACAACAAAAACATGAAAGACAAAGCTGGCATCGGACCAAAAGAATACATTGCGACATTTAATGAAGAATTCGTAAAAGCAAT
Source organism: Enterococcus rivorum (assembly GCF_001742285.1). Lineage (GTDB taxonomy): Bacteria > Bacillota > Bacilli > Lactobacillales > Enterococcaceae > Enterococcus_L > Enterococcus_L rivorum. The sequence goes on along the minus strand of NZ_MIEK01000021.1, from coordinate 33,920 downwards.
GAATGATGAAAAACCAGGCGTTGGCAACATGGATGTAGTAACAGGAGCGACTCATAGCTTCCATTCATTTGTGATCTATGCGGAACAATTAATCAATGCAGCTGAAAAAGGCGATACAAACGAAATCGTTGTTGATAACATTGTATTGAAAAACTAATTTCACTTTTTGAAATAACAAAATAAGCAACACAGAATACGTAACAAGAGATTACCCTTTGACTAGGACCTATGGAAGGCGGCAATTGTCTTTTATAGCTAGTCAAAGGTTCTTTTGTTTAAATCTTAAAAGGAATAAAGAGATAAACATAGAGTAGGGTGCATATAAAAGCAATTTACTGCAGAAGAAGAATACATAAACAAGCTCACTTTACTGTACTAAGCCACATATAAAAAAGTGTTGTGTATAAATAAGATTAGACTATTCTGGTCTTTCAATTTAAAAAAAGGGCAACTAGGCTCCGCTATCAGCAGTTATTGCCAGTGAAAAACCGTGGAGCTACTCTGAGCCCAAAGTTCAGGTTTCAGAGCTTCCAAGCTTTAAAATTGGGCTAAATAAATGGTAAGCCTAAGTAATTCATATTGGATTCGGACCATAGTTACTGGCACCAACTGCTAGTAGTTCCGCTTTTTCTTTGGAATCAGCCCTTTTGTTTATGTAATACGAGTGAACGAATCTTTTATTATAGATGAGGTTGAGACAGAAGTCCTTTTGGGGCGAGATATCGGACCGAAAAGCGTACAATACGCTTTATGTATTGAGTGATTTTCGGGAAATTTCCGAAGACCCAGGCTTTTTACCACTGTTTATTCGGGTTTAGAGGATGAAACAAAATTGATTTTAGTTTTTTTCCTATCCTCTTGGGGTCAAAATTACTTAATTGTCTATATATTGCTGTAGTTTAGGCTAGTCTTAAAATAGTAAGACTTCATTTTTTGTAATAAAATAGGTAGAAATTTCTTTTCAATCTAGCAAAAACGCGCTACTATTAGGAAGATAATTTTTAGTGGAGGGATACGATGAATAAAAGAAAATCACTGACAGCAGCCTTATTGGTAACGCTAGTCCTGTTTATAGCTGCTTGTGGAAAAACGGAAAAAGCAGATGCACCTAAAATCAATGATACACCATACTCTGATGAACAGTTTTTATTAGGAACCTATGTACAAGTTCGAATTTATGATGATGGAAAAGAAGCGGTTTTAGACAAAGCTTTTGACCGAGTGAAAGAACTAGGAGATAAAATTACTGTAAACCAAAAAGGTTCTGAAATTGATGAAGTCAATCAACAAGCTGGAATTAAACCAGTCAAAGTATCCGACGATATCTATCCTCTATTGAAACGTGCGTATGAGTATAGTGAAGACTCTCAAGGTGGCTTTGATATGGCGATTGGACCAATCACGCAATTGTGGCATATCGGTTTTGATGATGCCCGTAAGCCGTCACAAGAAGAGATCGATCAAGCGTTAAAATTAGTTGATTACAAAAAAGTGAAATTGAATGATAAAGATAAAACCGTTTATCTTGAAGAAAAAGGGATGCAGCTAGATTTAGGTGCGATCGCTAAAGGATTTATCACGGATGAAGTGGTAAAAGTGTTGCAAGATAATGGCGTAACAACGGCAATTGTTGATTTAGGTGGCAATGTGTTCGTTTTAGGTCATAGTCCAAGAGGCGAAAAAGAAGACTGGAATGTGGGGATTCAAGACCCTAATAAGGCTCGTAATACAGTAATAGGAACCATTAAAGAAAGCAACAAGACATTAGTGACTTCAGGAATTTATGAACGCTACTTAAAAGCGGACGGAAAAACGTATCATCATTTGTTTGATCCGAAGACAGGTTATCCTTTTGACAACGACATTGCAGGAGTCACTATTATTACAGAGAAATCGATTGATGGCGATGGATTGTCAACAGCGGTTTTTGCAATGGGGGTAAAAAAAGGATTAGAATACGCTGAAAGTTTAAAAAATGTAGATACTATTTTTGTCACTAAAGAAGATAAAGTTTATGTTAGTAAGGATATTGAAAAGACGTTTGAGTTAGGGAAAGATTCTGGATATACAATGGGAGATCGACAAGAATTGAAATAAGGGGTAAAAATAATGTCGTTAAATGTGTTTTTGAAAGTGGTAGAAATTCAAACGAAATTGGCAAGTCTATTTCCATTTATTTTAGGGATATTGTTTTCAGTTGCTTATTTTCATCAGTTTCATTTAGGTTATACTGTGTTGTTTTTTATTGGAATGTTGGTTTTTGATATGGCTACTACAGCTATTAATAATTACATGGATTTCCAAAAAGCAAAATCAGAAACCTATAAGTTTGAAGAAAATATTATTGGTCAATCAGGTGTTTCCCCTGCATTAGTTCGTAAAATGATTTTTGCAATGATTGCTTTTTCTGCTGTTGTAGGCATCTTCTTGTCCTTAAAAACAGGTTGGCTATTTTTAGTAATGGGTGGAATTTGCTGTTTTATTGGTATTTTTTACACTTTTGGACCAATTCCGTTATCAAGGATGCCTTTAGGGGAAGTCTTTAGCGGATTTACTATGGGGTTAGGTATTTTTGCTATGACCATTTATTTAAATGTGTTGACTAACAGACCGTTTTATTTAGCGTTAGATTTTGCTAAAGGAACATTTGCTTTAACAGGAAATTTATGGGCTGTTATGGCGATTGTTTGGGCATCGTTACCGATTGTTTTTACTATCGCGAATATTATGTTAGCCAATAATTTAAGGGATTTAGATACAGATATTGAGAACCATAGATATACATTGGTGTATTATATTGGTCGTCCTCATGGCGTGGTTTTGTTCCAATTATTAATGCTGGCTTCCTATGCAGTAATTTTGGTTGGTTGGCCTTTTGGGGTGTATCGTTGGCCGATTCTACTTGTCTTTCTATCTCTACCAGTAGTTTTGAAAAACTTAAAGACCTTTAAAGAGGAATTACCTCAACCGAAAAGCTTTAGACATTCAATTAAAAATTTACTAGCGTTTAACGGCAGCTATGCATTAGGGTTGCTTTTGACGATAATTATAGAAAAAATCCAAGGCTGATTTTACAGCCTTGGATTTTTTTTTCCAGCAATCGTGCTTAAACTGATTTCACCAGAGGATAAAATTTTTTCGGTACCATCAGCTAGAGTAACAATGAGTTCTCCTTGCTGATTGATTGTTTTTGCGATTCCTTGATAATTTTTCCCCGCTTGTGAAAAAGTTACTTCTTTTCCTAGAACAAAGGATTTTGAACGATAGTCTTCTAAAAATTGTTCTTTTGGTAATTCGGATAAAATAGCATAAAATTGATTCCAAATTTCAGCGATAAGTTCATTACGGGAAATCGTCGGTTCTTGGTTGGAAAATAGAGAAGTAGCTGTTTGGTGAATTTCTTCAGGAAATTCTTCTTGTTTAATGGAAAAGTTAATCCCCATGCCAATGATAACGTTGGAAATTTGACCAGATTCTACATCACTCATGGCTTCGGACAGAATACCACAAACCTTTTTTCCATTTAAATAAATGTCGTTGACCCATTTGATTTCAGTCGTTACATTTGTCAGACGATCCATTGCTTTTGAGACAGCCACAGCCATAATTACGGTATATTGTGCCATTTCTTCAAAATTTTGATTCGGTCGTAAAAGCATACTCATATAAATTCCGCAGCCAGCCTTTGAAAAAAAAGCTCGTCCAAAGCGCCCTTTTGGTGCTTCCTGCATATCGGCAACAATCAATGTGTTTTCAGGCTCGCCATTTATAGCTGCTAACTTGGCATTTTTTATTGTAGAATCAGAACTATTTAAAAGACTGATATGAAGCTTAGGTGTCTGTTGATTCAAAGCCAATTGAATTCCTTCCACAGATAAAACATCATTTTTTTTGTAATGATAACCTTTATTTGGACTGCTAGAAATGGAATGCCCTTCTTTTTTTAGCTCATTAATCGCTTTCCAAATCGCTGTCCGAGAGACTGAAAGTTGTTGTGCCATTTCTTCTCCCGATAAAAAATCAGCAGGGTGTTGCATTAGTAATGTTAAAACTGCACTTTTTGTAGACATATTGCCCCTCCAGTTGTTTCGAATCCTTTTCCTTTACTATAGTGAAAAACCTTGTTGTCGTCAATCTCTTTAAGAAAAAGGTTGCAGAGTAAAATCCATCCAAAGGCGTATGTATTTTATTTAGAATATGGTTATAATTAGTTTATTGATAAGTCGTAGCCAACTGTTAGGGAAACGTTACTGGTTAATTTTTGGCTTACGACACAGATAGGAGAGAATAAAAAATGGAAAGAAAGCAATATGTATGTGATAAATGTGGGAATATGCATTATGTATCCGATCAATTTCAAGCAACGGGTGGGAACTTTGCAAAGATTTTTGATGTTCAAAATAAAAAATTTATCACGGTTAGCTGTACGCAATGTGGGTTTACAGAGCTATATCGTGGCCAAACGTCCGATGGTTGGAACGTACTCGATTTCTTGATTGGTAATTAACAAAATAAAAGTGTTCAGACAATTTTTTAGTTGTTTGAACACTTTTTTATTTATTGACTACTTTTTTCTTTCAATTTCTTTAAGTCTACTCGAATAAGTAATGATAGGAATAAGGCCACAAAACATAGGATAACAAAAATAATTAAGGTTGAACTATACGTTTTTGTGGTTTCGTGAATAAATGAGAGTAATAAAGGACCAACCATACCAGCTACTGCCCATGCAGTCAAAATATATCCATGAATAGCACCCAGTTCTTTTGTACCAAAGACATCGCCAATGTAAGCTGGGATGACTGAAAAACCAGCGCCGTAACAAGTCATAATGATACAGATTAGCACTACAAAGATAATTGGTGATTTCAGAAAATAAAGTGCTGTGAGTGCAAGAATATCAATAACAAAAATCGTAGTGAAAACATTAGGACGTCCAATATAGTCAGATAGTGTTGCCCAGAAAAGGCGTCCACCCCCGTTAAATAACCCCATAATGCCAACCATTGTCGCCGCTACAGCAGCAGTCATACCTGTTACTTCTTGAGCCATTGGTGAAGCAGCAGAGACTAAGGCAATTCCGCAAGTAATATTGATAAACAACATCAGCCATAATATCCAGAAACGACGAGTTTTAATCGCTTCATTAGCTGTCAATTGTGAAAAGTCTTCTTTAATTTTTGGTTTTGCTTTTTCATTATCAGATTCCGTTTGCTCATAGCCTTTAGGAACCCATCCAACAGGTGGTTTTTCTAAATACTGGGAAGCAACGAACATCACAAGAAAATACGCTGCACCTAAAATGAAAAAGGTTTTAGAAATCCCCACGCTGCCCATTAATTTTTGAGCAATCGGTCCTGTAATTAATGAGGCGAAACCAAAGCCCATAATAGCCATCCCTGTAGCCAGCCCTCGATGATCTGGGAACCAGCGAATCATTGTAGAAACTGGTGTCACATAACCAGAACCTAGTCCAATTCCTCCGATAATTCCATAAGAGATATAGAGAAGAGGGAGCGACTCCATACTGACTGCTAATCCTGTTAGAGCAATACCTGAACCAAAGAGAATAGAAGCAACTGTTCCGGTTTTTCGTGGCCCAAATTTTTCTACAAATTTCCCCATAAATGCTGCTGAAATTCCTAAACAGAAAATCGCAATACTGAAAGCAAATGAGATAGGCGCTTCCTCCCAACCAGTTTGCTGAGCAATGGGTTTGGTATAAATACTCCATGCATAAGCAGACCCAATAGAAAGATGGACAGCGATTCCTGCTAAAGCAATCAGCCATCTGTTTTTGACTTTTGTTTCTTTGGCCATGTTTATCCTCCTAATTGAGAGACAACTTCTCTTTTTGAACGCTTGTTGGACATCATACGGGCATGTAAAAAATAATTTACCAACAGACAAAAAATACAAAATTTAACCAACGATTACTGATAGTAAAAAGGGAAAACCGTAATTGAGAATTTTTTCACATGAATGAAGACATCACCACAATAAAAAGAAGAAATTGCTCTTTAAATGTTAAATTACATGATAGCATAATTGAAAACGAATTCAAAGGTCTTGTAGGATTAAATATCATTTTGATGAATTTATTATCAGTAACTAGAACAATTTTAAATAGTTATAGAATTTTGACAGTGAAATAGAAGGAATATGAAAGTTTCAAAGTTATGCTAGGTGGTATTATATTGTTGTGGTTAGGCCTAATCAAATAAAAATAAAGGAGTGTAGTAAATGGCAAATGAATGGGGAAGCCCTTTTTCTGGAACAAGTCTGGCACGTAATTCTTTTTCTGGCGGCCAATTGTTTGGTAAACATCCAGGTGGCGAATTTCGTCCAAATGGTTTCCATAATGGGTTAGACTTTGGTTCTATAGACCATCCAGGTAACGATCTTAGGGCTGTTCACAGTGGAACTGTAACTTTTGCAGGGAATCCGGGAATTGCTGGATTAGGTGCACTAGTAATCGTTATTCAAAGTGCTGGAATCAATATTGTGTATCAAGAATTTGCTTCAAGTACTGCTAATGCAAGAGTGAAGACTGGCGATACTGTTACATTAGGACAAGTAATTGGAATTAGAAATACAGAGCATTTGCATTTAGGAATGACTCGTATGGATTGGCGTCAAGCACAGCAGTATGCATTTACTGATAACGGAACGTGGCTAGATCCACTACCTATTTTAACATCGGGAACATCAGGTGGAGAAACACCAACACAAAATAAAGGAGAGACAACTATGCAATGTATTTACTCAAAAGGAAAAGCAATGTATTATTTTACAGGAGATAAAGTTAAAATTTTAACAGATCCAGCACAGGTAAATATTTTAAAGACGATTTATCGTGATAATAATGGTAAAGACATGCCTGTTTATGACTGGAGTGGAACTAACCCTACATCAGATTTATTACTAACAGTCTTAAAAAACAATCTGGCTGGATAATATTGGTAGCTAGGCTTAATTAATCTATAAAGATAAATATTAATATTTTAAAGGAGACATCAACAGTATCTTTAGTGGAACCTAATCAAGTTGTCAATGCAAAATATTAAGTAATGAATAAAAAGTAGGGAGGAACAAGATGACTACACAACTAGAAACTGCCAAACAGATTTGGAACTATTTAAGCAGTAAAGGATGGAGCCAAGAATCTGTAGCGGCATTATTAGGCAATATGCAATCAGAAAGTGGTATTATTCCTGATTGTTGGGAATCGGACATCATTGGCAATATGTCTGGCGGGTATGGGCTAGTTCAATGGACACCAGCAACAAAATATATTAACTGGGCGAAAACGAATGGATTGGTTTATCAAGATGTAATCAGTCAATGCAAACGTTTAGAATGGGAAGTTGAAAATAATCAACAGTTTCAACATCCATCTATGACATTTAAACAATTTTCTCAAAGTAAACAAATGCCAGAATTTTTGGCAGATATTTTTATTCGATATTACGAACGTCCAGCTAACCCGAACCAGCCTATTCGACAAACGCAAGCCAGGTATTGGTTCAATTTACTCAAAACAATACAAAATAAAGGAGAGGTTACTATGCAATGTATTTACTCAAAAGGAAAAGCAATGTATTATTTTACAGGAGATAAAGTTAAAATTTTAACAGATCCAGCACAGGTAACTATTTTAAAAACGATTTATCGTGATAATAATGGTAAAGACATGCCTGTTTATGATTGGAGTGGAACTAATCCTACGTCGGATTTATTATTAACAGCTTTAAAAAATAATTTAGCTGGATAACGTTTCTAGACATACTTAACTAGTCTATATTAAAATTTGACTGGTTCAATTTTGTTAAATTAAGCCCCTTCCTTAAGCATTACAGGAGGGGGCTTTTACTTCTAATATAAATAATAGTTAGTCTTAAACCAGCAACAACTGGTCATCTTTCAATTCAGTACCACTGTTTTTATGGAACATATCCATCAGTTCATTGACGGTTAGATCTTTTTTCTTTTCAGCTGGAACGTCTACAACGACTTGTCCTTGATGAAGCATAATTAAGCGATTCCCATAACGAATGGCATCCTCCATATCATGGGTAACCATAAAGGCAGTCAGATTGTGCTCTTTGATTAAGCGATCGGTTAGCTCCATTACTGTAATTGAAGTTTTAGGATCAAGAGCCGCTGTGTGTTCGTCTAATAAAATAAGTTCTGGACGAATTAGCGTAGCCATTAATAAAGTAATCGCTTGTCTTTGTCCACCAGATAGCAATCCGATTTCGGTAGCTAAACGGTTTTCTAACCCTAGACCCAAGCTTGCTAATTGTTCTTTGAAAAATTGACGCTCTTTTTTTCTAACACCGTTTCCTAATCCTCTTTTTTTACCGCGTTTCATGGCTAATGCCATATTTTCTTCCACTGTCAAACGGACGGCAGTGCCCATTTTAGGATCTTGAAACACACGACTGATTTGTTTGGAACGTGCTACGACTTTTTGTTTAGTAACATCCACTTCATTTAGAAATAGCTGACCTTCTTCAATGGGTAAAGTTCCGGCAATGCTGTTGAGTAAAGTAGACTTTCCAGCACCGTTTCCACCAATAATGGTAATGAATTCACCTTGATTAATGGTTAAGTTGATTCCTTTGAGAACATGGTTTTCATTTACCGTCCCACGTTCAAAGCATTGGTGTAAATTTTTGATAGTTAAGACTGATTTCATTTGGCCTGTCCTCCTTTTTTTGTATTCTTTTTAGAAAAACCTAATTTTTTCTGAATTAATGGTGAAGACAAGCAAATAACTAATATAATAGCAGAGAATAATTTCAAATCGGCTGGATCAACGTTTAATTCCAACACGCAAGCTAGGATAAATCGATAAAGAATAGCACCGATAACAATGGTAATTAGTCTGACTGGTAATGATTTGTTTCTGAACAGCACCTCTGCAATGATAATGGAAGCAAGACCGATAACGATTGTCCCGATTCCTGAATTTAAATCAGCAAAACTATTATTTTGTGCTAATAAAGCACCTGCTAAAGCAATACAGCCATTTGAAAGCATATAACCGATAATTTTCATGTTATCAGTTTTAATCCCGTTGGCTTCACTCATTTCGATGTTATCCCCAGTGGCACGAGTTGCCAAACCAATTTCAGTTTTAAAGAATAAAACAAGGAGTACAATCACCACAGCAACAATCAATAAGCCAATCAGAATAACGCTATTGATTTTAGTTAAACCTAATGTTTGTGCTGGCGAAAAAATAGTGTCTGTTCCTAGTAAAGGAATGTTTGGAGCGCCCATAATCCGAGAATTTATACTGTAAAGTCCTGTCATGGTAATGATTCCTGCTAGTAATGCTGGGATTTTTAACTTAGTGTGTAGTAATCCCGAAACCAATCCCGCAAGCGTTCCCGCGACAAAGGCAATCAATACCGCAATAAGTGGTGTCATGATAGGATTGAGTTCCATTAAGGCTTGTAAAGGGGCCGGCCAAGTCGTTGGATCTTTTGTTAGAATAATTGCTGCCACAGCTCCACCCAAAGGAAAGCTTCCTTCAGTAGTTAAATCAGCAATATCTAGGATGCGATAGGTTAGAAAAACACCAATTGCTAACAAAGACCATAAAAGTCCTTGCGAAGTGGAAGAGAGAAAAATATTGAGTATATTTGACAAAAAAATCAGCTTCTTTCAATAAAAATTTGTAGTTATGTATAAACTATTGAGATAAATCCGTTTTATCAGTTTATCTCAATAGTCTTACTTAGGCAATAGACAGCGGTGGGAATTGATCATATAAAATAGGAAGTATTCCTTCAATTTTATTTTGGTATTTTGATACTATCTGGATCAATTCCTATTGCTTTGGCCATTTCCTTATTAATAGATAAATCTAAGTTTTTAGCTGTTTCCACAGGCATTGTCGCAGGTTCTGCTTCACCTTTTAGAATTTTAGCAGCCATTTCACCCGTTTGTTTTCCTAATGCTTTATAGTCGATTCCGATAGTCGCGATACCACCTTCAGTTACTTGTTCAATTGAAGCGGGAACAATTGGGATTTTGTATTCTTTTGCAACTTCTCCAATAACCGCAGAGGCAGAAGCAAATGTGTTGTCTGTTGGAATGTAGATTCCGTCAGTATCTTTGGCCAAGCTAGTTGTTACTTGTTGTACATCATTCGTTGAATTTGCTGTTAAAACTTTTACTTTTACGCCAGCTTTAGTCAACGCTTTTTCGGCAATATCAGCTTGAATTTTAGAATTTGTTTCGCCAGCATTATACATGATGCCAATCGTCTTTGCATCTGGAACGATACTTAGTAATAACTCGATTTGCTTATCAATATCTACTAAGTCAGTTGTACCTGTGACATTTCCACCTGGTTTTTCATTTGATTTTACTAATTTTGCTTCTTCTAAATCAGTGACAGCTGTGACAACGATTGGAATAGTTGTAGTTTCATTTAAAAGAGATTGAGCAGCTGGCGTAGCAATACCAAGCATCAAGTCCGGTTTTTCTTTTACCAATTTTTCACTCATACTTTTTAACTGTGCTTGATCGTTTTGAGCATTCAAGTAGTTAATTTTTAGGTTTTCTCCTTCTTTAAAGCCATTTTCAGCTAAGCCTTCTTTAAATCCTTCATAAGCAGCATCTAATGAGCCGTGTTCAACTAATTGAAGCACACCGACCGTTTTCATTTCTTTGTCTGAGCTACCATCTGTTTTGTCTTTAGTATTACTTCCGCAAGCGCCCAGTGTTAACAATGCAACAGCCGACAAAATTCCTAGTCCTAACAATTTCTTTTTCATCCTAATTCCTCCAATTTGTTTTAGTGAAACAAAAAATCCATTTAGACAATATGCCTAAATGGATGATAAAAGTCATAAAGTAAGAAAACTTCTTCATACGCCACTTAGAAATTGTCTACGCGGCTTTTGCTCCATACAAAATTCTTCAGCCATCATAGATACAAAACAGGTTTCTGCTTGTTTGTATCCACAACTCATGAATACAAACCTATCCAAAATAGCTAAAGTAAAGATTATTCGATTGTGGGTGGATTAGTACGTTCATAAATAGTCTCCTCCGCAAAATGAATTGCTTATAGTATAAAGGAAAAACTAAAGGACTGTCAACCGATTCAGTGAAATTGTCTGACTATTTTTGAAATTCCATTTAAGGTGATTGCTTTTTCTATTATGGTGTGGGATATTTATGATTATATTGGTTTATTTATAAATATGTTGGGAATTAATAAGGGGGAGATAGAGAAATGAAAAAAAGCATAGCGCTAATGTTAGGGATTAGCTTCTTAATATTGGGGATCAGCGGTTGTGTACCAGGTAAGGGTCAAGTAGATTCTACTAGTAAATCCATTCAGAAAGAAAAGAGAAAACTGGAAAAACAAGATAAAGATGATGAATTGCAAACACAAACATCTTCTACTACCGATGAAGAAGAAATAAAAGAAGAGGTAGAATGTGTAGCGCCAAATGGCGAAAAATTTCAATACGGCTTGTTGAAGGGCTGGCGAGAGTATCCAGAGTTCGAATCAATTAATCCAGTAGCGAGTTTTGTTATTACGAACTATAAAACTTTTATGGGAGCTATTATCGATAGTAAGGAAGATATAGTTGATTTTGCAGCATTTGAAAATATGATGGTTGAGCAGATGGCGTTGCGTGCAGGTGAAGAAATTTTAACGACTCCAATAGAATTAAATGGAATGAAAGGCTCTGTAGCAAGTTTTGAGGCGGAGATAGAGGGAGCTAATATACACTACGTTGTATATTATTTAGAAAGTAAAGACAATTATATTCAGTTGTTAACATGGGTTTCTAAAAGTATGTTTAAAGATCATGAGGAACAGATGAAGCAAATTGCAATGACTTTTAAACCGATAGATTAAAGGTATCTGTCAATGTTGTCTAATTAAGATATATTTTGATGTTAGAAGTGATTTGTGGAACAAATAGAAATTAGTAGAAAACAATCGGAGGGGCAGAATTTTTTGTATTATATTTTGTTCGTTCGATTTTTTCTGAGAAGCCTATACTTACATATTAATAATATAAAAGTAATTTATACTAATCCTTGACTTCTACTATAGAAGAGAGTAAAATTAATAGATGCAAAAACTATCTGAAAAAAATGATGAAGCAGGAGCGAAATATTGTCCGTTCCGGTTTTTTATAGGGAAACAAAAGTAGAAACGCACGAGAAATTTTCAAGAGCACATTCTATTTTTGGTTTTTTTTTGCCTAAAAACTGCATAAAATGCTCGCTGTTACAGTAATTTAATATTTGTAACAGTATTGAAAAATTCGGTTAGTGTTTTGATAGACTTTTAAGTTAGAGGAGTGAAGAGCTTGGCTGGACACGTAGTAAAATACGGAAAACACCGCGAACGTAGAAGTTTCGCACGTATCAGTGAAGTATTGGAATTACCAAATTTGATTGAAATTCAAACAGATTCTTATCAGTGGTTCTTGGACGAAGGTCTAAGAGAGATGTTTGAAGATATTTTACCAATCGATGATTTCCAAGGGAATCTTTCTTTGGAATTTGTAGATTACGAACTAAAAGAACCGAAGTATACAGTTGAAGAAGCACGTGCACATGATGCGAATTATTCTGCACCATTACATGTAACTTTACGATTAACAAACCGTGAAACGGGAGAAATCAAAGCACAAGAAGTATTCTTTGGCGATTTCCCTCTAATGACTGAAATGGGTACTTTTGTTATCAACGGGGCTGAACGTGTTATCGTATCTCAGTTAGTCCGTTCACCAGGAGTTTATTTCCATGGTAAAGTTGATAAAAACGGTAAAGAAGGTTTTGGTTCTACTGTAATTCCTAACCGTGGTGCATGGCTAGAAATGGAAACTGATGCGAAAGATATTTCTTATGTAAGAATTGACCGCACACGTAAAATTCCTTTGACCGTTCTTGTTCGTGCGTTAGGTTTTGGCTCGGATGATACAATCTTTGAGATTTTTGGTGAAAGTGAAGGTCTACGCAATACAATTGAAAAAGACTTACACAAAAATGCAACGGATTCTCGTACAGAGGAAGGGTTAAAAGACATCTATGAGCGTCTTCGACCTGGCGAACCAAAAACAGCAGACAGTTCACGTAACTTGTTAAATGCTCGTTTCTTTGATCCAAAACGTTATGACTTAGCCAATGTTGGTCGCTATAAAGTTAATAAAAAATTGGATTTAAAAACACGTCTATTGAACTTAACATTAGGTGAAACATTAATTGATGCTGAAACAGGCGAAATCCTTGCTGAAAAAGGAACAGTTTTATCACATCAAGTAATGGAAACTTTAGGAGAACATATTGATAATGGCTTGAACAGCATTACTTTTTATCCTACAGAAGATGGCGTAGTAACAGAGCCAATGACGATTCAAACCATTAAGGTGCTTTCTCCAAAAGATCCTGAACGTATCGTGAATGTGATTGGTAATGGCTATCCTGATACAAGTGTGAAAACAGTTCGTCCAGCTGATATTATTGCTTCAATGAGTTATTTCTTTAACTTAATGGAAGATATCGGCAATGTAGATGATATCGATCACTTAGGAAATCGTCGGATTCGTTCAGTGGGTGAATTACTGCAAAATCAATTCCGTATCGGTTTAGCACGTATGGAGCGTGTGGTTCGTGAAAGAATGTCTATTCAAGACACTGAGACCTTAACACCACAACAATTGATTAATATTCGTCCAGTTGTGGCAAGTATTAAAGAGTTCTTTGGTTCTTCTCAGTTATCACAGTTCATGGATCAAACAAACCCATTAGGTGAGTTAACGCACAAACGTCGTCTATCTGCCTTAGGGCCTGGTGGTTTGACTCGTGACCGTGCCGGCTATGAAGTTCGAGACGTTCACTATTCCCATTATGGTCGTATGTGTCCGATTGAAACGCCTGAGGGTCCGAATATTGGATTGATTAACAGCTTATCTAGTTATGCTAAAGTAAATAAATTTGGTTTTATTGAAACACCGTATCGTCGTGTCGATCGTGCAACCGGTCGAGTAACAGATCAAGTAGATTATCTAACTGCTGACACGGAAGACCATTACATCGTAGCCCAAGCGAACTCTTTATTAAACGAAGACGGTACGTTTGCGGAAGAATTAGTAATGGCTCGTTTGCAAAGTGAAAACCTTGAAGTGACGATTGATAAAGTCGATTATATGGATGTATCTCCTAAACAGGTAGTTGCAGTCGCTACAGCGTGTATTCCGTTCTTGGAAAACGATGACTCCAACCGTGCCTTGATGGGTGCCAACATGCAGCGTCAAGCAGTTCCGTTGATTCAACCTCGTTCTCCGCTTGTGGGAACTGGGATGGAATATAAATCTGCCCATGACTCAGGGGCCGCTCTTTTATGTAAACATGATGGTGTGGTTGAGTATGTTGATGCTTCAGAAGTTCGCGTTCGTCGCGACAATGGTGCATTAGATAAATATATGGTAACAAAATTCCGTCGTTCAAATTCTGGAACAAGTTATAACCAACGTCCAATTGTCTTTTTAGGCGAAAAAGTTGAAAAAGGTGATACATTGGCGGATGGACCTTCTATGGAAGAAGGGGAAATGGCTTTAGGACAAAACGTTCTTGTCGGCTTCATGACTTGGGAAGGTTACAACTATGAAGATGCGATTATTATGAGTCGTCGTTTAGTGAAAGATGATGTTTACACTTCTATCCATATTGAAGAATATGAATCAGAAGCTCGTGATACAAAATTAGGACCTGAAGAAATCACTCGTGAAATTCCAAACGTCGGAGAAGATGCCTTAAAAGATCTAGATGAAATGGGCATTATCCGTATTGGTGCTGAAGTGAAAGATGGCGACCTACTAGTAGGGAAAGTCACACCTAAGGGCGTAACTGAGTTATCTGCTGAAGAGCGTTTGTTACATGCTATCTTTGGCGAAAAAGCTCGTGAAGTACGTGATACTTCATTACGTGTACCTCATGGTGGTGGTGGTATTGTCCATGATGTGAAAATCTTTACCCGTGAAGCTGGAGATGAATTATCTCCTGGTGTAAATATGTTGGTTCGTGTGTATATTGTTCAAAAACGTAAAATCAACGAAGGGGATAAGATGGCCGGTCGTCACGGAAATAAAGGGGTTGTATCCCGTATTATGCCTGAAGAAGATATGCCGTTCTTACCAGATGGAACACCGATTGATATCATGTTAAATCCTCTAGGGGTACCGTCTCGTATGAACATCGGACAAGTATTGGAATTGCACTTAGGAATGGCTGCTCGTCAGTTAGGCATTCATATTGCAACACCAGTCTTCGATGGCGCGAATGATGATGATGTTTGGGAAACTGTTCGTGAAGCTGGTATGGCTAGTGATGCGAAGACTGTTTTATATGACGGTCGTACAGGGGAACCATTTGATAACCGCATTTCTGTTGGGGTTATGTACATGATTAAACTTGCCCACATGGTTGATGATAAATTACATGCCCGTTCGATTGGACCATACTCACTTGTTACCCAACAACCACTTGGAGGTAAAGCTCAATTTGGTGGACAGCGTTTTGGGGAAATGGAAGTATGGGCACTGGAAGCTTACGGTGCTGCGTATACATTACAAGAAATTTTAACGTACAAATCAGATGATGTTGTTGGTCGTGTGAAAACTTACGAAGCAATCGTTAAGGGTGAACCAATTCCAAAACCAGGTGTACCGGAATCATTCCGCGTATTAGTGAAAGAATTACAATCACTTGGCTTAGACATGCGTGTATTGGACATTGAAGAACAAGAAATCGAATTACGTGATATGGATGACGATGATGATGACTTGATCACTGTTGATGCCCTAACCAAATTTGCAGAACAACAATCAGCAAAACAATTAGAAAAAGAAGCGGCTGATGCAAAAGATGCTGCGGATGCAAATCTTCTTCAAAATATTGAAACAGCTGAAGATACGAAAGACTAATTGTTTAAATAGAAGTTCATTAGCTCTACCAGAGAATTGGCAGTTTTTTGAAAAAGTTTCAGATTTTAAATTAGGTTAGAAAGTTATTTGTCTAAACAGACAAATTCTTTCTTCCCTCAATTTGGCTTGAAAGCTTAGTCATTTAATAGCATCAATCTCAGTAGAAGTTGTCTAGCTTTGTAGTTGATCCTACGTAGCTTTTCTTATCAAGAAATGGAGGGAATCCCTTTTGATCGATGTAAATAAATTCGAAAGTATGCAAATAGGTTTAGCTTCTCCAGAAAAGATCAGAAGTTGGTCTTACGGTGAAGTGAAAAAACCCGAAACGATTAACTATCGTACGTTAAAACCTGAACGTGAAGGTTTGTTCTGTGAACGCATTTTTGGCCCAACAAAAGACTGGGAATGTGCTTGTGGAAAATACAAACGTATCCGTTATAAAGGCATTGTTTGTGACCGTTGTGGGGTGGAAGTGACTCGTTCTAAAGTTCGTCGTGAACGCATGGGACATATCGAGTTAGCAGCTCCTGTATCACATATCTGGTACTTCAAAGGCATTCCATCACGTATGGGACTTGTTTTAGACATGAGTCCTCGTGCACTGGAAGAAATTATCTACTTTGCTTCTTATGTTGTGATTGAAGCAGGGGACACGTCGTTAGAAAAGAAACAATTATTAACAGAACGTGAATACCGTGAAAAACGCGACCAATATGGTCAAGGATTTACTGCAGCTATGGGTGCAGAAGCGGTGAAACAATTGTTAGATAATGTTGATTTAGATGGCGAAGTTGCTGGCTTAAAAGAAGATTTAAAAACAGCACAAGGACAAAAAAGAACCAGAGCAATCCGTCGTTTGGATATTTTAGAAGCCTTCCGTGCTTCTGGAAACCAACCAAGCTGGATGGTTATGGATGTTATTCCTGTTATTCCACCAGATTTACGCCCAATGGTTCAATTAGAGGGTGGACGTTTTGCGACAAGTGATTTAAATGACTTGTATCGTCGAGTAATCAACCGTAACAATCGTTTGAAACGTTTATTAGATTTAAATGCGCCAAATATTATTGTTCAGAATGAAAAACGTATGTTGCAAGAAGCTGTTGATGCGTTGATTGATAATGGTCGTCGTGGCCGTCCAGTTACTGGACCAGGTAACCGTCCGTTGAAATCTCTTTCTCATATGTTAAAAGGGAAACAAGGTCGTTTCCGTCAAAACTTACTCGGTAAACGTGTTGACTATTCTGGTCGTTCGGTTATCGTAGTAGGACCAAACTTGAAGATGTTCCAATGTGGACTTCCGAAAGAAATGGCCATTGAATTATTTAAACCATTCGTTATGCGTGAACTGGTTCAACGTGAAATCGCAACAAACATTAAAAATGCGAAACGTAAAATTGAACGTGGCGAAGACGAAGTTTGGGATATTTTAGAAGAAGTGATTCAAGAGCATCCAGTTCTATTGAATAGAGCACCGACATTGCATAGATTAGGGATTCAAGCGTTTGAGCCTGTATTAGTTGAAGGTCGTGCGATTCGTCTTCACCCATTAGTTTGTGAAGCCTACAATGCCGATTTCGATGGAGACCAAATGGCGGTCCATGTACCGTTGAATGAAGAAGCTCAAGCAGAAGCACGTATGTTAATGCTTGCGGCTCAAAACATTTTGAATCCAAAAGATGGTAAACCAGTTGTTACTCCTTCTCAGGATATGGTCTTAGGAAACTATTACTTAACGATGGAAGAAGAGGGTCGTGAAGGCGAAGGAATGATTTTCCGCGATATGAATGAAGCTGTATTGGCATGGCGTAATGGCTATGTGCATTTACATTCTCGTATCGGTGTCCAAACAACCTTACTTGGAGACAAACCATTTACAGATTGGCAAAAAGAACGTATTTTAATTACGACTGTTGGTAAGATTATCTTTAATGAAATCATGCCGATTGAGTTCCCATATTTGAATGAACCAACAGACTATAACTTGACGGTGCAAACACCAGATCAATATTTTGTTGAAGCTGGTACAGACATTCCGGCTCATATTAAAGAGCAAGAATTAGTCCTACCATTCAAGAAGAAAAACTTAGGAAATATCATTGCGGAAGTATTTAAACGATTCAAGATTACAGAAACGTCTAAAATGCTTGACCGGATGAAAGACTTAGGTTATAAGCATTCTACTCATGCAGGTATGACAGTAGGGATTGCGGATATCATGGTTTTACATGAAAAACAAGAAATCATTGATGAAGCCCACAAACAAGTAGAAAATATTACGAAACAATTCCGTCGTGGTTTGATTACAGACGACGAACGTTATGAACGTGTTATTGCAGTTTGGAATGCAGCGAAAGATGATATCCAACAAAAACTGATTGAAAGTATGGATGCCAAAAATCCAATCTTCATGATGTCAGATTCAGGAGCCCGTGGTAATATTTCCAACTTTACTCAGCTTGCTGGAATGCGTGGATTGATGGCTGCTCCGAACGGACGTATCATGGAGTTACCAATCATTTCTAACTTCCGTGAAGGACTATCTGTCTTAGAGATGTTTATCTCTACCCATGGAGCTCGTAAAGGAATGACCGATACAGCCTTGAAGACAGCCGATTCAGGATACTTGACTCGTCGTTTAGTTGACGTTGCCCAAGATGTGATCATTCGTGAAGACGATTGTGGAACGGATCGTGGTTTAGAAATCCAATCAATTCGTGAAGGAAATGAAATTATCGAACCTCTTGAAGAGCGTTTAATTGGCCGTTACACAAGAAAATCAGTCATCCATCCTGAAACAGGAGCAATGATTATTGGTGACGATCAATTAATTTCTGAAGATATTGCGAAAGAAATCATTGATGCGGGTATTGAAACAGTAACCATTCGTTCCGTATTCACATGTAATACGAAACATGGCGTATGTAAACATTGTTATGGACGTAACTTAGCAACCGGATCTGGCGTTGAGGTTGGGGAAGCAGTTGGAACAATTGCCGCTCAATCAATCGGAGAGCCAGGAACACAGTTGACGATGCGTACTTTCCATACGGGTGGGGTTGCCGGAGATGATATTACTCAAGGTCTACCCCGTGTCCAAGAAATTTTTGAGGCACGTAATCCGAAAGGACAAGCAGTTATTACGGAAGTAACAGGTGAAGTCATTGATATCTCTGAAGATCCTGCGACACGTCAAAAAGAAGTAACGATTAAAGGGAAAACTGATACTCGTACTTACACAGTTCCTTATACAGCTCGTATGAAAGTTGCTGAGGGAGACACGATTCATCGTGGTGCACCTTTAACAGAAGGATCAATTGATCCAAAACAGTTGCTACAAGTACGTGATGTTCTTTCTGTAGAGAACTACTTGTTACGTGAAGTACAACGCGTTTACCGTATGCAAGGGGTAGAAATTGGTGATAAGCATATTGAAGTAATGGTTCGCCAAATGCTTCGTAAAGTTCGTGTTATGGACCCAGGTGATAGCGAAATTTTACCAGGTACATTGCTTGATATTGCAGAATTCTCAGATCGTAACTATGATACATTAGTTGCTGGTGGAACACCTGCTACAAGCCGTCCAGTATTGTTAGGTATTACAAAAGCTTCACTAGAAACAAACAGTTTCTTGTCTGCTGCTTCCTTCCAGGAAACCACTCGTGTGTTAACAGATGCTGCGATTCGCGGTAAGAAAGATCCATTACTTGGATTGAAAGAAAATGTTATCATCGGTAAGATTATTCCTGCTGGAACGGGTATGGCTCGTTACCGTAACATGGAACCAAAAGAAGTTGGCGTAGCAAGCGAAAATGTTTATAGTATTTCTGACATTGAAGCTCAAATGGCCGCTGAAGATGCATTAAATGAATTGAATAAATAAATTTTTTAGAAACCCACCTGAGCCTATAAAGCTTAGGTGGGTTTTAGCGGCTCATTGTCAACTAGTGTTGGTAAAGAAAAATCAATAGAATAGTGTCAAGGAAGAACAAGTATGCAGAAGAGATTATTTTTCTGCAGGCTTGTTCTTTTTCATGGGATTGAAAAGGGTGGTTCCTAGGGTTAATAGAATTCTCAGTTTGAAGTTATAGAAGCTTCTAAAGCCATACGCATTTCGTTTCAATACTTTAATGTGGTTGTTCAAACACTCTAAGGAACCGTTAGAATATGGCTGTTCAAGTGCGTTTAAAATGCCTTCTTGATACTGTTTAAATGTCTGAATGGTTGTCGCATATTTCTCTGGTAGATGAGAATAGTTTTGTTTTAAAAGCTCTTGAAACCAGTGAGAATCTTTCATCCGAACCGCTGCTAGAAAATCTTGGTAGACACCATATCCTTGCTTGAGTTCTGGGCTATAGGAAAGCAAGCGGTCAACGACTTCTGATTCAGTCAAATGCGCCCTAAAACTAGGATGCCAAACCTGTTTTTTATGCTCTAAATGCCAAGCATTTTTCTGAAGCAATTTCCAATACTTCTTTAAATGCTTGTATTGTTGCTCTTCTTGATAATTTTTTCGATTCAGCTGATTCATCTGTTGGATTCGGTGCGTCAGAAAGGTACGTCCGATATGTTGAACAATATGGAAACGATCAATGATCAATTTTGCATTGGGAAAAAGCTTTTTTACAAGAGTGACGTAAGGCTTGTACATGTCAATGACAATATATTGAACGGCGGCTCTTGTTTTATAAGCATAGGAATAAAAGTATTTTTTCAAAGAGTTTAGTTTTCGATTCTCTACAATGTCCAGTAATTCTTTGGTTTGTCCATCCATAAAAACAAAGCTCATCGCCCCAGAACTTTCTTTCACAGACTTAAATTCATCAAAACAAAGAACGGTCGGTAAGGTCTTTTTCTTCTGAGAAAGAGGGGTATAGAAGTTCTTTAACACCCGATAAATAGTGGTTGTAGAGACATGTTTGGCACGAGCAATCCCTGTCATAGAAGTATTTTCTTTCAGTTTCTCTGCAATGGAGAGCTTGACACGACGCGCAATCGTACAATGGCGTTCGGTCAAGGTTGATTCCGCAAGGAAGCTTCTATTACAGCTTTTACATAGGAATTTTTGTTTCTTGATGCGGACATAGGTCTTGTATTCACTGACATCATTGACCAAGACCATGACCTTTTTCCATCCGTATTTAATAATTGTTTGGTCATTTTCTTGTTGGCAATGGAGACATTTTTCAGGAAAATACGTCAGAGTACCGCTATACACTTTACAAATATGATTGCCTATTTTCTCATGGGTCAAACAATTTTCAGTAAAAATAAGGTTTAGGTCTAGAATATCGAGGGTTTCTTTGATAAGATTTGAGAGAGACATCTTCATTACTCCTTTAGATTGGTTTTCGTCGACTTTATTCTACAGGATTTGAAGGTGTCTGTCTTTTTTTATACAAAAAAGTGCTGGCGACATCTGTCACCAACACTAGATATTATAGAGCCGTTTTAGCATATAAGTGTAAATAGTTTTAATAATGGCGGAAACCTTTTATTATAAAGGAAGAATTAGGAAACGATAGTCGCTTTATTGCTAGCAGTTGGCTCAGTGGAAAATCGTGGAACCGCTCTGGGCCAAAAGGTTAGGTCTCAGAGTTTCCAAGCTTCAAACTTGGGCTAAAAATAAGTAGTAAACCCAAGTGATTCACATTGGCTTTCTGACACGGTTATTGGCACCAACAGCTAGTAGTTCCGCTATTTTTGAATACAATCAGTTGTTTTTCTTGCTTCATAAACCATTTGATGAAGTGGAAAATGAGTGATTAAAAAGTGGCGGAAAATATTTCCCAAGAGCCTTGAAAAAGTAGTGATGACAACGGAGTGGAGTTTCCTAGATGGCTCTAGAAGAAGTGAGAGGAGAGTTTAGCAATGGAGAAACAAGTTGAGAAAGCAATTTTCGCTGGTGGCTGTTTTTGGTGTATGGTAAAGCCCTTTGACACACAACCAGGCATTATTTCAGTTGTCTCAGGTTATACAGGTGGACATGTCAAAAATCCGACTTATGAGCAAGTAACGACAGGGATGACAGGACATACGGAAGCTGTAGAAATTACTTATGACCCAACCATTATGCCCTATGAGAAATTAGTAGAAATTTATTGGCAACAAACAGATCCGACAGATGCGCTAGGACAATTTGCAGACCGAGGGGATTCATATAGGCCAGTTATCTTCTATTTTAATGAGGATCAAAAGGATATTGCCGAAAAGTCAAAGGCAGCCTTACAAGAAAGTGGTCGTTTTGACAAGCCGATAGTCACACAAATCAAACCTGCCCAGCCTTTCTATCCAGCAGAAGAGTATCATCAAAACTACTATAAAAAGAATCGTATGCACTATAAACTTTACCGTGAAGGTTCAGGACGAGCTGGATTTATCCGTCATCATTGGAAAAATTAGTGATCCCCTTTCAGCTGTGAGGTCAGAAAAAAAGAACAAAAAATAAGCCAAGACCTAGAAAAGGTACAAAAGGAAGTGGAAGAATTTTTTTCTTTAATACAAACGTAGAGAATAGTAAATAGAGTAAACCACTACTACTAGCGAAAAGCAATAAGCGAAGAATTAGTTCACTTTCTAAAAGTAGGCTCAAAGCACTGATTAGTAAAATATCGCCGCCACCGATTGAATCCCGTAAAATATTGTTGAACAAAATGAGTGTTATAAATACAAGAAATGCAGGGAGTAGGTAAAACGGTTTGCCCAGATAAAAATGAATCAAGCAAAGAATTGAAAAAAGTGGATAAAAAAACTTTGGTTCAACTTGAAGATAGTAGATGTCTGTTAAGGATAAAAGAAACATCATAAGAAAAAGTACCAATTGATAGAAGGTCTGTAAAGATAGCTCTTTTGGTAAGACTGCTGTAAATAGCAGTCCACTGACCAATTCACTTCCAAAATAAATAATAGGAAGCTTTGTTTGACAGTGCAGACACCGAAAACGCAATAATATAATTGAAAACAAGGGAATTAATTCCAAAAAGCCTAATTTTTTCTTGCAAAAAATACAATGAGAGCGTGGCTGAATAATAGATTGTCGTTTAGGGACTCTTTCTGCCGCTAAGCACAGAAATGATCCCCAAATGCAACCAGAAATAAAATAAACAAAGTACATGGCTAAGACCCCCTTGTAAATAAAATACGCAGGAATGAAAAATATTTTTTATTTCAACTGGACATTTGTTTTTCTTTTGGGAATAATAGAAGAGAGAAGTGAATGGAAATGGGGCAGAAAGATGGAAAAATTTGCAATTGGCGTAGATATGGGAACGACACAAACGAAAGCGGTAGCATTTAAAGAAGATGGGACAGTTCAGGCTTCTTTTTATGTAAGATATCCTTTAATTCAAGAAGAAGAAGGAATGGCAGAACAAGATATTCACGAAATTTTTGAAGCAGTTGTGACTTGTATTTCAAAAGTAGCAGAAGAGGTTAAACCAGCTGAGATTTCTTTGATTTCTTTCTCTACGGCAATGCATAGTTTGGTTGTGATGGACAAGAACAATTACCCCCTGACAAGATCTATTACTTGGGCGGATAATCGAGCAGAAAAATTTGCAGAAGAACTGAAAGGAACGGCTGAAGGACAAGCTTTATATCAAGCGGCAGGACTACCTATGCATCCGATGACCCCGTTTCAAAAAATACGCTGGATGCAAGCAGAAAAACCAGCGATTTATCAGCAAGCTGCAAAATTTATTGGCATAAAAGAATACATTTTTTACCAGTTTTTTGGAGAGTATGTGACAGATGTCAGTACGGCTTCTGGGACGGGATTTTTAAATATTCATGAATTGAAATGGGATCAAGCAGCGTTAGAAAAATTAGCAATTACAGAAGATCAGTTGCCGAAATTAGTTTTACCAACGTATCAAATGAAAGAAATGCGGGATGGGTGGCGCGAAAAGTTAGGACTAAGTGACTCAACTGTATTTATCCTAGGTGGCGCAGATGGCCCATTATCTAACTTAGGATTAGGTGCGTTAGAACAAGGAACAGCGACATTGACTGTTGGAACTAGTGGAGCTTTGCGTTATATTGTTGATAAGCCGTATACTCATCCTCAAGGGGAAACATTCTGCTGTGTGTTGGATGATTCTCATTGGGTGATAGGTGGAGCAACAAGTAACGGTGCCGGTATTTTTGATTGGGCTTGTGGGAATTTCTTGAAAGAGGTACAAAAACAAGCGCGAGAACAAGGAGAAAATCCTTATGATGCAGTAATGAAAATTGTTAAGAACGTTCCGGCAGGGTCAGAGGGACTACTTTTTCACCCTTATTTATTAGGCGAACGTGCACCCTTGTGGGATGCGGAAGCGACAGGAAGTTTCATTGGTTTGAAACGAAACCATACAGATGAAATGATGATGAGAGCTGTGATTGAAGGGATTTCTTTAAACTTTAAACGAATTTTGACAGAACTAGAGGAATTAGGGGGACCCGTCAAAGAAGTTCGTGCAACAGGTGGTTTTGCAGATTCGGAAGTGTTTTGCCAAATTATGACAGATGTTTTAGGACACTCGCTATCTTTTACAGAAAGTGTTGAAGCTTCTGCTTTAGGAGCGGTATTGATTGGTTGGCAAAGTATCGGGAAAATCAACTCTTTTGAAGAAGCGGAAGATTATGCAGTCATTCATAAACAAACAAAGCCACTAGAGTCCGCGCAACAAGCCTACCAACGACTGTATCCAGTATTTTTATCTACGCAACAACAATTATCAGCAAGCTATCATCAGTTAGCTAAATTGCGTGCAGACGTAGAAGGATAAATTTTAAAGAGGCTTAAAAGAATGGAGGGAAGTAGATGAAAAAAAAGCTAGGACTGATGTTACTTGTCTTTTTGACCTTCTTTTTATCTAGCTGCGGAGCCAAAGCAATTCCGGCTGAAGAAGTAGCGGAACTATTTGTGAATCGCTTAGTGTATAAAAAGGACAACGAGAAGTTTGTTAAAAGTTTCCGTGATGGAGAAAAAGTTGCCAGTGAACTTGATAAAATCGGTGAAGATTTTGAAACAAACTTTGTTAACAGTCTCTCGTCTACAGGTGTTGAAATCTCCAAAAAGCAAGCCAATGCTTTGACGAATGAACTATTAAAGCAAGTCAAAGAAAAAGCAGAGTATAAAGTTGTGACAATTGATGAAACGAAAAATGGTGCGACCATTACTTATTACGTGACGGGTCTAGATTTAGTCAATACCATGCTGGATATGACGCGACAGTTAATAAAGGATGCACTAGATAATCCTGAAATTGCTCAGAGTGAACAAAAAACGTTGGATGCTACGTTATCCATTTTGGAAGATAAAGTCAAAACGATTAAGATTAGTAGTGACCCAGTTGAGTTGAAACTGAAACTTGAAAAAGAAAAGGGGCAGTGGCTGATTCCCGCTGACCAAAAAGAGGCTGTTTCAAATCTATATATGGCCTTCATTTCTGGAACAAAGGACATGAAAGAAATGAATAAAGAATTAGCTGATGGCTTGAATCGAGTGATAGAAGAAGTCTCAGGGAATTTAGATGATGAGCCAAATACTGGTAAAAACTAATCCTTTAGTTTATAATAATTATTAGATAGAATTTATTTTAATTTATGTTTACCTACATTTTTTGTAGTAAAAAAGAGAACTAGGAAACTCTATCCGCTTCGCTGTTTTTTTACAATCAGTTATTTTTCTTGTTTCATAATCCACTGGGTGAATTGAAAAGTAGTGATGTCAACGGAGTGGAGTTTCCTAGATGACTCTAAAAATTTTAGGAGGATGATAGAGAATGAAATTTGAACAAACAAAAGAAGTATTGAACCAATTGGTAGCCGATTTAAGTCAGTTTTCAGTAGTGATTCACCAAACCCATTGGTATATGCGTGGACCAGAATTTTTAACGCTACATCCTAAAATGGATGAGTTTATGGATCAAATTAATGACCAACTAGATGTTATTTCTGAACGTTTAATCACATTAGATGGCGCGCCATACTCAACCTTACAAGAATTTGCAGATCATACAGGAATAGCAGATGAAATTGGTACTTACGACCGGACGATTCCAGAACGAATGGAAAAATTAGTTGAAGGCTATCGCTATTTAGCAGGCATTTATGAAAAAGGAATTGAAGCTGCTGGAGCAGAAGGCGAGAATGTAACAGAAGATATCTTTATTGGCTTTAAGGGTGACATTGAAAAGAATATTTGGATGCTACAAGCGAAATTAGGTCAGGCACCAGGCATTGATGCTGGAGCGCGTGCGAAAGTTCGTTAATCTAAAATAAGAATAAAATTTAGGCAGATTGCTATGAAAGTATTTATTTTCATAGCAATCTGCTTTTTTAATGCCAAATATCTTTCGATGAATATTAGCGGATAAAGCAATTTTATGGTGTGTCTCTAGGAGACTTTCAATTGTGTTTTATAGTGATAATAGCTTCGGTAGTAATTGAATCCATTCAGCTTCTGTAGGAACATTTGAAAGTCGTATGCACTCAGCTTTGTTTAATTTTATATCTAATTTGTAATTGTAAATACATAAATCTATGTCTAAGGCGTCCAGTAAGGAATCGGTTAAGGGTTTATTAAAGATAAAGTACGGAGTGATTCCATTTGGAATGATATTAAGCAACATCGCTTTATAATAGATCAAAGATGCTGGGGTTCCCGTTAATGAAAACAGGATATTTTTGTGTTCTAGTTCATGTAATCTTAAATAGCCAATACAGATAAGCGTCAAGTTCGTTGCGATGTCTTCAATAAAATGAGCTTTAGGAAAGACTTTTTTTAATTGGTTATCTAAAATACTTATCCAAGAATTTAGAAACTGGGGATAATATTTTCTGGCATAGTCTTTTAAAGGTGAATTTGCTTTTTGAAATAAGATAGATGCATCGCTCAGCAACATATTATTGGCCAAAAAAGCTTGTGTAATAAGTTTTAGGTCACCATGTTTAAAAAGATCAAGATGCTTCTCTTGGAAAAAAGAGTTACTAATTGTTTCGAAAGTAGATAATAAAGGAAGGTAATCTTTTGAGTAGATAGCCTCTCCTTTTTCATAAATAACTCCATCTAATTTTGTAAGGTACACATAGAGAAATTCTTTTTCAGGAATGTCGTTTAAGATCGGATTTGTTTTAAATGATTCTTTGAAGGAATCTCTGAGACGCTTATAAGAATTAGTTCCGATATGTTTTTCTAAAACAGAGTCATCGATAGTCACAAAGTGTCCGAAACGAACTCGTTGTTCAAAAATTATTGCCCATTGAGACAGACGATAATAATCAACATTCAGATGTAAATCATACTGCATATCGGCATGAAGAATGACGTTGTAAACAGCAGCATATTGGTCGTCCCTAGGGCTGATAGCTGCATTATCATGAGCATGTCTAAAATATTGAAAGAAGAAAAAGCGGATATTCGTCTCGCCGCCAACGATGTCAATGTACGGAGAGGTCTGTAAGTTCAACGCAAAGTCTTCTTTTAAAATCTTTTTTAATATGGCTAAATAATTATTCATTGTGGAATTAGAAATATACATTTCAAAAGCATAATCTTCGAGGGTGAGCTTTACATTATTAAAAATGCTCTCAACTACAAAGTAAAGTGGATTTCCATCTAACTGCTCATTAATAAATTCGGAAATAAGAAAAGGATTTTCCGATATTAATTGAACCCCTTCAAGTTCTTTATAGCAAATTTCACTACTTTTTGGTAAAATAGCATTCATTTTTTCAAGCTCAGAAGAAATAGTTTTTGAAGAAGCGTTGCAAATCTTGGCTAAATTTCTGATTTTTATAGGCTTCTGACTATATAGTAAGGCATTAATGATATCAATTCGTCTTTTTACTTGTTTATCTACAATGAGTTTATATCCTAATTCATTCATCTTAAAATAACCACCTGTTCCATTCAATATTTGTATATTCATTATATCCTATCACCTTCTCAACTACTAATTTCAAATAAGAAAAATATATTTGTTTTCTTATAGAGGAGAAAAAAATGATTTTTGTTATAAAAATATCTCGTCTATAATGAAAAACGTTGAATTATTTGTTTATTATATATTTTTATAGGGTAGAAAAATATAGAATGAATTTGAATTTTGTTCATTTAATTTACTAATTTTAAATAAAAAAGTGTTTGGTCATCAATTTACTTGTTCAATTTTAAAGAAGTGAAGGGCTCTAAATGCTGGTTAGAGTTATTTAAAAAAGTAGTAGTAATTCTTGTTGGAACAAAACAGGAGGTGAGAATAAATTAATTTAAATCGATTTTTGGATGAGAAGTATCAATTCAGATTAAAATTATTATCTTTTTTAGAAGAACAAACAGATAGATATATTTCAAGGGAGACTATCGAAAAGTATCTTAAAGTGTCTAAGTCCAAACTAAAATATACATTCCTTTGTCTTGAAGAAGATTTAAAAGAATTTGGAAATTTTAAAGTCTTAATTGAAGCGTCTGCTCAAAAAGTTGATACATTACACGTTACAGCGGCATTGATTGATAACTTAAGGTTATTTTATGCAAAAAAATCTGGAATGTTTCTTCTTTTTGATGCGATAGTAGTTTCAGATATTTCATCGTCGGAGTTTGAGAAGCGCTATTTTTTTAGTAGAACAAAAGTTTTTAATTTGAGAAAAAAGCTTGAAAGTTTACTTAACGAAGTAGGTATAACATTGGAGATGCAGAAATTAATTGGAGAGGAAAAGGCGATTAGAAAGTTTATTTTTGAAGTTTATTACTATTATTTTAATGGTTTGGAATTTCCTTTTCCTTCTAATGTAAAAATAAATGTTGAAAAAACAAAAAATTCTCTAATCAGCATTTTTGAGTGTGATCATAGACCGACAAAAATGAAGCAGTTGGAACTATTTATTGGTGTTTGTTTCTTAAGAATTAAGTGGCAATATTTTTTAACAGAGTCTGTTCTTAATTTAGAATTATTTGACTCTTTTCAGTATAAAAGTATGAGGGACCATATTTTAAAACAAGTAACATTTCCAATAGAAAACAGGTCAAACACAGTTGATTTTGAACTTGATTTTCTATTGGCTTTTATGACTGTTGAGAATATTTTCTTGAGTTCTATGAGAAGGCAAGTGAGTTTTCATGAAAAAAAAGAAACGCAATTGACGACTCTTTTTCTCGAGATTGTTGATTTTGAGCTCACAGTATTAAAAGGTTGCTCTGTGCCAGATAAAAAGGTGATTCTAGAAAAATTAAAAAGGAACTTTCAAACGATTCATCGACGATTATTGTGTTTTATTTTACCTAAGTATGCTTTTAACTATTGGTATAGAAACGGTGATTTTGAAGAAATGTATCCTGAGTTTCATAGAATAGCCACTCGCTTTATGTCTATTTTTGATAATTTTATGGAGTGTAAAAATTTTTTTATTGATAAATCAGCACTTTATTATGACTATATGGTATCGCTTATTGTTAGCATGCCTCAAAATTATTTAGAAAGTCCAATCTATGTTTGTGTTGATTTTTCTGCTGGAGAGATATATGCAGAATACGTCTTTGAAAAACTAAATCATTTAAAGCGTCATGGGATTCAAATTCAACATAAAATCGATAACAAAACAGATATTTATTTATCGGATCATACGAACAATAAACTTTTATGCAAACAGATTGTTTTTCAGAATCCACCAAAAGAAAATCAGTGGCAGTTATTAAAACAAACTGTTTTGGATATAAAAAAGACAAAAAGTTCAAACGAAAAAAATAGTGTTGTGTAAAAATAATTCATGTGAAAAATTAAGCAGTTATGAAAAGATAATTTTGAGAATGAAAGGAGCTATTTTAATGCAAGGAGAAATCGAGAAACATTGGTTAGATTGTTCTCTCTATTTTGTAAGTTTTTCAGTATGTAACCCCTCTTGTAAAGATGGAATTTACAAGATAGTTAAGCAGATTGTTGTTAGAGAGGGAATTACTGAGGAAGAAGTGATTGAAATTGTTAAAACCAAATTTCACAATGTGATCTCCATTGAATACGTAGATTTATTTAATGACGATGTACTTTTTTTGAAAGAGTAAAGTGACTCACTGGATGTAGTTTAGAAACATAAATAAATTAGAAGGTTGTGAAACAGATGTTTAATATAGGTGTAGAAACAGATAAAGGGATAAGTAGTGAGGTAGTGGAAGCATTCCGAGAGGCTGGTTGTTGTTTGGAGTTAATGAGGAATGACAAGGTTGAGCTATATGATGGAATAGTATTTGAAGAAAATGCAGAAAAAGCGATAAACTTTTCTTGTTTACGGTTCTTGCAACTAAGAAATGATACAGATGCTTTTATTTGGGTGCTATTAAAAGAGCCTTCAGAAACGACAAGCCAATTATATTTAGAATTAGGAGCAGATGGTGTCTTTAATCAAAGTCAATGGTTAACCACTGTATTGCATATAAGAAATACATTATATAGGAATCAAACAGTAGGCAAAAATAAAGTGGAAAATACGAACCTTCATTCTAATGCGATAGAAAATCATGAACTGGATCCATTTTCCCGGAAAATAATTTCATTAAGGGAGCAGTTAGCTGTCGAGTTAACTAAAACAGAATTTAAATTAGTCCACAAACTTATGGAAAATAATGCTTCTGTTTGTTCTTATGAAGAACTAGCAGAACATTTATGGGAAGAAGTATCCGAGACTAGTTTATTAAATCTAGCTAACTTAATTTTTAGGATAAGAAGTAAGTTAAAAGAAGAAGGAATCGAAGAAATTACAATCAAAACAATTCGTTCGACAGGGTATCAGCTGCTTTCAAAATGATACTACCACTAATAAAGATAAATAATTTAATGGGAGGGAACTTGTGTCTAATATTCATAATAAAATTAATACTCGAAAAAAGTTGTTAAAAACAGGAGAAAAAGAATTGAACCATGACAAAGTAGAAATTGATAAATTTTATCAAGAAATGATTAGCTTGAAAGAAGAGAATAAACAATTAAGTGAAGAAGCTAGCAATCTTATATTAAAGCTAATTAGAACAGAAGATAGATATGAAAGCTTAAAAAAAGACCAAACACTTCATCTAGAAGAAATGAATTCTAAACAAGAAGAAGTTAATTTGTTTAAAAAGAAAGTGAAATATTTAGAACAAGAAATTGCTGAGTATGAATGTCATTCGTTAGCAGAGGTTGGTTGGACAAAAGAAGGTTTATTTAACGAGTTTTGTAAAGTGTCTAAGGAATTAGAATTAGTAAAAAAACAACTACAGCAAAATACTGAAACAGATATTTCTCAAGAGGACATTGGAGAAGTACTAATTGAGGCAAAAATGCAAGCAAGAGAGATTATTTTGACTGCAGAAAATAGCGCTCAACAGCAGATTGAAGAAACAAAAAAACAACAAGTAGAGCGCTTGGAACAACTAGAAAAAGTGAAAATGGATTATTTGAGTTCTTTTAGTTTAGTTGAAGAATTAAGGACAGAGGCAGACAAAATTTTTGAAGAGATGAAAAGTTTTTTGTCTGAAATTACTTTTGAAGATACACAGATGAAATAACAGTAGAAAAATATATTACAGCAGCGTTCCTTTAAAAATAAATAATATTGATTGAACTTAATATAGACTACTTTATGTAATTCTAAAATAGTTATTGTTGAATAGGAATTTTTTTGAAGTGATGAGGATGGTCTGTTCAACCTTATTATTTTTGGAGTTGAAGAAAAAAGAATTAGTCAAAGGGTAATCCCCTCTAAATAATTCTTTTATTTTAATTGGTGCACGGAAGGGCTAAAAATGTGCGATCGGACGTTATATCAGTATAGGTAATCTACCCCACCGGACCTTACCTTGATTAAGAATTTCATTAAGGGTGTCTTTTACATGACCTTAGTTCTCTTTACCTAGTACAAAAAAGAGCGCCGCTATAGATATTTTATAAGATAGTAACAAATTATAAAAATTAGATATTTCTGTTGAATAAGATGGAGACAATGATTTTTTCAATGGATGAAAAAATAGAATTGCTAAGTTTAATTTTACATAAGTTCTTGTTTGAAGAATACATGGTTTTGGGCACCCTGTTCATCAAGCTAGCTTTAACTTCAAATGAAAGATAGAGCTTAATTTTACAATTTGTGGAAAAAGTTCTTTTCCTTAATATTGAAGGAGATAAAGAAGAAGCTTCTAATGAGTTTGCACAAACATAATTTTTCTCGTTGATAGAAAAAAATCAAATTTACTCATGATGCAATTTACAATATACTAAGTACCCTGTTTAGTTTACATATAGAAATTACAAGATAGTAGGCAATGAAATAGTTTATAACTATTATCTTTGAAGTAGTAAAAATAACTATTTTGTTAAAGAACATGAGGGTTTAACAGCAGTTCTATTCATTGCCATGATGGTCTTAATAGGACGGCTGCTAAAATATATGTGAAATGATTCATGGAAAGGTGAGGAATGAAAGTATTGAAAAAGTTACAGGAATAGTGCCTGTTATTACATTAGTAGGCATATTAGGAAGAGTTACTACTTTTAAGTAGAAGCTGTGTTTAGTAGGTAAAAAAGAAATGGAGTGTACAAAGTGGAAAAAACAAGTAAGAAACGAAACGTCCTCATTACAAGTATTTTAGCACTAATCATAATGATTGCCGGAACATTTGCTTGGATATCTTTTAGCCAACGAGCATTAAATGACAATGAAGGCGAAAACATCGCTGGTGGACGTGTTCATGATGATTACAACAAAGGAAGTGGCAATAAAGATGTCTATGCCGAAAACTATGGGAAAAAGAATTTATTGGTACGCATTAAGTTGTCAGAATATTTTGAAAAGAATGGTCAGCCATTGGTAAATGGAACATCAAAAGAAGTTCGCAATACATGGATACCTTACGAGTTAACAGAAAAAGAAAATGATCCTTACAGAGCTTTAGTGACGTGGAAATTAGGAGGAAAGAAGGTTTTCTTGCCGACCTTTAATACTGATGAAGGAAATTTAGAAACAGACGCAGCAGGGGATGCGATTGACTTTATCGTGAATGGTGCAACCAACTTAGTATTGAATAAAGACGGAATAAAAAATGATGGATCTGAAGATTTCTTTACTGCTGGAGAAAAATATACCCATCCTGATGACTCGAATAAGATTCATACTGCAAAAGAAACGTTAAGTCAAGAAAAAGAGCCAATAAGCATGGATGCTTGGAGTGATTTACCCAAGGCAGAGCAACAAGGGGATTACTGGGTAGTGGACACAGATGGTTGGGCTTATTGGGCAAAACTATTGGCACCGAATCAAACAACTAGTCTATTATTGGATGAACTAAGCTACAACACTGACGCGTTGTCAGGTATGGATTCTTGGTACTATGGAATTGATGTTATCGGAGAATTTACGACAGTAGAAGATAAAGATAAGTTTCCTGAGTCAGACTATGGTGCTCCAACTGATAAAGCAAAAGAATTGATTAACAATATAGTTTCAAAAGAAACCTTTAGCTATGATCTTGTGTTCACTGGAGATACAAAAGACACAGAGCTAAATTCCCAAGCATCAAAAGAATTCTCAGCAAAGTTGATGCGGACATCCGATTTAACAGGGGTGCAAGAGGAAGTAGAAACAACAATCCAGTGGAGTGTTGACAATGAAAATGCGGCAACCATCAACAGTGAGGGAACTTTCAAAGCAAATGCAGTCACTGAGAAAACAATAGTAACAGTAACAGCACAAGTGGAACATCCAGGAACAAAAGCACCCATCACTAATACGTTCCAAGTAACGCTTAAGCCGTATACCTATGAGCTTTTATTTACTGAAGGTACAAAAGATACAGAGCTAGATTCTAAAGGAATAACGAATTTCTCAGTAAACCTGACACGAAGATCTGGTGTAACAAATAAAGTAGAAGACGTAGAAACAGCTATCCAGTGGAGTGTTGACAATACAAGTGCGGCAAGTATCGATAATAAAGGGAAATTC
>NZ_MIEK01000020.1 GCF_001742285.1 Enterococcus rivorum | reverse complement strand
GATCCCTCTTGTTTTTTAAACGGAACATTCTCTTTTTTTAGAAATCAAAAAAGTGAGGCAACAATCAGATGTATTTCTGACTATTGTCCCACTCTCTTTTATCGCTATTTTTTAATCTAATTAAATAGAAAGAAAAACAGGCTAAATGAAATAACATTATTCATATTAAGAAAAAATAAAGGTTAGAAAGGGTTCTGTACTTAGGAAAGGCATTTGTTGACAATTAAGAAAGAAACAGTGATAATAGTTTTGCCTATTAATAGGTTTTTTTAATTCTTTATAAGGGAGCATGAGTATACATATGAACGACTTAGGGCATAGGCTGTTAATAGATTCTGGTAAAAAAAGACAGATTGATATTTTATCTATTTTAATGGATTCTGAGGTTCCTGTTTCCCTTATTCATTTATCCCAAAAGTGTCAAGTGACGCTAAAAACGATCCAAAAAGATGCACAAGTGCTTGTAGAAATGTTTCCAGATCAACTGTTTTATGAAAATAATTATCTTTCCTTAAAAAAAAATACGGATATGCTTTTACTTACAAAACATATTCGATCAATTGTTAGAAATAGTCCATTATTTTCGATTCTAGAAGCTATTTTTGATGGAAAGTATATTACAACTAGTGGACTATTGGAGGAATGGTATGTTTCTGAATCGACGTTAAGGAAATATCTTGCCTATCTTAAAGATATACTGAATGAATATGAAATCGAGATGAACACAAATCCACTATATCTAATTGGTAATGAAGTAAACATTCGATACTTTTACTTTCATTTTTTTGATTATAAGTACTTTGATTATGAAGAAATAAATCACTCGGAATTTACAAGTAATAATAATCATAATCCTTTCGAAGATTTTGGAAAAAGTTATAGTAGGCTTTTAAATATCAATTATCAAGCGCTTGAAAAATGGCTATTTATTATAAAAAAAAGAACCTCTATGAAAAAATTTATCCAATTAAAGGAAGAAACAATTAATAAATATAGTAGCCACAGTGGTTTTTTGTTATTGAAAAAAAATTTAGCAAAAGAAGTAATCATCGAGGAGCAAGATATTCCTGAATCAGAATATGTTTTTCTTTACTTAGTGATGATTAATAATGTAATTTATGATGGTAACTCGATGTCTTTTACGAATGAGTTAGTAAAAGAATTTAGGAAATTTGAGTCTCTAGTAGATATGTTTTTTGATACAGTTAACTTGAACTATTCCGTTCATATGGATTTAAAAATTCTATTAACAGGTTTCTTAGTAAACTTGAATGCTTTATCGGATGCTTCTGATATATTTCAAACGACCAATTCATACCTTAAAGATAATATAGAAAAAAAATATCCACATATATTAGCAATTTGGTATAAAATTCTAAAAAACAATGCTAATTTTATTCATACCTATGATATGGCCATTAAATTGACAGTTTTTACAGTATCTAAAATGAATACAGTAAAAAAAGTGCTTTTTTTAATTATGGGGCCTCCGGCAGTTATTTCGTATTCTAAATATTTAGCTTTAAAAAATTTGCCTCAAAAGACAGAGGCTGTATTTTTATTAAATCAGCCTTTTAAACCTGAGTTGATAGAAAAGATGAATATTGATTTAATAGTGTGTAATTTCACAGTAGTTGAACCCTTAAAGAATTGTGAAATGTATTTTTTCTCAAATATTCTTTCTGATGTAGAATGGTCTAATTTTAGATTATATTTAGATGAAAAAAGATTGTCATAAAATAGAACTATTTTTTTAAATTAAATGACTAGTCATAAAGTAAAAAGAAAACAAAAATAAATAAATCTTGAAAGACAAAATTGATATTCAATTTTGTCTTTATTTGATTTTGTGTTCGGAAAAATAAATATAAAAAATATATAGTTGCATTTCTCCTTGGGATATTTCTTTAAACAAGAAAAAAACAACCTTTTTATTAAATTTAGGTTAAAAAATATCTTTTATATCATTAAAAAATTATGTATATATCTATTTATAAGTGTGTTTTTTATAATTTTTTTTACATGTAAATTATTTGTTGCTGGTTTATAGATGTTTCTAATTAAGAGATTTTTTAGATTTTCAAAAAGAAGAAATCTGATTTATAGTTTAAATTAAGATATTTTAAGGAGGAATTTCTTTGTGTGCTATAGCGATCATTGAGCTGACAGAGTATATGTTTAATCGACAAGAATTTGAAAAACATACG
Organism: Enterococcus rivorum; assembly: GCF_001742285.1. Lineage (GTDB taxonomy): Bacteria > Bacillota > Bacilli > Lactobacillales > Enterococcaceae > Enterococcus_L > Enterococcus_L rivorum. The sequence continues at coordinate 47,662 of NZ_MIEK01000020.1, read as the reverse complement.
GATATAGATTTATTTTTTTTTGAGAATAAAAAGGTAAATCTAAATAAAATAAATGGGATGAACGGGATTATTTTTTGTAGTAACCATGAAGCAGAATCAGCAGAGCTTTTTAATTTAATTCTTTCAATAAAAAAAGATTCCTCTATCCCGATGTGGACTTTTTTGAAAAATTATCAACCGCTAACGAAAAAAAATATTTTACATTTAGGTGTTTTAGACAATTTTAGTGAGAAAACACCCATGGATGAAATGGCAATTATGGTCAAAAACACAATGAACATTGTTTACACGATTCAAGATAAAAGAAAAGGAAATAGTCAGCCGTTAGCAACTTCGAAAAAAATTGATTTGAATCCATTAAATCTTGAAGTTGTTGTACAGGGAGAAAAAATTGGCTTAACTAAGATAGAATATGCTTTGGTCGATTATTTATATCAAAATGTGAATCAAACATGTACTTATGAAGAAATCTATTCATACATTTGGAATGGTTCTTGTGAAGGGAAATTAAAACAGTACAAGGTTAGTAATGTGTTGTTCCATCTAAGAAATAAGTTAAAAGATCATGGGAAATCCCCTCAAATTTTTAAAACAATTCGTTCTATTGGATACATGTTAAATGATTCTATCATAGAATAGACAATTTTGGGAAGAAATAATCATGTGTCGGGCTTAATTTGAGAAATGAGTAGCAGTCAAATAAGAAGAGGAGAGAATATGTTAATGAAAAGGTTTTGTCGTATTTTTTTTATTTTCCTTCTGGTTTATTTTTCATTTGAGGCTGTTTCAGTTGTTGAAGCAGTAGATGGAGGACAAGTAAATATCCGGGTAGGGATTACTTTTGAGGAATCATCCCAATCAAAGGATTCCAGTAGTTCATCTATATCTTCAACTGAATCGGTAACAAGTGAGGCAAGTTCTGCAACTCATTCTCAGGATAAGCCCCGTGGAAAACTTCCAAAAGCAGGAGAAAACGGCAATAACTATCTATTTTTAGGTATTGCTTTACTCTTGCTATCTCTGAGTGTTGTGATCTTTAAAAGCATAAGGGGGAAGCAGGAGTGAAAATAAACTGTAAGAAAAAAAAATTTATTAGTTGCTTAGCAGTAATGTTTTTTGTAGGTATTGAGGCAGATGCAGCAGAAAATAAACCAAAAAGTACTGGAACAGTTCACGTTGAAAATAGTGAAAAAACAGTAATACTTGATCCAGAGAATCCAGAAGAGAAACTTATACCGGAAAAAATTCATTCAACGGAGGGGAACTTACGGATTGATTTTGCATCTGATTGGGCTTTTGGCAAGGTGACTTTAGAGCCAGAAAAAAAGGATTCAATTTACTATCTTCGTTCTCAACGTTTCGTAAATAGTGACGAAGTTCGAGGGAGTTACATACAGATTACAGATCAGCGAGAGCAAGCGAGTAGTTGGTCTTTACAAGTCAAACAGAGTGGCCAATTTAAAAATAATGTGATTCAAGAAAAAGAAGAACAAGAATTAAATGGCGCTATCTTTTCTCTCGATAAAATCTGGGTGAACAGTCTTGGTGATAGAGAATTACCAACAGTTGCTCGGGATACCATAGCTTTTCAGAATTTTAATCAAGCTTATAATATAGCAAATCTAGAAAAAGAAAAAGGTCAAAATGGGACCTGGCTAATTATTTTTGGGGCTTCTCCAAAGAATAAAGCTAATCAAGAAAACACCCTTAAGCCAGAACTAGATGAACAAGGAAATCCCATTATTGACGATAAGGATGGGAAGCCTGTCTACACAAATGAAGCAATTAGTATTAGGATTCCAGAAAATACTAAAATACATCCAGTTACTTATGAAACAACATTAACTTGGATATTAGGAGATTTACCTTAATTTCGTGATACGTTTGAGGCAACTCAAGTTATCAAATACATACATTTAATAGGAGGATACAAAATGAAAAACACAACACTTTCATCACTCGCTCTAGCAGCTTTTTTAGCTTTGGGAGCACCAGCAACAGTTTTAGCAGCACCGACAGCACTAGATTCTACAGGTACTGTTAAGGTTGAGGAAGGAGTAGCAGGGGGAGGCGACACACCAACAGTTGACCCAGAAAATCCAGAAAAACCTTTGCCAGATCCAGACCCAGAATCACCAGGTGAAAATGAAAATACAGATAAAGGTTCATTAATTGTAGAAAAAACAACTAATTTAGAATTTGGAACAGTTAAAACCTCAGCAGATGCAGTTACAGCGTTTGCTAAACCATTGGTATTTACTGACCCAGATAATGCAGAAACAAAAATTAGACGTGGGAACTATGTTCAATGGGCAGATGTTCGTGCAGGTGGAAAATATGGCTATACGATTACAGCACAATTGACACAACAATTTACAGGGACAGGCAATAACAAACTAACTGCTTCTACCATTGACTTTAGTAATGGTTCTATAGTATCTCAAGGAGATAATAAAAATGTTATTCCTTCAAATATTGCTACTGGCTTCCAATTAACAGAAGCAGAAAACGATGCTAAAACGGTAGTTACCGCTGACAAAGTCAAAAAAGAAGGAAAAGGTCGTTATATTATGTCTTTTGGTAAATCAAATGCAGACTTAGCAAAAGATACAACAGATAAATCCATTAAGTTGACCATTCCAGCAGTAACAGCTTCCAATATGGCAGTTGACACATACACAGCTAAAGTTACTTGGAAAATAGTTGCTGCTCCAGAAGAAGCACCAGAAGGTTAAATTTAAGAAACGCTTCTGACTGTTTAGTGTCCTATAAGAATAAGCTGATGAATTTAAGTCAGCTTATTCTTTATTAAATAGAATTTCCCGTACATAAAACAAAATAATGTGAGGCTCAATCATGAATAAAATAATTACCAAGAATAATCGCTTACTTTTTCTCTTAATTGTCATACTTTTTTCTCTTATCAGAGGAAATTCATCGATAGTTGCTTATGCAAATGAGGAAGACAAGCAGAATAGCGAGACAGAATCTATTACTGGTTTTACATATAGTCTTTCTTTTCCTGACAATCAATTAGAAGAAAATGTTGGCTATTACAAATTAAAAATGGCTCCAGGACAAAAACAAACCATTAAAATTACCTTGAGCAATCCGGGAAGTGAAAAAGTAACAGTAGGAATCGGCATCAATAGCGCAAAAACAAATCAAAATGGTGTGATTGAATATGGCGATTCTACAATAAAAAATGATGCGTCGCTAAAATTTGATTTCAAAGATATTGTCAAAGCACCGAAATCTGTGGACTTAGCTCCTGGCGAAAGCAAAGAATTAGAAACAGAAATAGAAATGCCTACCACTGCTTATGATGGAGTAATCGCTGGTGGAATTCAACTTATGAAAGAAAATCAAAATAGTAATGTAACTAACTCAAGTGGGTCTCAAATTCTTAATCAATATGCCTACGTAATAGCTGTTTTGTTACAAGAATCAAACGTAAAGTTAGAACCAGATTTGAAATTAAACAAAGTCTATGCTGATCAAATAAATTATCGAAATGCTGTTTTTATCGATTTTTCTAATATAATGGCTACGTATTTAAATAATGTCACAGTAGAAGCGCAAGTGATGAAAAAGGGTAGTGATACTGTCCTATATGAACGGAAACAAAGTGCAATGAGAATGGCGCCAAATTCCTTCATGGCCTTTCCTGTTAATATGAACGGGGAAGAAATGGTAAGTGGGGATTATGTAGCTAAAGTTCTCGTTACGTCAGCAGATCAAAAATGGGAATGGACAGAGGATTTTAACATTTCAAAAAAAGAAGCAGACAAATTTAATGAACGGGATGTTGGTTTAGTACAAGAAAAAGGATTAGACTGGCAATTAATTGCTATGTTAGTAGGCGCAAGTCTATTAATGATTGGATTGTTTTTTACTATTCTTACATTCATGCGTAAAAAGAAAGAAAAAAAAGAATTAGCAAGAAGAAAAGCTAAAATGCAGGCTAAAAAGAAAGCATCCAAGAAGAATTAAGTAAAGTGAAAGCTGCACAAAGATAGGAGAGGAAAAATGTCTATAGTAGAAATGCTGTTTATTGGTGGAATTGTAATAACTATCCTTTCACTTCTTGGTGCAAGCTATAATGGGATTCAATTTGTTCGCTATAACCGTCAGTATAAATTTTTACCAAAGAGAAAATCAAAGAATAAAAAGAAAAACAGAAAAATTGCACGGAAACGTCGGTACTTAATGAAAAGAAAGAAACGTAGTTTTAGATTTACGATTATCTTTTTATTATTTAGTCTAATTCTAGGAGGAAGCTCAGCTTATCTGTCCTATTATCAGTCAATGAACTTAACAACCGATGATTCTGATGCTGTAGTTAAAGGCTATTATCTGTTAAGAGATTTTGAAAAGCAAGTGCAAATGGGTGCAAGTAAGCAGGATGAAGAAGAGAAAGTTCAACAAAATATTCGTTACTTGGCAACTAGCTTAGCTAGCTATGGCACTAAAAGCGCAAGTGCGTTGAATACACAAGAAGGACAGTTAGCGTTAAATAGATACTACAATGCATTAAAAGAGTTAGGTATGAATGCCAGTACGCAAACAAATAATTTTTTCGGCAATGAAAAATTAAAAGAAGAATTTTTAGTAGATATTGAGAAAGCCCAAGCCTATGAACAAAAAGCATTTGATTATTATAAAGTAAATGCGAATGCTTTTTCAGAGGAAAAATAAAGTTTAAAGGATAATACTATAGTTAAGAGGTGAGTGAGTTGATAAAAAAGTATTGTTAAGGCTTTTGTTAGTAAATTTATTAGGCTTCAGCATCTATATTTGTCAAGCTACACCTGTTGTTTTAGCAAACCACTCCGAAATGAATCAGTATACTCAAAATGAGGCGAAAATGAGTAATGAAGAAATCACTAATACTGAGGGGAAAAACAATCTAGAAACCACCTCGACAACACAAGAAGGGCGATTAGTAGAATCAGATCCAATAAATGAAGAGAATTCCTCGAAAAAAATAAATCTGAAAACTACTAAGGCGAATGAAATAAATAACAATTTTTATATTTTAAAACCTGTGCTGACAAAAGCGAATCATTTAGTAGCAGATGTTAATATGAATACGAAAAAATTGATTCTTTATGGACAGCATGGACTAGGAAATCAGCTATTTGGAGTGGAATGGCGACCAGAGTCAGAAGGCTATATTCTTTTTTTATCAAAAAACAAACAAAATCTTTTAAAACCAGAAGGAAATTCTGCTGGAAGTAAAATTACTATTGAAACGCAAGTGACTCCAGTTAATAATTTGTCTCGTTTTTCAGAAGATTATTTATGGGATATCGTGGCTATTGGAGAAAATTATGTTTTTTTGAATAAGAAAAATAAGTTAGCTTTAACGGTCTTAGACGCAAGTTCTGGTGCAGAGCTAACTTTACAAAAGCAAACAAATGAGACAAACCAACAGATTAAGCTTGAGCAGCTTAATGGCTATTACTCCATTAAATCTGTGGGGCGATCGACAACTACTAAAAGCTCGGTTTTTGATATTCAAGGTGGTGTAGGTGTAGATAAGGATATTATTGCCTACCAAGATTATGGCTCTCTTAATCAAAAATGGTTTATTTTATATTCAACGGATATTGATGGCTATGTGATTGGCAATGCTAAAGATAAAACGATTCTAATTAGTTCTGAACAAGGGGAAGGGAAATCTCCTATTTCTAAATATTTTAACCCTTTAGAAAAGGTTGCATCAAAATTTAGGCATGTTTTTTCTGCTATTGTGGGTGAGGAAGGTAGTTATTCTATTTTTGCAGGGAAATTTCATATTGCAGCAGCCAGTGATACTAATCAACTTACATATAGTGAAAGCAGCAGAAATTACATGGGACGTTGGAATTTAATCAGTCAAGGAGCCATTCTCCCACCAAACTTGCTTGATTTTAAATTAAATAAACAAGAAGAGACTCCCTTGTATTATGTAGGGGAAACAATTGATTTTTCTGCAAGGGTTGAAACATCGGATTTTAAAAATGTAGCAGCTTTTGTCCGGACAGATTCAGGTACTTATGATGTAATTGGTGAAAATATGCCAGTTGTTGATAACAAAGTGCTAATTACTAAGAAAGTTAGTACGTTAGAAATGACTGAAGGAGAGCATTTTATTGAAGTACTAGCTAAAGGGGATGGATTATTCATTTCAAATGCTTTAGCAGCAAAAGTAAAAATTGCTTATCCAACACCAACAGCAGAACCAGTTTCCCAAAAAGTATTTAGATATAGAGAAATTAAGGATTTAAAAGCCACTGATTTTGTTAAAGGCCCTCATGATGAAATGGGAAATCCTATTGAAGCGAAGATTGTTAGTATCGACACATCAACAATTGGAAACAAAGTTGCGGTTATTTCTTTAAAAAATCAATATAAAGAAACCTTAATAAATGTTCCCGTGGAAATAATTAAGGAACCAGCAAAGCTACAAGTGAATTTTGTAAATGAAATAGAAGAATTACTACCTGGTTATAGTCTAACAATCGACGGATTTGTAGGAGACCCTATTGATTTAACGAAAGAAAAGAAAGTCATTGAACAGTTAGAAAATATAAGAACGGCTGGCTACGAGATTGCTAGTAAACCAGAAAATGAAGCGAATGTTGCTATTGGTTCTCCGACAGTTACTGTTAGATATAAGCTACAGGGACTAATTAGCTTAAGCTCAACCCCTACGAAACTTGATTTTGGAACGTTGACGTATGAGGCAAAAAATAAACGAATTGAACGTCCTTCTTTTGATAAAGAATTGATTGTAACTGATACAAGAGCTGATGCTAGTAAGGGCTTTAGAATGTCAGCTGTATTAACCAAGGCGCTTACCGATGAAAAAGGCAATCAGTTAGTTGATGCTTTGACCTACAGTTACCAAGGTAAAGAAAAACTTATAGGAGAGCAAGAACAGATTGTTTACGTTAATACTAAAGGGGTAGCTGGAAGCTTTGCAATAACAGATTCTTGGGGAAGTAATCAAGCGGATGATGGCTTGAAGCTTGAAATTAAAGGAACAACTATGCTATATCCTGGTAGTTACCAAGGAATTATTACCTGGAAATTAATGGCAGATGAGCCGCAATAGTAATAGTTTCTCCCACTTAATATTAGAAGATTAGTTAGCTATTTTTTACGATAGCTTTGATATCAAACAGAAAGAGAAAAAATGAAACAAAATAAAGGTAAAAGTAAAGCTTTAGCAGGCAATAATAGCAATTTTAAAAAAAAATCTAGACATAAGAAATCAAGTGGAAAAATAAGAAATCACAAGAGAGAATTACAAAATACCAAGACACATAGACTAAAGCGCGTAATTCTAGAAATTGTTGCTTCTATTTTTCTTGGTATTTTAGCTATTTTAGTAGTGGGTCAGTTTTTCTTTCAAATTGTTGAAGTAAATGGTTACGGAATGGTTCCTGCGCTGAGAGACAGGGATATTGTGTTAGTAAAAAAAATAGAAAGGCTGCAAAGATTTGATTTAGTTGCTTTTAAACAGGGAAATAAGCTTCAGATTCGTCGAGTGATTGGTTTGCCAGGGGAAAAAATTCGTTATGAAAAGGATACCTTGTTTATTAATGACGAGTCAATAGACGAGAAATTTATTATTCCTGAAATAAATGAAAACCAAAAAAATGATCGAGAGTTTACCGAAGATTTTCAACTTTCAAATAATAGAACTTGTGGCGTTCCAGATGATTACTATTTTTTATTAGGAGATAATCGTCCTTATGCAGCAGACAGCCGGTTTTACGGATTTATTTCCAAGAAAAATATCATTGGTGTTGTTTACATTCAGTTATCACCGATCAACGAGTGGAAGAGTTTTTAGTTTAGTTAATTAGGAGGGATTGGTTTGTTAAATAAAAAAATGTGTTGGTTATTTTTATTGTTTAGTTGTGTAGGAATGGGATTGTTAAATGGTCAACGAGTGGAAGCTTCACCAGAAATTCCAGTAGCAGTTAATTCAAAAAATGCAGCAAATTGGGTACAGTTTGAACAATATATTGGTGATGTGAGTGTTGATGAGATTAAGATAACAGCCAATTTTAGAGCGGAAAAGAGTATTGTTACAGGTAAGTTTCCTAAAAGAAATTTAACAATTGATGGACAAGGAAAATATACATTAGACATGGGACTTTATTGGCTAAACATGTCGGAAGCTTCTGCAACGGACAAAAGTCTTTTTACAGTAAAAGATCTTACTGTGAGCGGGCTAACGAATGGTACTTATCCAATTTTTTATCCATTAGGAAATATACTTCACTTAAAAAATGTAACGCTACAAAATCGTGGAGTAGTAAACGCTCCAGGCTCCACTGTCTATTTTTCAGGAAAAACTATTTTTGAAATGAATGAAGAAGTAAAATATTTAACAAATTTGATCAATTGTAGAGAGTTAATCATTGAAGATGATTTCTCGTTTACAAATAAAAGAGTGCCTACTACAACTGAAGGTGAAGTTGTCGCAACACTTTTTAATTCCACTGCTGCCAATCCTTCTATTACGATAAAAAATAGTAATTTTAATGTTAGTTCCAATGTGGCTATATTCGATTTAAATAAACCAACTAGCTTTACAATTAATAAGTCGAAATTAAGTTTGGAAAATGCAAATGAGTTTATTTCTGCAAAAGCTGCTGTGGAAGCCAAAATAGAAAATGAAGTGGAAGTTGTAGGAAAAGCGAAAAGTAGTACAGGCCTTTTTAACAGTAAAGTTGCACCAGTAACGTTGACAATGAATAACGCTACATTTAAAGGAACAAAAGATACGGGGTATATTGCAAAAACAGAAGGAGCCGATGCTCCGCTAACAGTGAATGCGCAAAATAGCACAGTAGATGTAGAAAAAGGTGGCTTTTTTCATAGTAATGGTAGTAAGTTAACTGTGACGAGCGATAGCTCTCATTTTATTACAAAGCAGATGACCGCCAATTTTCTTTATGGAAAAACCATAGAATCGACAATGACTAAAAGTTCGATAAAAATGGAAGGAATTGATAGTAATTTTATTTATTCTGTTTTAGGTGTTGGTGGAAGTAAACTAAGTTTTATTGATTCAGAAATCTATTTGAGACAGCCGGATCCCAAAACGGCTGCTATGTTTTGTATAATAGATAAAAATACCGAAATGACATTTGATAATACCTCTGTTGATTCTAAAACCTATGGGCGCTTATTTTCTATTCTTAAGGACGCAGATGATAGTAAGTTAACAATTAAAAACGGCTCTAAATGGGATGCGTATAGTAAAGCAACTAATGTTATTAGAACAGGATCAGATGTGACAGCTGATACTGAGAAGGATTTAACAAATACAGACAAAGCAAAATTGGGATCGAAAAACTTTCTTTTAACGATTGAGGGTCAAGGGACGGATGTCAAATTAAGCGGCGATTCAAAAGCTGAAGATATCGCTGCAGGAATTCTTGCGATTGTTGGACCTGATTCAAAATTACTTATGGATGATGGAGCGAAGCTGTCTGTTCATAGTTTAAATGATAAAAAGAATGTAACTGAAAAGGACAACTTTGGAGTTGCTACTCCTGCTATACTCTTGCAAACCTTGAATGGTGGTTTTTACTTAAATAATGGTTCTCAGCTAGAAGTGAAAAATTTTTCTGCTAATCCTCCTACTTTGCACTCAGACAGAAGTCATGAAGCAGCTATTCGTTTTAGAGTTGCTGGATCGATGACTTTTGAAGTAAACAATCATTCGAAAATTGATATTTATAAACAAGGTTCCAGTTCTGGGATTCGAATGTTTGGTGGCAATAATAAGATTCTGGTTGGATACGATTCTGACTTTAAAGTGCATAATAAAGGCGATGGAGTCGCTTCTGACGGTGGAGTTTTGGGAAATGCGGCTATTCAATTTATATCTAATACTGGAACCACAGTGGCTAAAGACCAATTTATTATTTCAGGAGAAAATGCAAATATAGAGTTAGTGTCAGATAGTGGACTAGCTATTGATGGAAGTATTAATCAACTAGACATTATTACTAGCAAAGATTCTTATTTTGTTGCTCGCGGACAGAGTGCGAGTGAAAGTGTAGGTATATTTAATGCGTATATGATGAATATTGATTTTGATACAATGAATTACTTTGATTTTGCTAATTCACGTATTGACGGTGGTGCTCTTTTTAGTACAAAAGATGAAACCTCTAAGCTGAATGCGAAAAAGACGAATTTATCTTTATGGGCAGTGGAAAAAGACCAAAATGTTATGGTTAATGATCCTAGCGAATATTTATCTCGTCAAAACTTTAATTTGAAAGGGATCAATTTAGCTACTTTTGAATCTGGAAGTGACGGGATCAAGAATTATCTAGAAAAAATTGGTGGGACAACTAAAATCAGTCGTTTAACAGGGAATAATCAACGGGCAAAGATCGAAAGTTTTCGAGTGCCGACGAATGCAGATAAATATATTTGGGCTCGTGCCTTAGTCAAAGAAGGAAAAGGAGCAGCAGATCGCCCGGCCTATGAAGATGAAGTATTTGTGAAAGTAGAAGTCAGAAATCCAGATGATACAGTGGCATATACAACGCAAGGCGTTTCAATTGGAAATGGCGCAGATGGTAAAGGAGTTTCTATTTACGAAGAGGCAAAGAAAACTGGCTTAGTGAAAATTCCAATACCAGAAGGAAAGTTTATTGAAGCAGGACAAAGCGTTCATTTAGTGGAAGCTTGGATTGATTTAGGGAATGGCGAAAAATTGCCAAGTGAAGAAGCAGACTTAAAAGCTACAGCTGTAACTACTCTTGACGTTACACCTCCACAAAAGGCCAATATTTTACCTGTGACGAATGCGATAAAACAATTAACCGGAACTAGTAGTGAAAATGGTGCAAAAGTTTTTCTTAAGGTCAATAATCAATGGTTGAAAGATAGCGAGGGAAAACTAGTTAGTGCGGTTGTAGGCGAAAATAATTGGTCCATCAATTTACCTTACTATTTAACAAAAGAAGATAAAGTCGATGTTTATTTGAAGGATGAAACCAATATTCAAGTGCTTCCAGAGTATACTTTACCTAAAACTTATACTACTGAACCTGATGGAATTGTGGGGAATTTGAATTGTGCGATAGATGATTATTCAAGCTATCAAGGATATCACGATGCAAAGAAAACAGGTGATATAGATGGACGTTTTGCTTCTGCATTGCGTTCGATTACAGAAGATGTTATTCCAGTGCCTAAATTGGAACAATCAATAACGTCCAGTGGTGGTGAGACGACAAGTTATGGAGATACATTAACGTATACTTTTAAAGCAACCAATACCCATGAAAAAGCAGAAAGCTGGAAAAATGTCATTTTAACAGATGTGTTAGCTGAAGGATTAGCTTTTGATAGTCTCGATCATGGAATTACTATTGATGGCGAGCTAGCGAGTGACAATCAATTTAGTTATGAAGAATCCACAAGAAAATTAACGATTAAAGTAGGAGAAATCCAAAGTAAGCAGAACGTTATAGTCGTTTTTAAAGTGAAAGTTTCTCAAAAAGCAGTATTGGGAAAGAATATTCTTAACACAGGAAAAGCTAGCGGCGATTCTCCACAAGAAGATCCATTTGTTGTAGGTGAGATCATGCCTGGGAACAGTCACAAAGTCTTATCAGCAACATCAAATGAAATGGGGGTTCCAGGAAATGCAGTATACGGAGATTTATCCTTTGTTTCTGCTCCTGAAAGCTTAGATTTTGGAGAATTACACTATTCAGCAACAACAAAAAGAGTAGAAGCTGCAAAATTTGCAGAAAAGCTAGCGATAAATGATATTCGAGAAAATGTAAAAGCTGGTTGGTATGTGACGGCAACGTTATCGCAAGCAATGATAAATGATAAGAAACAAGAACTTGTCAATGCAATGCGCTATGTATACAAAGGGAAAGAAAATATTTTGAATGACAATGCCCAGGTTGTTTATACAAACCTTGACGTGAAGAGAGGCGAATATGTTATTAGCGACAGTTGGGGCAATAGTAAGGGATCTGATGGAGTGAAGCTTCAACTAGAAGGAACGCAAAACGTCGGAACTGGATCGTATCAAGGTGTTATTACTTGGAAGCTAATGGCAGGACAACCATAATAGTTCAGTAAAAAAAAGCAGAAATTTTCTTCTGCTTTTTTTATTTACAACATTTGAAGAAATTAATAACATTGATGTTTAGCTAGTAGTTTGGTACTATTTTATTAGTTGAAAAGGAATTGAAATGGTAATATAAAGTGAGTGAATCAGTCTTTTTGTAAAGATAACTATTTTTTAGTGAAAAATAGAATAGAAATTATCAGATTAGGAGTAGTTTATGGGGAATAAAAATATAGAAAAAATGATCATGAAATATTTAATTATCGTGACAGTATTGGTTCTATCAGTTCTAAATGCATCCTCTATTTTGAAGGTTATTGCCATTGTGTTAGGTGCTTTTTCAAACATATTTTTAGCTATGTTGGTAGCGTATGTTGTAAACATCATTATGGTGAAAATCGAAGAATATCTCTCGCGTAGAGAGACAAAAATAATGACTAAGGTAAAAAGACCCGTTAGTTTGTTGCTTTCATTATTTGTAGTGATTATTATTATTTGCCTACTAATTATGTTGGTAGTTCCTGCTACTCTAGATTCATTGAATATGCTAATGGCAGAAATGCCAAAATATTTCCAGAAAATACAAGTTTTCTTATTAGCAATTTTTGAAAATAATGCTAGTGTGACTAAAGCGATTGATCTTTTAGAAATTGATTGGAAATTGTTGCTTCAAAACATCATTTCGATATTAGGTGGAGGCGTTTCTAGTACCTTAGATACCTTTTTAAATGTTTTAGGAACAGTTGTAGGGAGTCTCTTTAATTGGGTATTAATTTTAGTTTTCTCAATTTATATTCTGCTAGATAAAGAACGATTTATACGAATGTATGAGCGTTTGACTACGTTGTACATGAAATCAGAGAAAAAAAGAAAATTGGATATGGTATTAAAAGTCATTCATCAAACCTTTAGCTCTTTTATTAGAGGACAATGTATAGAGGCAGTGATTTTAGGAACCCTTTGTGCGACAGGAATGTTCATTTTACGGATGCCATATCCTGTGATGATTGGCACGCTAGTAGGAGCAATCAATATTATTCCGATTATTGGTGCGTATATTGGAGGAGCTATCGGAGCGGTCTTAGTGTTTACTGTAAATCCTCCTTTAGCGATTGGCTTTTTAATCTATTTGGTTTTACTACAGCAGTTTGAAAGTAACGTAATTTATCCAAAAGTTGTTGGGAGTTCTGTTGGTTTACCAGGAATTTACGTTCTAGGCTCAGTTATGGTTTTTGGTGCTTTGGCAGGGATTCCGGGAATGTTTTTTGGGATTCCCACAGTTGCTAGTATTTACAAACTAACCAATATGTATCTTGCTAATAAAGAAAAGAAGTCAGCCGGAACAAGCCTGAATTCTGTATTAGAAGAGAAAATTGATCCTACAATAGGAAAATAAGCTAAAAGCTATTGATGCATAGGCTGCATTGGTAGCTTTTTCTTTTGTATTCCGCTGAATAAATGATCAAGAATCATATTGGGAGATTTTTTTCTCTAAACGAGTATAATTTAAAGTAGAGAGTATAAATTTTTCTACTAATTATTTTTGTCACTTGATTCTATAGGTTTGAAAAGAAAGGATGATAAATATGCCAAAATTTTATAAAAACATGAAAACGGGAGCAGTCATTACAGAAGCGGAGTACAAAGAAAAGATTATGGTGGATATGACAGAAGTCAGTTCTGATATGGGAACCATGGGAATGGGTTCATACAGCAATTTTGTAAACAGCGTATTTGAAGGCGAAGTCGATAACTACAGTGAATATGTTCCTTATGATCCAGAAGCTGAAGAGGAGTAGCTATTACTGAGAAGTAAAGTGGAGGTAATAGAATGAACAAACAATCATTAATCAATAGTTTCTTTCGAACGATTCGTTTTCTCGTGATTATTTTTTTAGGTTTTTTAGTTTATGAAACATTACTGGTCAATATTTTGACTCGAAAAATTCATATACTAGGTTATGTGATTGTTTGGCTATTTACTTCTTATTTGATCCTTCCTTATCTTAATAAAAAAGTCACCAAAAGATATTTGCCGGATTATTTTATTGGTCGTTCTCGAACCAGTGATGGATTATTGGGCGATCCTATTAATTTGGCATTTCTGGGAGATCAGCAATCAATAGAAAATTTATTTTTAGCTTCTGGATGGGAAAAAGCAGAGAGCTTGTCTATTCGGTCAGCTCTTCATATGATCATTGCAAGTGTTCTAGGAAAGTCTTATCCCAAAGCACCCGTTAGTTCGTTGTTTCTTTTTGGGAATAAGCAGGATTTAGCTTTTGAAAAGGAGATTAAGAATAATCCAAGGCGACGGCACCATATTAGACTCTGGAAAACACCTGATGATTGGTATTTGCCGGGAGGTCGTCAAGCTGATTGGTTGGGGGCTGCTACTTATGATAAGAAGGTCGGTCTCTCAAATTTTACCGGACAGGTGACACACAAAATAAATTCGGATGTTGACGAGGAACGTGAATTTGTTTTAAACTCCTTTGAAAAATCAAACATCAATATTTCCATTGAAAGAGTAGAACATTTTACAACTAGTTATTATGGACGTAATGGTGGTGGAGATGAGATATATACAGATGGGGCGTTGCCTTTTATTAAAATAGAGTGACGATGAAAAAAGAGTTGTACTGCCATTTAAGGGGTGGTGCTACAGCTCTTTTTCCTGTTTATAATATAAAGGACTTACACCGATACGTTGTTTAAAAAGACGGCTGAAATAATAAGGGTTTTGATACCCTACTTTTTTTGATAAATCATTTATTTTGATATTTAGCATCGTGTCATCAAGGAGTTCAATCGCTTTTTCAATTCTCAATTGAGTTAAATAATCAATGAAGGAAAGACCGAGCTCCTGTTTCATTCGTTTACTTAAATACGTATGATTAATATGGAAAATTGTGGCAACCTTTACTCCTGATAAAGAAGCATCTTGATAATGGTTTTCCAAATAGGTAGTGACATCTGCGATTATAGGAGAAAGGTGTGCTGTTTGCTTTTTTTGACTTGTCGTAGTTTGTTGCTGTTGCTTCTTTAAACACGTATCTATTTTTTGTAAAAGAAGATAAAAATCACTTTTGGGAACAGGTTTTAATAAGTAATCAAAAACTTGTAATTGAATCGCTTGTCGGGCGTATTCAAAATCATCATAACCGCTAATGACAACCATAATTGCTTGAGGAAATTGCTTTTTTAACAGTTGAATTAAATCTAAGCCATTCATACCTGTCATATTTATATCTACGAAGAAAACATCTGGTTTTATCTTTTCTGCAATTAGAAAAGCTTCTTGAGCATCTTCTGCTGTATTTTCACAAATAAAGGGCAAAGAGCTTTTATTGATAAATAATTTGAGGCCATTGCGAATAATTTTTTCATCATCAATGATTAACACTTGCCAAGTCATGTTTCATCCTCCAAAGGAATCGTAATAGTTATCTTTGTTTGCTCTTGATTGCTCTCAATGGTAAAGTCACTCTGTTTTCCATAGGTTAATTTTAAGCGATGGTAGACACTATAGAGCCCAAAACCAATGATTCGATTTTGCTCTTGGTGATAGAAAAGGTTGTCGCGAATAGTAGTCAATGCTTCTTTAGAGATCGGTAAGCCATCGTTTATCACTGCTATTTTCAATTGATTGTTTTCGTTGGTTGCGTTTATCCAAATGGTAGAAAATTGTTTTGGCAAAGGTTTAATCCCGTGATAAATGGCATTTTCTACTAGAGGCTGTAGTAAGAAACGAATGACTTTGGTATTTGCGACATCTGGTGCTAAAGAAAATTCGTAATTTAGTATTTTTTCATAGCGAACCTGTTGTATTTTTAAGTAGCTTTCCAAATGTTTAAATTCTTGAGAAAGTGGGACAAATTCTTTTCCTTCATTAAGACCTAAACGGAAATAGAGACTAAGAGCTTCAATCAGCTCAACAACATCATCGGCATCATGAGAAGCAGCTAACCACTGAATGGTATCCAAGGTATTGTAAAGGAAATGTGGTTTCACTTGCTCTTGAATCATCCTCAGTTCTATTTCTTTTTTTTCCTGCTCGGTTTCATAAACCTTATCCAACATTTGATTAAAATGTTCCCCTAACTGGCCAAATTCATCTGTTCTCTTCATCGTAACGCGCAAAGATTCATCTCCAGCAGCTACTTTTCCCATAACTCCTTGCAACTGTTTTACAGGTTTCAATATAGAGGTAGCTAATAAATAAAGCCAGACTAAAAAGAAGATACCTAAAATCGTTCCAACAATCAAAACAGCATTTTGCGTATTACGTAAACTCTGGTAGAGTTTTTTCTCAGGTACTTGGAATTGTACCTTCCAATCTGGCATTGCTTGAATCGAACGTTCAAAACGAACCATCTTGTCTTTCGATTTTGGTTGATTGTGATTTAGCGTTAAAGTCCCTGTTCCGTCGTAAACAAATATATCTTTTGCAATTTTATTCATTTGTTCAATAGGAACGGCAGCAGCAAGATAGGAAATGGTTGAATCAACGATGGAAGGTATTCGATATAAAATAATGACAACTTCTGCTTGGTTACTATGAGAATAAAGGACTTTACTAATAACATACTCAGAATTGTTGGTGATTATTTTTTTGAAATAATCTCTATCAACAATGGAAAATGAAGGCGAGTTTGCTGAAAAAGATTCGCCGGAGTTACTTACTGCACGAATAGATTCATAGCTATTTTTATTTAGTTGAGCTAAATTTTCGGCTTCTTTTATTAATTCTTGCTTAGACCAATTTTGTGTCACAGCTTTTTGAGATAAAGACTGTATCTCATTGATTCGCTGCTCGAACCAATAGGAGATTTGTTCACTTTTTGCATCTACTAATTGCTGAGTCATGGATCGATTAAATGATAAAACTGTCCGTTCCATCTCGATTTTAATAATCAGAGCGATAGATAAAAATAAAATAATAAAGAAGCCGCTTGCATATAAGGTAAGTTTTTTCTGTAATGAGTTCATAATGGTATTACAGCACTTTTTTTTGTAAATTGCAATAGTACTTGAAAAGTAGCCGCCATCCAAAAAAGAATTGTCCGAAATAGATAAAAAAAGACTGAATTATGCAAATACAAATATCGGGAAACTCTCTATAATAAAAAAGGATAGATAATTTTTAAGCTTATCTATTTATGTGATTTTATTCACATACCGAAAGAGGGATATGATTTTGAAAGGATGGAAAATGAAATGAAAAAACTGGGGAAGATAGGGATTTTGTTTATTATTGCACTTTGTTTAAGTCTAACAGTAACGGCTTGTGGGGGAGACAACAAGGAAATCAAGCAAGTTGGAACAGGTTCAGGAAAACACAATGAGATTAAAGTAGAGGTCACTTTTAAAAATAATGAAATCACTGATATTGAGGTCTTAGAAGACAAAGAAAATGAAGTGTTGGCTGAGCCAGTCTATAAGGAATTAAAAGAGACGATGATTTCATTAAATAATACTGAGGTAGATGCAGTTAGTGGATCATCTGCAACAAGCAATGGCTACATCGAAGCAGTAAAGGACGCGGTTAAGAAATCTGGTGTTAAGTTGGAAAGTAAGAAAGCAACTGCAAAAAAAGAAACGAAAGAAGACGTAGAACAAACTTATGATGTCGTGGTTGTAGGTGCTGGTGGAGCTGGACTTTCTGCTGCAGTTGAAGCTCAAAAAGCAGGCGCAGATGTAGTTATTTTAGAAAAAATGCCGACAATTGGAGGAAATACGCTAATTTCTGGTGGAGAAATGAACGTTCCGAATAGTTGGGTACAAAAAAATCTGAAAATTGAAGGTGACAATGCTGACATTTTCTATGAAGATGCTATGAAAGGTGGCGACAATGCTGGTGATCCAGAGATGGTTCGTATCTTGTCCGATAATGCATTAAGTTCTGCTGAATGGTTAAAAGATGAAATCAAAGTAGAATTTATTGACGACCAATTATTCCAATTTGGTGGACATTCCTATAAAAGAGCATTGATTCCAGTAGGACATACTGGTGCGGAAATGATTACAAAATTTAAAAAGGTAACTGACAAAAAGAAAATTCCAATCAAAACGAATATTAAAGCCGAAGAGTTAATAACTGACGAAAACGGTAAAGTTACAGGAGTCAAAGCAAAATCAAGTGAAGGAACAGCGATTACTTTCAACGCTTCAAAAGGGGTTGTTTTAACTACTGGTGGATTTGGTTCAAATGTTGAAATGAGAAAGAAATACAACCCTAAAATGGATGAAAGCTATATGTCTACGGATACGCCTGGGACAACAGGGGATGGCATTGTTATGGCACAAGCTGTAGGTGGAGAAATAACGAATATGGAAAGTATTCAAACCTATCCGATTTGTGATCCAGTTACTGGTGTGATTTCATTATTAGCAGATTCTCGTTTTGATGGGGGGATTTTAATTAATCAACAAGGCAATCGTTTTGTAGAAGAATTAGAGCGTCGTGATGTCATTTCGCAAGCCATTTTAAAGCAAGAAGGCGGTTATACGTATCAACTATGGAATGAAGATATAGAAAAAATTAGCCATACAATTGAGATTCATAAAGACGAATACGAACAATTACTAAAAGAAAAAATGTTATACAAAGCCGATACTATCGAAGAAGCAGCAAAAGCTTTCAACATTGATCCAGAAGCGTTAAAAGCAACTGTGGAAAAAGTAAACAAATATGCAAAAGCAGGAAAAGACGCTGATTTCAATCACCGAGGTGGTTTAGTATCGTTGGAAAAAGGTCCTTACTATATTCAAAAAGCCGTGCCTTCTGTTCATCATACAATGGGGGGATTGGTAATTAATGGAAAAACGCAAGTGATAAATAAAGAGAAGAAACCAATTGAAGGGTTATACGCAGCTGGTGAAATTACTGGTGTTGTTCATGGAAAAAACCGTTTAGGTGGAAATGCTATCTCTGATATCGTGACATTCGGTCGAATTGCTGGGCAAGAGGCCGGAAAATAGCTAAACAATATAATAAAAAAGTAGAAAACTATCTAAACAGCGAAAAAAGTGTTTAGATAGTTTCTTTATTGATTATGAGGGGTACTTTCCTCGTTAAGAATTTTTGTTTCGAGCCAAACTAGTAATTGCCCTTCTGTTTTCGCATCACCTAGATTCGGTGCGCGATGAGTCAAATTTTTTCCTGCTGTTATCAGCTCTAAAGCAGCTTGTGCATCTTTTTCAATACAATAAACATAGGCAGCTTTAACTCGTTTATTTCCCATAAGAGGCTGTTTCAAAGCAGCTTGGATTTTTTTATCTGTCCAGATTTGAGGAATCCGTTCATCAGTTGCTGCTGTTAAACATAAACCAAAAAGCATTTCTTTTTTTAGTTCTAGTAAGTAAATCGATATCATTTCTTTTTTTCGTTGCCACAAAATTTCCAATTGTTCTTGATAAAGTGGCCAGTTATGTTTTTCTGCCAACCTAGCTATAATCAAAAATTGTTGCCAATCGTTAAAATAAGTGTGGGCTGAAGTTGCTGACACTAGTTGGAAATATTGCTCTGGCAGTTCAGCATAGGTTTTTCCTTCATTCATCTGATTATTTATTTCAAATTGTAAGTAAAGCAAGTATTGTTGTTTTTCATTTGAAGAAGCGATTTTGAGACTCATACCGTCGTTAAACCCGATTGGGATAGAGTTTGTAAGAGCAGTCAAAATGCCTACAATAGCAAAAGATGTAGCTAAAAATGATTGGGGCACAAAAAAAGCGCCAACAATAAGACTAGTGACTATATTGGCGATTACACCTCCTAGTAAATATAAACGAAAGGGAAATTTACCGGCTTCATAGGTTGGTGGTGCCATTAAACATTGTCCTAGTGTCCCGGGAACTTTGTAGCGCCGAACGTGAATGGTACCATCTTCCCGCCAAACCCACATAAATGAAAAAATACGATAACTGACCATTTTATAGCCAGATATTTTACCGAGTAATCCGTGTCCAGCTTCGTGAATCACAATATGAATAATATAAAACATAGGGAAAGACATAAACAGGAATACTGTTTCTAAAACATTTACGTTTTTTGATGCAATGATATACCCAGCCCAGTACCCTCCGATTAATCCAAAAATAGTCATTACCATCATGGGAAAAATCTTTTTTATTTTTTTCTTCATGTTAAACCTCCTTTAACTTACTTATATTTTATCTGATTTCTCAGAAATAAGATAGCTGTTTTTACTGGAGGAAGAAGACGTTATTTTAATAGTTTATTTTGACCATTGGTTATTCGGATTTAGAGGATGAAACGAAACTGATTTTTAGTTTTGTTCCATCCTCTTTTTCTGTTTTAAATAAACAAGTTCAGATTTGATTGTTCGCTATCACCAAGATAAGTTGCGACACCACCATATTCCACAAAGTCAAATAGTTCAGAACGATCAATTCCCATAATATCCATACTCATTGTACAAGCAACGAATTTGACCCCAAGCTTGCTTGCCTTTTCAATCATTACTGGTAGGGAGTCGACATTTTTTTGTTTCATGACAGTTTGAATCATTTTAGAACCCAACCCCATCATGTTCATTTGTGATATTGGTAGACTAGTTGCTCCATTTGGAAGCATAATATCAAACATTTTTGCAAGTCCACGTTTCTTGATTTTTTGTTTTTTCAAGATACTTAAGCCCCAGAAGGTAAAGAAAATAGTGACTTCTTTTCCCATAGCTGCCGCACCACTGGCAATAATCATTGAAGCAAGGGCTTTATCTAAATCGCCACTAAAAACAACCATAGTCGCTCCATTTTTAGTCTCATGAAGCACTCCTTCGGCAGGCAAAGAATGAATTGGCATTTGATTTGAAGAGGGAATGCCTTTGATAATTTTAGCAACTACTTTAGATCCGTTTAACTGGTTTTCAACAAGTGTGTTACCAGTATTTTTACACCATGCTTCTATATCTGCAACGAAGCCAAAATCACTGGCTTGAATCTCTAACAGTTCACCATCATTCATTTGATCGATGGCTTCTTTTACTTTTAAGATTGGGCCGGGACATTGAAGACCACAGGCATCAATAGAAATCATTTGACCTGCTTCAACAGAAGCAGCGTTGTGATTCTTATTCTTTCCTAAAATAGTTTTTGGAGCACTTAAACGATAGTTCGCTTGTTTGTAAGTTTTAAAACCGCCATCCAGATTTTTTACAGAGAAACCATGTTGCATTAAGATTCTGGCTGCATTATACCCTCGTAAACCAACTTGGCAATAAACGTATATTGTTTGATCTTTTGGTAAGTCATCAAGTCTGTCACGAAGTTTCGCCAAAGGAATCACATGACTGTTTGGTAATTCCCCCGTTGCCAATTCGAATTCGTCACGAACGTCTAATAAGTAAGCGTCCTTTTCGATAAGCGTTGGAATTTCTTGCCAAGAGAACGTTTCTACCTTGTGATTTAAAAGGTTATCTGCTGTATAACCTAGCATATTTACTGGATCTTTTGCACTCGAATAAGGAGGGGCATATGCTAGTTCGATAGAAGCTAACTCATTTGCTTTTGCGCCAAACTTCATTGCTGTTGAAATAACATCAATTCGTTTTTCAACCCCCTCAGTTCCTACACCCTGAGCGCCTAAGATTTTTCCATCTGGGGCAAACAATAATTTTAGTGCGATTGGGCTTGCGTCTGGGTAGTAACTAGCATGTGAATTAGGGTGGATATGGATGCCCTCATAATCAATTCCCAATCTTTGTAGCGTTTTTTCCGAATTTCCAGTTGAAGCGGCAGTTAATTCAAATACTTTGGCTACGGATGTTCCTTGAGTTCCAGGGTAATTTGCTTCAATTCCATTAATAATATCAGCAACTAGTCTTCCTTGACGATTTGCTGGCCAAGCTAGTGGAATAATAGTCGGTTGTTGATTAACAAAATCGATTACTTCGATTACGTCTCCAATAGCGTAAATATCAGGATAATTTGTTTCCAATTGTTTATTTACTTGGATTGCGCCACGAAGACCAAGTGCTATCTCAGCTTCTTTCGCTAATGAACTCTCTGGAGAAACGCCAATCGAAAGAATCGTTAAATCAGATGCTAACGTTTTGCCGCTTGTTAGAACTAGTTCGCCTCCTTGTTTTGAGAAAGCTTTTAAACCGTCATTTAGAATTAGATTTACACTATGAAAATTTATTTGAGCATGTAAAATTTGAGCAAGTTCAAAGTCAATATTTGGCATAACTTGAGAGGACATTTCTACAAGGTTGACTTGAATCCCTAGGTCAACAAGGTTTTCCATCATCTCTAATCCGATGAAACCACCACCAACAATAGTTGCTTCCTTGACTTTTTCTTTTTCAATATAAGCTTTAATCTGATCCATATCGGGAATATTTCGTAAACTGAAGACGTTTTTAGCAGTTTCAAGTCCTTCAATTGGAGGGACAATTGCTTTTGCGCCTGTTGAAATAATTAGTTTATCAAATGACTCTGTATAAATTTCCTTGGTCTGGTGATTCAAAACGGAAACTGTTTTATTTAGAGGATTAATAGCTGTAACTTCAGAAAAGTTACGAATATCTAAATTATATTGTTCACTCATTCCTTCGACTGTTTGTAATAATAGATCCTCACGATTTTTGATTGTACCTCCTACATGATAAGGCAATCCACAATTAGCAAATGAAATATACTCTCCTTTTTCAAAAAGAACAATTTCATCTTCTTCATTTAATCTTCTAAGTCTAGTTGCGGCAGTAGCACCACCTGCAACGCCTCCAATAATGACGATTTTTTTAGGCATAGTTTGATGTCTCCTTCTTTATAATTGATTGTTTACTAGTTGAAAAAGATGTTAATCGCATGATGTATCCTCATACACAAATGAAAATATACCCTTAACGGGTATGTATGTCAAGTCTGTTATTACTAGTAAGTATTTTGTTGCAAACTGTAAGCAAAGGTGTTGACATTTTATAGGATAAATAGTTTAATATACCTATCAGGGTATAGAAAACCTTTTAGTAAAGGAGAAATAGCATGTTTGGATTTTTTAATAAAGTAGCAAGTATTTCAGTAAAAGAGTTACAAGAAAAAATAAATGAGCCGTTAACTTTGCTTGATGTTCGGACGCCTAATGAATACCGGTCGGGGCATATAAAAAAGGCGAAAAACATCCCATTAAATAAAGTGAATAGCTATAAAGGGAATTCAAATGATTTAATTTATGTCATCTGCCAATCAGGTATGCGTAGTAAGAAAGCTGCAAAAGTACTGCAAAAAAATGGTTTTAAAGTAGTGAATGTTCGTGGTGGAATGAGTCAATGGACAGGCCAAATTCAAGGAGGAAAATAGATATGACAAAAATTATTATTATCGGTGGAGTTGCTGGAGGCATGTCAGCGGCAACTAGATTGCGCCGTCTTATGGAAGACGCTGAGATTGTTGTTTTAGAAAAGGGACCGTTTGTTTCATTTGCCAATTGCGGATTACCTTATTACGTTTCAGGTGAAATTGAAGAGCGTGAAAGTCTACTTGTTCAAACACCAGCAGCTTTACGTGCACGATTCAATTTAGACGTTAGACCTTATCATGAAGTAATTGCTATCAATTCTACAGAAAAAAAGGTAACTATTAAGCATGAAGATCAAATGATGACAGAATCTTATGATAAATTGATTTTATCGCCAGGTGCAAAACCGTTCATCCCACCAATTACTGGACTATCAGAAGCAACCAATGTTTATAGCTTAAGAAATGTACCAGATCTAGATAAAATTATGGCAAATATTCATAATGAGCAGCCAAAAAAAGCAATTGTGATTGGTGCTGGATTTATTGGATTAGAAATGGCAGAAAACTTAAAGAAACGTGGACTAGATGTAGTTCTTATTGAAAAGGCACCTCATGTCTTGCCACCTTTAGATGAAGAAATGGCTGCTTTTGTCAAAAATGAATTGGTTAATAAAGGAGTAGAAGTGATTACTTCGCAATCAGCGACAGAATTTAAAAATCAAGGAAAATTGGTTGTTTTAGAAGATGGCACTGAATTGCAAGCCGATTTAACAATTCTATCTGTAGGAGTGCAACCTGAAAATTCATTAGCAAAAGAAGCGGGAATTGAATTAGGTTTACGTGGTGGAATTTTGGTTGATGAAAGCTACCAGACTAATCTTTCAGATATTTACGCTGTTGGAGATGCTATTTTAGTAAAACAGCAAATTACGGGCGAAGATGCTCTGATTTCTTTAGCATCACCAGCTAATCGTCAAGGAAGACAAGTAGCGGATGTGATTGCCGGATTGAATCGTAAAAATAAAGGGAGTATTGGCACTGCGATTGTTCGAGTATTTGATTTGAGTGCTGCTTCAACTGGATTAAGTGAACGCGTAGCAAAGCAAGCTGGTTTTGATGTGGCGGTGGTTCATACTTCTGGAAAAGATCATGCTGGTTATTACCCAGGAGCAACCGAGGTTGTTTTGAAACTGGTGTTTAACCCTAAAACAGGTGAAATTTATGGCGCACAAGGAGTTGGAGAAAAAGGGATTGACAAACGAATCGACATTTTAGCTACAGCGATTAAAGGTGGGCTGACTGTATTTGATTTACCTGAACTAGAATTTGCGTATGCCCCACCATTTGGCGCAGCGAAAGATCCAGTCAACATGGTTGGCTATGCAGCCTTGAATAAGATTGAAGGTTTGACAGACACTATTCAATGGTATCAGTTAGAAGAGGAATTAGCTAAAGGTAAAGTATTGCTTGATGTTCGTGAAAAAACGGAATTAGCTAACGGACAATTTAAAGCAGCCATAAATATTCCATTAAATGACTTACGTTGTCGTGTTTCTGAATTAGATCCAACCAAAGAGTATATTGTAAGTTGTCATAGTGGTTTAAGAAGCTATATTGGTGAGCGAATTTTGAAACAAGCAGGATTTAAAGCGGAAAATTTAGATGGTGCCTTTTCTCTCTATAAAACAGTAAAACCGGAGGAATTAAAATATGTTTAGTTCAATTGGTGCAGATGAGTTTTATCAAAAATCAAAAGAAGAAAAATTAACGATTATTGATGTTCGAGAAGACGATGAGTTTAAAAGAGGCCATATTCCAACTGCCAAAACAATTCCTTTAAGCAGTTTAGAGCCATACGTCAGTAAATTAGATAAAAATGAAGAGTATTACATTATTTGCCAATCAGGCGGTCGTTCAGCAATGGCTTGTGACTTTTTAAGCAGTCAGGGGTATCATGTAGTGAACGTAATGGGGGGCATGTCAGTTTGGAAAGGAGAGCTAGAGTAGGCTTATGGGAACTTGTAATAAAAATATTCTGAATCGTTTAAAACGTGCTGAAGGTCAAATGCGCGGTATTCAAAAGATGATTGAAGAAGAAAAAGAGTGTATTGATGTTATTACGCAACTGAGCGCTGTCAGGTCAAGTGTTGACCGGATTATGGGGATGATTGTTGCGGAAAATTTAAAGTCATGTCTGGAGAATCCGGAATTAGACCCAGTTGAGCAAACGCAAAAAATGGAACAAGCAATTAACATGATAATCAAAAAATAAGGAGCAAAAAAATATGAAAGAATTAACCAATAAAACGTACGATCAAACCATTGAAAAAGGCTTGCATCTAGTTGATTTTTGGGCTGCTTGGTGTGGTCCGTGCAAAATGCAAACACCGATTTTGGAAGAGCTAGAAAAAGATTATACAGAAGACGAATTAAAAGTTAGTAAAGTGAATGTAGACGATTACCCAGAAATTGCTGGACGTTATGGTATTCAAAGCATTCCAACAATGCTAATTCTAAAAGATGGACAATTGGTAAAACAAATCGTTGGTGTTCACATGAAACCGCAATTGCAGCAAGAATTGGCTGCATATATTTAAAGATATAAGACAATCCCAAACGCCCGAAATCCATTTTTGAAAATGAGAATTTCGGGCGTTTTTTTGATTAGGCCTATATATTTCAAGTATTTTTAAATGGTAGTAAATTAGATAAGCTACATCGGTTTTAAGTTTTTTTCTAAACGACCAATCATCCAAGCCAAACGTTTGGTTCGACCAGCCTCAGTTTTAGCATCTAAATAGGCTCTTGTATACGTTTTTCTTACAGATAAAGACATTTTTTGAAAATTTGTATAGGCTAAATCATTGGTTTTTAGTAATGTGGCAAGCATTTCAATTTGTTCATTGGCAATACCAGAAGGAGAAGTAGCATTATCCCACTGACCATTTTTCTTAGCTTCTTCAATTTTTGTTTGACCAAACTCAGTCATCAAACCACGTTGTTCTAACTCTTTGACCAATGCTTTGTTTTTAATAGACCATTTACTACCTTTCCTGCGAGCTGAAAAGTATTTAATATAGGAGTGCTCATCCACTCGCTTCATTAATCCGTCAATCCAGCCAAAGCAAAGTGCTTCTTCCAGCGCTTCATGGGCTTTCAATGTTTCTATTTTCTTTGTTTTCCCGAAAATCAGCCAAACACCTTCGCTGGACAAGCAGTTATCCATTAACCAACGACGAAATTCATCACGCGTTTTAAAATGCAAAGATTCAATCACTGTTTTTCTCCTTATTTTCATTCTTTTTAAAACGTTACAGTTTTATCTGCCCATTCGACCATTTCAACACAATCAAACATCGTTGAAATAGGACAAGCCGTATGTTCATCTAGTTGTCTAGATTTAAGGCAGGTACCACAAGCAAGCAGTTCTCCACCAGCTTCTTCAAGTTTTTTCATCTCTTGAGCAACATTGTATTGCGTATCTTCAAGAGTTTCACATTCCACTGCTTCTCCCATTAAAAAGAATTTTACCTCATGCTTCTTCTTTAGTGATGCGACACCAAAACGAAACGCATTCCACGCTTTTTCAGGTTCTTTTGTTTCAAGAATAATTGCCAATTTCATATTATTTATCTCCTTTTAGATATTTGTTTGAAAACACTTTCTTGCTAAAAGTATACCATAAAATTTTATTCGTTTATGCTGAAACTCATTAATTTGGCTCTATCTCTTTTGAGCTTAAGTTTGCGGTTATTAAGTCATTTTCCTTTTGTTGAAAATCAGAAAATTATTTCTAAAGAATATGTCGGGCAATTCATTGTTGTTTATCAAGAGAGGCATAACAATCAATAATGCTTTAGCAGATGATGGTAATAAAATGTACTGTATTTCCGAAAAAGATTTGTTTGTTGTAGTCCCTTCATAAACAATGAGGAAATCTCACAGTAATTGAAGATTAATCAAGAAATATATACTACCTTCAATTTAAGACAGACTAACAAATGGAAAAGTAGCTTAAATAGAAGAGTTTTGATATGATTCTCTAAAGAATAGAGGGAATGAATTTATGAGAAAAAGTAGAAATCCTGAAACTGTACATCCACCAGTTGATGCTTATGTTCATCAAATAGAGGTAAGTGGGAATCTTAGGTGGCTGAATTTATCTGGACAAATAGGGATGACAAAAGACAAACAACTAGCTACCGGAGTAGAGTCACAACTAGAACTAGCTTTAAAAAACATCTCTTTAAATTTAACGGAAGCAGGAATGAGCATCAAGGATTTGACGACGGCTGTTTTCTATTTTGTTGATTCTATTGATTTGGAAACAAGAACAAAGATACTTAAAGATTTTTTTGGCGATCAAGAGATTTGTATGACTCTTATATATGTAAAAGGACTTGCGACACCTGAAATAAAAGTAGAGGTAGATGTTTGGGCTTGTCAACAGATATGAAATGACATTCCTTAAAGTTTCTGAGAGAGATCTTCCGAGGTCTCTTTTTTTGTTTATATAATCTAGCTTTACTCAAAAAAATAGATATATTCAAGATTATCTGATAAAATATACGCAATAAATAATCATATAATAATGGATGAAACAATACAAGCTATTTCAGAAATTAAAGTTAGCGATAAACCTGTAAAAGCTAAATTGAACTTAACGAAAAAAGGATCAAAATACACTGTGTCTAGCGATGAAGCAGAAAATATAGATGCTATTTTTGTAGCTACATATTTGGGACAAAAGGATACTGAGTCGTTGGATAATGAGATAGAAAAAATTGGTAAAGAAGTTGAAGCAAAAATGACTGAAAAAATAACTAGTGAATAATATTAGGATGGTGAAGGAGAAAACGAAATTTTTCTTTTTCATCATTCTTTTTTTATTCATCTATGTTGAAAAAAGCGACTCATTATTACAAAAAATGTTATCAAATTGTAATAAAAAAAGATTGGAACTTTCGTCCCAATCTTTAATATTAGATACCTAAGAATGGAGCAGGATTAACAAATCCTGACCAAAGTCCAGTTGCGATACCAAAGTGTAAGTGAACCCCAGTTGAATTACCAGTAGTTCCCATACCACCAAGTACTTCACCTGCAGCAACATTTTGTCCAACAGAGACATAAGTGCTACTTAAATGTAGGTAGTAAGAGTAATAACCATTATCATGTTTAATAATTACATGGTTTCCTGCTGAACTTTGGAATTCTGCAGCTACAACTTGACCAGATTTAGAAGCCATAATCGGTGATCCGCTTGGTCCAGCGAAATCAATTCCATCGTGATAAGAGCCAGACATTCCAGTAGGATCTTGACGCGGTCCAAACGGGCTAGTAACGACTAAACCGATAGACAATGGTGATAGCCAACCATTTGATGGAACTGTTGGTGTTGTTCCAGAATTATTCCCTGAATTTGAACCAGAACCACCAGAAGGTGCTGGTGTAGGATTTTGATTATAGGCTGTTTCAGCATCTTTAACTATTTGATCTAACTCTTGTTGCTCTTTTAGTGCTTGGGCTTCAAGAGCTTCTTGTTTTTTCTTCGCTTCAGCAATAGCTTTTAATTCAGCCTGTTTTTTCTTCTCAGCATCTTCTTTTTGTTTAACAAATTTATCTTTTTCAGCAGTTTCAGTTGCTAAAGCTGCTGAAATTTCATTGATTTTAACATTTTGATCAAGTTTTGCTTCAGCAAGTTCTTGTTCTTTTTGTTCAAGTTCTTGCGTTTTTTTAGTAATAATTTCAACTTTTTCAGTAAGACTTATTTTTGCTTGATCTAATTCTTCTTTATCAGCTTTTTGCGCTT
Source organism: Enterococcus rivorum (assembly GCF_001742285.1). Lineage (GTDB taxonomy): Bacteria > Bacillota > Bacilli > Lactobacillales > Enterococcaceae > Enterococcus_L > Enterococcus_L rivorum. Next base: position 18,473 of record NZ_MIEK01000020.1, on the reverse strand, counting down.
GTAGAATATCATTATTAGCAGAAACAAGGGTATTTACTGCAATTGCTTTAGAAATAGCATCAGAGATAGATTCAGAGCTTAACATAACTGCTAAGATAGAGCTTTGATCTTGGCTTGTTTGTGTTTCTCTTGCTTGAGATTCTAGCTGATCATTTCTTTTTTCAATTTTTGTTTTTAAAGCTTCGATTCTTAAGTTTAATTCAGCAAGTTCTTTTTCGTTTTTAACTTTTTCAGAAAGTGTTTTTTGATAGTCACTTTCAATTTGAGCTATTTCTTCTTCAAGTTTTGCCAAATAATTTTTAGCATCTTGTTCATTTTTAACGATAGTTTCAATTTTTTGATTTTGTTGCTCGATTTTTTGATCGATATTTTCTGCAAATGCAGTTAAGGGGCTAAATGCTAATAACGCAGCAAAAGCTACAGTCAAAATCATCTTTTTCTTCATATAGGTACTCCTCACTTTATATATGGATATATCTAAATTAGAAATTTGAAAAGGTGGGTTAAAAGATAAACCTCAACCATTATTAATTTCAGACACTATTAGATATGAATGTCTGAGCTTTCCAAATCAATGTCTAACACATTGTAACATATTTTTTGAGAAGTAAAAAGCAACTTTAAAACGAGTTTTTTACTATGATATACAACTGTAATATTTGTTACTGTTAGTTAATATAAATAGACAGTTTTAATTAGTAAAGATAGAGTTCATTGTCCCTAAAATATCTAATCTTGTGTAAAATGATATTGAACATGAAATAAGTCTAATAAACTGATTAAATGATTTTTCGATTTTAAATAATCTCTTTTGGCTTCAGTAGAATGTACATATTGAGGAGCAATCGACTCATCATCTTTATCGTCTATTAAGCTATAACTGGGGTCTTTAAGAGTAATAAGAAAAATGAAACAATCCGTCAAATCATGAATAAATTTTAGCGAGGTACGATCGTTAATAAGAGTGGATTCAAGTAAATCAAATATTCTAAGCAATATGGATATGTTTAAACTTTGTTTTTCTGATTCTGAAAATAGTTTTTCAATTTTAGGAAGGACTGTTTCTCTGTAAAATTTATTTTTTTCGATGTTGTAACTTGTATATTCTTCCACAACAATATGTTCATTTAGCAGTTCATTTGTTGCGAATAGTTCTGGGTAAATTTTTTTTGCAACGATTAATATTTGTAAATCATCATGATAAGAAAGCTGTCTTTTCTCCAGAGTATCTAATAATTGGTTTAAAAATGAAGGACTTAAGGGAATAATTTCAGATGCCGAGTAAGTTTCTGTCAATAATTTTTGAACATACTCTTTAAAGCTACCATATTTAATCCAGTCAACAGTTGTGTTTCCGAGGATTGCGATTTTATCTAGTCGTGAATCAATAGGTAGATTATTACCTTTTTCCCAATTATTTACTGTACTGGGACTAGAGAAACCTAACATTTTTGCAAATTGAAGCATAGTATAGTTGTGCTGCATCCTTATTTTTTTTATCCGTTGTCCTGCTGTTCTTAAATCGATTTCCATTTTATCTTCCTCCTAGTTATTTGTTTATTTAGTAAATCAACTTTCAAAAATTTTATTTTTAAAACTTTGTTTTTTCTTGAAAAATTCTTCTCAAAATGGTATCATTTTGGTACCGAAACGAATACATCCACTACTAGTATTGCTTTATTGTCTCTGTTGATTAAATACGCAGAAATAATGGGAATTCATTTAAATTTTTGATAATAAAACACTTTAATTAAAGGATGTATCTAAGGAATAAAAAAAGAAAATCGTCATCTGGAAATTCTAAATAGTGGATTGTTTAATTATTGGACAATTTTGAAGCAATTGCCGAAAGCGCTTCATCTGTTTGTAAATGATTCAATAATAGGGTTGAAGGAACGTGATATGGGAGTGAAGAAAAGAGAGAGAAAGAAGGAAATGGAATGAGAAAGTTATATCAAACTGAGGCTAGAATAAATCAAGAAGTCTGTCAAATTTTGGCGAAGCTGAAAAATAACCAAACACAAGGTTTAGCAACTCAACAGGTTATTGATGAATTGATAGGACAATACGAGACAACGATAAATTTGTCTTTTAGTGCTAATATTTTGCATAATGGTTTAGAGTATGCAGGAAGGTTATACAATCATATTGTAAAAATAGAGTATAAGAGATTTACTCAGTTTGTTATTAAACAACCGCTTGATTCATCCGTGAAGGAGTACATAGTGTTGCGATTAAAGAAAACAAAAAAACGTTTGTTGCTCCAGTCGCCTATGAAGCAAGAAAATTCAGGTTTGGAGATTCTTTATCTGGTAACAGGTGGCAAAAGAAAAAAATATTATGAAAACCATCAGATCATCAAGCAGATCTATAAAGAAATACGCAATGAATCAAAGAAAAGTGCTTTTAACTATTTTAAAGACAGATGCCAAATAAAGTATCAGCATTTTAAAGCAAAGCTAGAATATCGGAAATGGATGATTAAAAGTTACATCTGGCATTAAAAAGAAAAAATCAGTTAGATAGTTTTGTAGAAGAGTCCTTCTACAAAATTTTTAGTGTGTCCAAAATTAATATTAATAGGAAAAAGGAGGTTTTTTCTATCAGAAAAATTGAAGTAATTGACTATGATGTGAATTGGCCGAAAGACTATCTTAAAGAGGAAAAAAGACTGAAACTATTTTTAAAAAAGGAACTTATACAGAGTTTTCACATAGGAAGTACTTCCGTTCCTGGACTAAAAGCAAAACCAATTATTGATATATTACTAGTAGTTCAGGATTTAAGTGAGTTAGATGCCTATTCAGATGAATTTGAAAAATTGGGTTACGAGGTTTTAGGTGAATGCGGCATTGAGAACAGGAGGTTTTTCCAGAAAGGGGGAGAAAAAAGAACGCATCATATTCATGCGTTTCAATATGATAATATAAATGAAATAGAGAGACACATCCTCTATCGTAACTACCTCAGAACGCATCCAGAAGATTGTGCTAGATACGCTTCTATAAAAAACTTGATGGCAGAAAAGTACCCTCATGATATTGAAAAATATTGTGCAGGAAAGAACGAATTAGTAAAGGAAATTGAGCGTTTGTCGCTAAAGTGGCACTGGCTTACTATAAAGTGAATTAAAAAAGCTGTTTTTAAATGAAAAAGCAGCTTTTTTGCGTAGTTATATATAGAAAAACTAAAAAGATTTTTTTATCAAAAACAAACTATTTTTATATATTTTCTGAAATTAAAACAAAATAATATACCGAATAGAAAAAAGATGATATAATTTTTTTATAATTGGGACGGTGGTGTTTTTATTTGAATTTTGATAATTTGTTGGATTTTGAAACAATAAAAATCAGGGAGTTGTTGTTTCTGCTTCAATCAGCGTATGCTCCATGTTCAATCGAACAACTGGCTGACAAAATTGGTGTTAATCGTAAAACGCTCATGAAATATATTCAAAAGTTACAAAAGTTGTTCGATAAATATAATTTTTCAGATTATTTAGAAATTATAAAAGTAAGTAGAAATGAATTGTATTTACACAGAGAAAATAATATTCATGCGCTGAAATTTAATGTTTGCTATTTGCTAAATACCATAGAAATTCGTTTATTGATGTTTTCATTTGAAGCAGAAGTTATTACTTTTAAAGAAATGGCAGAAAGACTTGGAATTAGCGAATCACTTTTGCGAAATAGAATTCAAAAACTGAATGATTGGTTGCAAAGCTACGAACTGAGATTAGAAAGACAGAGTTACAAACTGGTTGGAGAAGAAAGCCAAATCAGAGAGTTTCTTTTTCAATTTAATCAATATTTCCAAAATGGGATAGGAAGAAAAGAAGTGAAGTTACACGAAGACACATTTCTATTAGCAGAATCTATTCATAATTTTTTTGAACTAAACCCAAATGACATTCAAAAGAATTTGCTTTTGGAGTTAGTGAATATAACAGTTGACCGTGTGAAGAAAGGACATCCAATGGACATTCAAGAAAACTGGAATACATATATAATAAACAGTCCTTGGTTCACAGACTTTTTGGCTGAAATGCCTTGTGAAATAGTTTCTAATGGAGATTTAGCCTACATATTTCTGATCGTTCAAAGCAAATTTTCTTTTTTATTTAGCCGTGTTCAACAAGCTAAAATGATTCAAGATCATTTTTTAAGAAAAACCAATTCTTTTCAAAATACGCTACTTGTTGTTCGAAGAATCAATTTTTTCTTTTCTGAAGAGAAAATAAAGTATGAAACGCCTATCTTATTGTCATATTTAAGTTTTCATCTTTATTATGAGTTAGTTCAATCTTTTGGTTTTGAAACAGTCGATAATACAAATCAGCTATACGAACTCTATCCCAAGTTTATGAATAATTTAGAAAAAGCTGTTGCTGATATTCAGCAGAAAAATACTTTTTTCTTCAACCTTGAGAAAAACATTCTTGTTCACCGCTATTTTCATATTCTTACAGCGATTATTTCTCCACTAAGTAATGAAAATAAGAAATATATTTGTTTATTAACAGAACTACCACCAGAGAAAGAGGTTGAACTAGAACAGCAGCTAAAAAATTTTTTTTATAATAAGATTAACTTAAAAGTTGTATATGGAAGAAACAGCCAATCTTTGCTTTATGCAGATGTCCTGTTAGTCTCTAGGAGAGGGCAAAAAATAATTGAAGAAATCAGCCAACCAGCATTGCTAATAGAGGATACTCAATTGAAATTGGAAGAATTATTAGAGATTGAGAAGATATTAAAATAAATAGTTAAGCCTTTCCAAAAAAGTGTGGTAAAATGAGCCTATGAGAAAAATTGGAGGGAATTCTATTGAAAAAAGTTCAATTTGGTACAAGTGATCTACAAGTAGCTTCAGTTATTCTTGGATGTATGAGAATAAATGGGGCAGAAAATCCAGTAAAAATAATTGAAACGGCCTATGAAAATGGCATTGATTTTTTTGACCATGCAGATATTTATGGTGGTGGAGAATGTGAATCTATTTTTGGTAAGGCGTTAAAAGAAAGCTCTATTAAAAGAGAAGAGATCTTTATTCAAACTAAATGCGGCATTCGCCAAGGAATGTTTGATTTTTCAAAAGAACATATTATCTCTTCTGTAGAAGGAAGCTTGAAACGTCTTGGTGTTGATTCAGTGGATGCACTCTTACTGCATAGACCTGACACCTTAGTTGAACCAGATGAGGTTGCTGCTGCTTTTGATCAGTTGGAAACGCAAGGGAAAGTCAAGTATTTTGGTGTTAGTAATCAAAAACCAATGCAAATTGAACTCCTGAAAAAATCAGTTAAACAACCTTTGTTGGTTAACCAAGTACAGTTTGGAATTAAGCACACAGAGATGATTGATCAAGGAATCCATGTAAATATGACTGATGCGGCAAGCGTTGACCACGATGGAAGTTTATTAGATTTTTCAAGATTAAACGAAATGACACTTCAAGCTTGGTCACCGTATCAATATGGTTTTTTTGAAGGAGTATTCATTAATAATGAAAAATTCCCTGAGTTAAATAAGACCTTAACAGAACTTGCTGAAAAATATGGAACTACCCCAACAGGATTAGCCACCGCTTGGATTTTGCGCCATCCCGCTAATATGCAAGTAATTGCTGGCACTATGAATCTTCAACGAATTAATGAAATTGCAAAAGCTTCTGATGTTGTATTAAGTAGAGAAGATTGGTATGAGATTTATCGTTCAGCAGGGAATATTTTACCGTAAAAAATAAATAAGAAATTTACAAAATAGAAAAAATTTACACATAGAAAAGTCACAATTTTTTTGTATCATAAAAGTGTTGAAACAATAGTGTGTGTTGTTGAACAAATTTCATTTTTTGTATAATCCTAATTTCCTTATTCTGTCTTCCGCAGAATAAGGTTTTTTTGTATAAAAGTTTATTTTGATACATAAATTAGAACTTTTATTTACGTTAAATAGTTCATTTGACTGTAATAAAGGATTTAAAAAACTAAGATTAAGTTAATAAAAATTCTTTTTTACTTAGATAAAATATTAGCTCGTCACACAAGTTTTCTTCTCGGATTTTCAGTGGTATAATGACCAGTGGAGGAATTGACAAATGAATATAAATCAACTATCAAAAAGATTACAACGAGTGGGGGAATTTGTCCCTGCTGGTGCTCATTTAGCTGATATCGGATCGGACCATGCCTACTTGCCTGTCGCACTATTATTGCAAAATAAACTTGCTTATGCAGTAGCTGGGGAAGTGGTGAAAGGACCTTATGAATCAGCTGAAAATCAAGTAGTAAAAAATGGTTTGCAAGATAAAATCATCGTTCGTTTAGCAAATGGGTTGGATGCAATAGAACCAACAGATGCGATAAATGTCATCACGATATGCGGAATGGGTGGCGCATTGATTCGAGATATTTTAGAAGCTGGAAGAAATAACCAGCGTATTAAAGGCAATGAACGTCTGATCTTGCAACCTAATGTTGGAGAAAAAGTTCTAAGAGAATGGCTAACAAAAAATGGGTACACTATTATTGAAGAGGATATTTTAGAAGAAAATGATAAAATATATGAAATAATTGTAGCTGAAAAAACTGCGAAATCAGTAAAATACAGTAATAAGGAGCTTCTTTTTGGTCCTGTTTTGTTAACAAGAAAATCGTCCGTTTTTATAAAAAAATGGCAGTTAGAACAAAAACAGCGAGAATATGTTTTGCAACAACTTAGAAAATCTGGTGAAAAGCAACAAACTAAAATTCAAGAATTTGAACAGCAGGTAACAGAAATCAAGGAGGTTTTAGCAGAATGAGTTTAAGTGGAGTAACATTTATTTCAAAGTTTGAAAGCTATTGTCCCCAATGGTTGGCAGAACCAGGCGATCCTGTTGGACTACACATCGGTACTCTGAATAAAGAGTTAAACAAGGTAATGGTGACCTTAGATGTTCGTCCAGAAGTTGTCGCTGAAGCGATTGAAAAAAAAGTAGATTTAATTATTGCGAAACATCCACCCATTTTTCGTCCGGTAAAACGCTTAGATACAGATTCATTTCAAAATAAAATGTACGCTGATTTACTTAAGCATGATATTGCTGTATTCGCAGCTCATACCAATATGGATATCGTTGAAAATGGATTGAATGATTGGTTTTGTGAATTGTTAGAAATACAAAATACTAACTACTTGACGAAAACTCACAGTATTCCATATAAAAAATTAGCGGTCTATGTTCCTTTAGAGAATGCTGCGTCCATGAGAGAGGCTTTAGGAGAAGTTGGTGCTGGAACACAAGGGGATTATAAAAATACTAGTTACACTCTAGTTGGTACTGGACGTTTTACTCCAATGGAAGGGGCAAACCCGACAATTGGTGGGATTGATAGAGAAGAAAGTGTCCAAGAAGCAAAAATAGAAGTTATTTTTCCAGAAACAATCCAAAAAACAGTCATTAAAGCAATGTTGCAAGCTCATCCATACGAAGAACCTGCCTATGATATATTCACTATCGAAAACCTTGTGAAAGACTATGGATTAGGTCGTGTTGGTCAGCTGAATGAAGCGATTGAGTTGGAAGAATTTGTTAAAAAAATTAAGCAAGTCTTTCAATTGGATGGATTGCGCGTTGTCGCTAATGATTTGAGTCAAAAAGTGCAAACCATTGCAATTTGTGGAGGCAGCGGAGAAAAATTTTATCCTGATGCTTTAGCAAACCAAGCGGATGTTTACATCACTGGTGATGTTTATTACCATACTGGACACGATATGTTGACAGAAGGCTTAGCAGTCATTGATCCAGGTCACTATATAGAAGAATTATGCAAACCTAAATTAGTTGAACTATTCAATCAGTGGAAAAAAGACTATAATTGGGATATTACTTTTATTGAATCGGAAGTCAACACGAATCCGTTTCAGTTTAAATAAAAATTAGATTAAAAGGAGCACCACTTTATGTATGAAAATTTATTACCCCGTTTTCTAAGCTATGTAAAAACAGAAACCCGCTCAAATCCAGAAAGTAAAACAACTCCTTCTACAGAAACACAAATTGCTTTTGCGCATGTTCTAAAAAAGGAATTAGAAGAGCTTGGAATGAGTGATGTTCTTTATAATGAAGCAAATGGTTTTGTGATGGCGACTTTACCAAGTAATATTGAAAAAAATGTTAGAAGTATTGGATTTATTGCTCATATGGATACAGCCGATTTTAATGCTGTAAATGTAAATCCCCAAATTATTGAAGACTACGATGGGGAATCGACTATCCCACTAGATGGTGAAGGAAAATATACACTAAATATCACCGATTTCCCCAATTTAAAAAACTATAAAAATCAAACACTTATTACAACCGATGGGACAACTCTTTTAGGTGCGGATGATAAATCTGGAATTGCAGAAATCATGACAGCGATGGAAATCTTAATTAAAAATCCTGACATTAAACATGGTAAGATCCGGGTTGCGTTTGGTCCAGATGAAGAAATTGGTGTAGGGGCTAATAAATTCGATGTGAAACAATTTGACGTTGATTTTGCCTATACGATGGATGGTGGTCCTGTTGGCGAACTCCAATATGAAACCTTTAATGCTGCGCAAGCGGATATTACGATTGAAGGGAAAAATGTCCATCCCGGAACGGCAAAAGATACGATGATTAATGCATTGCAACTTGCGATTGATTTTCAAAATGAGTTGCCAGTAGATGAAGTACCTGAAAAAACAGATGGATATGAAGGGTTCTTCCATTTAGCTCACTTATCTGGGAGCCCAGAAGAAGCCAAAATGAGCTATATTATTCGCGATCATGATACTGAAAAATTTAAAGCTAGAAAAGATAAAATAACTGAAATTCAAACGAAAATCAATCAACAATTTGCACAAGAACGTGTCAAAGTGGCTATGTATGACCAATACTACAATATGCGTGAAGTGATTGAAAAAGACATGAGTATTGTGAAAATTGCTGAGCAAGCAATGATTGAATTAGGGATTAAACCAATCATTGAGCCTGTCCGTGGGGGAACAGATGGATCTAAAATTTCTTATTTGGGATTGCCAACTCCTAATATTTTTGCTGGTGGAGAAAATATGCATGGACGTTATGAGTTCGTCTCCCTACAAGCAATGGAAAAAGCGACAGATGTTATTGTGAAAATTGCTGAATTAAACGCAAAATAATAATCAACGCTAGAGGTTGAAATGAAACGTTATTAGTTTTGTTTTAACCTTTAGCTTTGTCCGAAAAGGAAACATCCTCGATAAACTGAGAAGATATTGCAAATACTAAGTATGTCAAACAAAAGTGTGGTAAACTAAATCATACTGAAACTGTTAGCCTTTTTTGTATTATCATGGAATTCTTTTTTGCAATTCTACTAGTTTCAAGTTATCCTATGAAAGGAACTTTTTGAAGGAAGTAGAGTGATTTAATTGTTTAAAAATTTAGTCTTTATCTATTTGATAATCATTAATTTAACAGTATTTTTTATGATGTATTATGATAAAAAGCAGGCGAGAAAAAGAAAGTGGCGGGTTCCTGAATTTAACCTACTATTCTTAGGCTTAATTGGTGGGGGAATCGGTGGATTGTTAGGACAGCAATTATTTCACCATAAAACAAAAAAACTTCGTTTCTATCTCATATTTGGCATAGGAGCTATTTTCGCGATAGCCGTTACGTACTTCATTATAGTAAATAAATAATAAATTTTTGAAATTGAAAATGTGATGAGGAGAAAAATATGAAAAGTCATTCAAAGACAAAAATAGTTTTGAATGTGTTGTTATTAGCAAGTATATTAGGTGTTATTTTTTTTGTAATGGACAACTCTCTTAGCGACATTTTTTCAGAGTTAGCTAAAACTAGTTGGATGGTTATAGGATTAGTTGTAATATTAGGAACTATTTATCAGATAATTGAAGGTCAGTCTATCAAGGAAATCTCTAGTCATTTTACTTCATCATTTACGACAAAAGATGGTTTTTTTGCATCTTGCTATGTGGCTTTTTATCGAGTGATTTCTTTTGGTACAGGCACACTTGTTTCAGAAGTTTTTTACTATAAGAAAAAAGGTTTAGCTGTATCTCAAGGTGTGGGTGTGACGGCATTACATATGATCATGTACAAAGCAGCAGTTATTTTTCTTTCAGCGATTGGCTTAGTCATTCAGTTCTCACTATTTTATGAATATAGACCAGGAATGATTCCCTTTATTTTAACCGGAATGATTTTAACTTTTCTGATTATTTTTGTATTACTGATACTATCAAGTAGCATCAACTTACAGATCTTTTTAGTAAAATTAGCCAATAAATGGTTGAAGCGTCAAAAATTGAGAAATTTGGTGGACGAATGGAACTTACAAATTTATTCTCTTCGTGAAACAGTTCAAACAATTACAAAGGATCGTTCTGCACTGAGTCGAATCTTTATTTGGAACATTTGTAAACTATTTTTCTGGTATGTCATTCCATACATTGTATTAGTGGTAAACCATCCTGAAATAGATTTTTTATTGGTTCTTTCATTTACTAGCTTTGCAGTAATTCTATCTGGTGTTTTCCCAACCCCAGCTGGAATAGGACCTTTTGAATTTATTTATCTGATGCTTTTTAAACCTTTAGTTGGTACTGTGGATGCTGTGTCTTCTTTACTGTTATATCGATTTGGTAGCTTTGTCCTACCTTTTCTAATCGGAATGGTTTATGTGTTAGTAGGGAAAAGAAAAGAAATTAAAGCTGAGATTCAAGCCGTTCGTAAAGAGAGGGAAAAAGCGCTAGAAGAGGAGCAATGATCTTTAGAGATGGCTAAAGGTATTAGCTAATTTAATAATTTTTAGAGTTCATTAACGAAGATCTGAGGCTGAGGGAAGCCTGGGATTCTTCGTTTTTTTGTAAATGGATTGATTCTAGGGGAGATTTTTCTTCTTTTTTATAAGATAATTGTGTTATACTTTAAATAAGTACTAGGGGAGTCGTTATGACTGAGATGTTCTGCTTGAATAAACCCTTTGAACCTGTGAGTTGATACTCGCGTAGGGAAGTCGTCTAAAAATAGCATGTATTAAAATGGAGAAATAGTTGCAATTATTTTTTAGCAAGTTGTAACCGTTTTTCGTATGATAAAATACTATTAGGCGTTTCGAGAAGGGTTCAAACCTATTTCGAAACGCTTTTTCTATTGATAGAAATCGCTTCTCAAAAAAACGTAGGAGGAAAATCATGAAAGAAGCAAGAGAAAAAAATGACAATATCCCGTTTAGTTTTATTGAAGAAGTCAAAAGAAAAAATCCGTTAGTTCATAATATTACCAATATTGTTGTGGCAAATGATTCAGCAAACGGTCTTTTAGCAGTAGGAGCTTCTCCATTTATGTCTAGCACAATTGAGGAATTAGAGGAAGTTGTGGCGATAGCAGATGTAGTGGTATTGAATATGGGAACTCTAAATGACGAGCAATTAGATGCAATGCTGATTGCTGGAACAAAAGCGAATCAATTGAATAAACCTGTTGTATTAGACCCTGTAGGAGCAGGGGCAACAACTTATCGAAAGAAAGCAGTGTTACGTTTATTGGAACAAGTTCATCCGACGTTGATTCGTGGAAATGCTGGGGAAATAGCTGCACTGGCAGATGAAAAATGGCATGCCAAGGGTGTCGATGCTGGTACTGGGTCAGGAAATGTTCGATTGATGGCAGAAAAATTAGCAACGCAACAACAAACTTTCGTATCCGTAAGCGGTGAAATTGACACGATCACAGATGGAACTACTAGCTATTATATAAAAAATGGGACATCTTATTTTACAAAAATGACTGGAGCTGGTTGTTTAAATTCTTGCATTTGCGGGGCTTTTTTAGCTGTTGATGAAAAACGTTCTTTAGAAAGTATTGTTGTTGGTAGTACAATGTATGCACTGGCAGGAGAGCTTGTTGCAAATGAATTGTCTTCTCTTGCTGTCGGCTCTTTTAGAACTCTGTTGTTGGATAAATTGTCTAAGTTAACTAGTATCGAAGTATTAAGAAAAGCAATGATTGAAAAGGAGAGAAATTAAATGAATGAGACAATTCAAGCACTAACGATAGCTGGATTCGATAGTGGTGGAGGTGCGGGGCTACAAGCGGATTTAAAAACGTTTCAAGAAAGACAAGTATTTGGGACATCAGTCTTAACCGCGTTACCTATCCAAAATACACAGGGAGTAAAAAAAGTTTATGACTTACCCATTCAAGCTATTCAAGAACAGTTAGAAGTGATCGCGGAAGATTTTACTATTTCGGCTGTAAAAACAGGGATGCTTTTTACCGAAGAAATTACTCATTTAGTTGCAGATTTTTTAACACATAGTGCCTTCGGTCCGTTAGTTGTCGATCCTGTAATGATTGCGAAAAGTGGTCATGCTTTGCTAAAAGATTCCGCTGTTAAAGCCTTAATTACAGAAATAATTCCACAATCATTTGTGATTACACCAAATATTCCAGAAGCCGAAGTCATAAGTCAAATGAACATTGGGACTAAAGAAGAGATGGTTTTAGCAGCAAAGAAAATCCAACTTTTAGGAGCGAAAAATGTCGTTGTAAAAGGGGGACATCATTTAGACGGGGATAACTCCTCTGATGTTATTTTATTAGAAAGTGGGGCAATTGAATGGGTATCAAGTAAACGGATCAATACTAAAAATACTCATGGAACGGGTTGTACTTTTTCCGCCTGTATTGCAGCTGAACTAGCTAAGGGAATGGATGTTTTGACCGCGGTAACAACAGCGAAACATTTTATACAGGCGGCGATTGAAGATGGCATTCAAGTAGGTCATGGGAACGGCCCAACTAACCATTGGGCGTATAGAAAGGTTGAGCAAAGTGAGAGGATATAATAAGATGTTGTCATTGTATTTTATTGCAGGAACGCAAGATATTTTGAAAGGAACGCTTCCAGAAAAATTAGAAGCAGCTTTGAAGGCAGGAATTACTTGTTTTCAATATCGTGAAAAAGGCACCGGAAGCTTGCAAAAATCAGAAGAAATCAAGCAAATGGCAATAGTTTGTCAAGAACTTTGTCGAAAATATTCCGTTCCTTTTATTGTTAACGATGATGTTGCATTAGCTTTAGAAATAGGTGCAGACGGTATTCATGTAGGACAAGAAGACCAAAATATTGTTGATGTCCTGAATTTGTTCCCTGATAAAATTGTTGGTTTATCCTGTTACGATGAAATGGAAGTCGCTAAAGCCAACCAACTTGAAGGGGTTAGTTATTATGGAATTGGGCCTGTTTATCGTACGATTTCAAAAAAAGATGCTCAAAAACAAATTGGAATAACTAAATTGCAAGAACTTGTTAAGCTAGCTAAACTACCAGTTGTTGCAATTGGTGGAATTGATACTGAAAATGTTCAAGCAGTTTGGCAAGCCGATGTAGACGGGGTATCAGTTATATCTGTACTTGCAAGAGCTAAGGATTTAGATGTTGCAATAGAAAAGCTGAAAAAGGTGAGAAGCAAATGAAGAAGAATGGTCAATGTTTATGCGGAAAGATAACTTTTACAATTAACGATACAGATATGAGAGTAGATGCTTGTCATTGCGAAATGTGTCGCAAATGGACAGCAGGGCCATTTTTATCTATCAGTGCAGGAAAAGGAGCAACAGTTTCATTTGAAAATGAAGACGAAATTACTCGCTACTCTTCTTCCCAGTGGGCGGAACGAGGTTTTTGTAAAAACTGTGGAAGTACGTTGTTTTATCATGGCTTGTATGATGACTCATACTATATAGCTGTCGATCTACTAGATGACAATTCTGAGGCTATTCTAGTAGAGGAAATATTTTATGATAAGAAGCCCAATTATTATCATTTTTTAGAAGCGACGACCAAAAAGACAGCTTCTGAAGTATTAGCGGGTAATGAAGAAAAATAAATAAAAAAAAGAGAGCTAAGAAAAAAGGTAGTTAATTTTTTCTCAGTTTTCTTTTTTATTCTTTTGTTGGTGAAAAAAAGATTGTTTAGTTTATAAAATTGTCGTATTATTTAAAGAAAGGGTATTATCACGTGTTGAATTAAGGGTAAAGTGCTTAAAAAAGGAGTGGTTAAATAATGAAATTGATTTTAGAAAAAATTAACAAAAATTTTGAAAAAAAAGTTATTTTTAATGAGGCAAGTTATACATTTGAAAAAGGAAAAATCTATGGCTTATTGGGGAGGAATGGTTCTGGTAAAACAACACTTTTTAATTGTATTTCTCGAAATATGATGGTTGATAGTGGAACAATTCTTTTGGAAAAGTCGGGAGAAAAAGAACAAGACTACGAAGATACAGACATTGGCTTTGTTTATACAGCCCCACATTTACCTGCATTTATGACAGCCTATGAATTTGTTAAATTTTTTATTGATATCAATAGAAAGCGAATCGCTAATGAAAAGACACCAACAGAATATTTACTCTCTGTGGGCATTGAAGAAGAAGATCATCATCGCTTACTGAAAGATTTTTCTCATGGAATGCAAAATAAAGTACAAATGCTTGTTTCGTTAATGGTAGAATCACCTGTTTTACTGTTAGATGAACCATTAACGTCCTTTGATGTGGTTGCTGCGCATGAAATGAAAGAAATGATTATCAAAGCAAAAAATAAATCTGTTGTTATTTTTTCTACACATATCTTGCAATTGGCGCAAGATCTTTGTGATGAAGTAGTTCTATTACATCATAATAAGTTAATTGGTGTTGATCCTGCAAGGATTCACGACAAAGATTTTGAAGAAGAAGTGATTCAAATTCTTTCTGACAAGGATGTTGAGCCTGTTCAAGAAGAAGAGGTGTAGCAAATGACTATATTTTTAACGTATCTACGAAATTACTGGTATTTGAAGTTAACTCGAATGGTAAAAATGATCAATGGTTTCGTTTATTTTGTTAGAAGAATTCCAGTCGTTGGAAAGAAAATTCCTTCAACGGTATATAAAATTTATCCAATCAAGCAAATTGTGACAGTTGTCAGCGTTATTATCAGTATATTTTTTAGTATTCTCATGCAATTCATTAAGTTAGGTTTATTCATTGTAATAATGTTTTTTATCGAAGGAGAAAATGCTCTTACAGAGAATATAAGAGGTGGTGTAGATTTAGCTGTTATAAACAACGGTCTATTTATTTGGTTTTTCTTCATTGTTATTTTGAGGAACTTTTATGCTGGCGTTTCTTTTTCTGTTGAGCAAAAGCTGATTGATTTTTATGATCATTTTCTCTTGAAAAAAGCAGACGTTATTCGGGGTGAAAGTATCATTGATCGCTTATATCAAGGATTAACCTACATTCCGGCAGCGTTGATTTTAGGAGTAGTGACAGCAAATAGAGTTTTTTTACCACTATTTATCGTATGTAGTTATTTAGCTTTTAGTTATTTATTTTTATATTTTGGACGAATGATCTATACTTGGCAGCTATCCAACAAGAATAGAATAATTTTTAATGGTTTCTTTAGTTTGTTTATTATTGGAATTGGAGTTGGGCTATATTATTTTCAGATAAGTCAATCGTTGATAGCATTTTTTACTTCTTGGTTAGGTATCCTATTTTTAGCAGTTATACTTGCAGTAAGTCTCTGGTTATTTCTTCATTTTAAACAAGAAAATGAATTTATTAACTTTCTTTTAGAACGATCAACCATCCAAGTGAAAGAAGTACAGGAAGCAAAAAAATCTCAGAATCAATATCTTTCTGAAGGTCTAAGAATGCAAAAAAATCTGGTTCTTAATGCTGAAAAGGAGTTTCAAAGTTTATCGGGTAGTAATTATTTGAATGCATTATTATTTAGTCGCTATCGATCTATTTTGAATAAATCATTACGTTACAGGTTTTATTATATTGCTTCAGCATGGATAATTATTATTGTTGCTAGTTTGTTGGGTGCATTTAAACATGTAAAAATTGAGACGATTACAACTTCACTGCCGGGATTATTTTTTATTATGTATTTTGCTACGTTTGGTAAAAAAGTAGTTCAAATGGTTTTTGTTAACTGTGATGTTTCAATGTTATATTATCCATTCTATCGTGAACCAAAAACAATTATTACGGGATTTAATTATCGATTTAAGCAAACATTTTACTACAATAGCATTATTTCAGCTGGGATTTTTGTTTGTTACTTGTTGCTTCATTTACTGAATGATTTTCTGTTAGATTGGCAGTTTTTTAGTGTATTACTATTGGCTTTGACAGCTTTAGCGTTCTTGTTTTCCTTTCATGAACTATTTATTTATTATTTGTTACAACCTTTCACGGGAGATATGTCAGTAGTTAGTCCACTCTACAAATTTGTATCAGTGCTACTTTATTGGATTTCTTATATAAGTATGCAATTAAGTTCTCTAGGTTATTTTTACGTTGTTATTATTTCGATAGGTAGTTTGATTTATGTATTTATAGGCTTTATTGTGGTTTATAAAATGGCTTCCAAAACCTTTAAAATCAGATCTTAAATAAAAATAGTTTGAACTGAAATAAATCGATTCATGGTTTATTTCAGTATTTTTTGAATATCCATTCATTGATGGAAATGACGAAAATGAGAAAGTAAATGAGGAAATCTGTAAATTTCATTTGATGGAAACATGATAGAATCAGACTATATCTGATGATTAGGGATATAAATAATAGAATCATTAAAATAAAATGTTGTATTTATCCGCTATCTAAAAAAATGCTGAAAAAACAGTCATTTTACGATAAGAACGCTTGTTTTAAAAATGAAAAGTGATTATGATAAGAAAGGAAGTTTTCACTTTAGCACAGTAGGAACGTTTATTGTCTTTGTATTTTTCCTGTTTTTTGTATCGTTTTTCCTACTTTGCGTTCTAAAATTTTAAGGAGTGTGTTTATGGATCAAAAGAAACAATTAAGATGGTTTACGGTCGGTCTAATTGCCTTCAACATGGTTTGGGGACTTGGGAATGTCGTAAATAATTATGCACAGCAAGGAATATCTGTGGTTACTTCATGGGTTTTGATTTTGGTATTATATTTCGTTCCCTATGCGCTGATTGTTGGTCAACTAGGCTCAACATTCAAAGATAGTAATGGTGGTGTAAGTTCGTGGGTTCAAAATACCAGCACGAAGCGTTTAGCTTATTATGCTGCTTGGACATACTGGGTTGTACATATTCCTTACTTAGCACAAAAGCCACAAGCGATCTTGATTGCGCTTGGATGGGCGTTTCAAGGAAATGGAAATCTAGTTAACACGATGCCGATTGCTACCGTTTCATTAATTTCATTAGTTATCTTTTTAATTTTCTTAATGTTATCAACTAAAGGCTTAACGACTTTAAAAGTCATCGGTGGAATTGCTGGAACAGCGATGTTTGTGATGTCAATACTCTTTATATTACTAGCAGTTGGCGCACCAATGATTAATTCATCTGTAGAATTCGCAACACCTCATTTAGACAAGGTAAGTACCTATATTCCTAAGTTTGACTTTGGGTATTTCACAACTGTGTCAATGCTTGTCTTCGCGGTTGGTGGAGCAGAAAAAATTTCTCCGTACGTAAATTCTACAAAAAATCCAGCGAAAGAATTTCCAAAAGGAATGATCTTTTTAGCTAGTATGGTTGGAGTTTCAGCTGTTTTGGGATCTTTTGCAATGGGAATGCTTTTTGCTAGTAACAACATTCCTAAAGATTTAATGGCAAATGGTGCCTATAGCGCGTTCCAGATGTTAGGAGAGTATTACGGCGTTGGGAATTTATTGATGGTCATTTATGCAATTACCAATTGTGCTGGACAGATTGCAGCATTAGCCTTTTCAATTGACGCTCCATTAAAAATTCTTTTAGCAGATGCAGATTCCGATTATGTGCCATCATGGTTGCGTAAGAAAAATAAAAAAGGAACGCTAATCAATGGATATGTACTGACTGGGATTTTAGTTAGTATCATTATTGCGTTACCGATGCTTGGTTTAAAAAACATGAACGAATTAGTTAAATGGTTGACGAATCTGAATTCAGTAGTTATGCCGATGCGTTATTTGTGGGTATTCTTTGCTTACATGTTATTGAATAAAGCTCACAAGAAGTTTGATTCAGAATATAAATTCGTTAAAAATCCTAAAATTGGATTTGGTTTTGGATTATGGTGCTTCCTATTTACTGCATTTGCTTGTATTTTGGGAATGGTGCCAAAATTTACTTATGCAGAAGATCCACAAGGTTGGATGTTCCAATTAGCTTCTAATATAATTACACCAGTTGTTTTGATTTTACTGGGAATGATCTTACCAGCAATTGCTCGTCGTGAAAAAAATAAAGCACTTTAATTTAATGAACATGGAAAGAAACTGAACTTACTGAGTTTAGTTTCTTTTTTGTTTGCCCGGCATGGTCAAACTCTAACGGGTTAAAGTCCCGAGTACGTCCAAGTAACGGAAAGTACCTAGTCGAAAACAAGGGTGTCCATGGT
>NZ_MIEK01000019.1 GCF_001742285.1 Enterococcus rivorum | reverse complement strand
TTGACTGAATCAGAAGTCGTTGACCGCTTGCTTTCCTATAGCCCAGAACTCAAGCAAGGATATGGTGTCTACCAAGATTTTCTAGCAGCGGTTCGGACGAAAGATTCTCACTGGTTTCAAGAGCTTTTAAAACAAAACTATTCTCATCTATCAGAGAAATATGCGACAACCATTAAGACGTTTAAACAGTATCAAGAAGGCATTTTAAACGCACTTGAACAGCCATATTCTAACGGTTCCTTAGAGTGTTTGAACAATCACATTAAAGTATTGAAACGAAATGCGTATGGCTTTAGAAGCTTCTATAACTTCAAACTGAGAATTCTATTAACTCTAGGAACCACCCTTTTCAATCCCATGAAAAAGAACAAGCCTGTAGAGAAATGATCCCTCTACAAACTTTTTCTAACTCACACTATTCTATTGGTTTTTCTTCACCAACACTAGTTGACAATGAGCCTAAATCATACGCTTTAATACTCTAATTCTTTAATTGCAATGGTTTGTTTTGTTTCTTCAATTTCCAATCCAGTCATATTTTCCCACCATTGTTTCATTTCTCGTTCGTAAGTTGTCGGAAAGTCATCAACAATCTCGATTAATTTCCTTCCTTGTAAATGGGCGTAAGGAAAATTAAGAAAAATGTTGTACTTTAACTCGTTCAGTAAGCTGTAATATTGAAACATCATGTATTTCAATTCTTCCTCATCGCTGTTAATCAAAACTTTAGGGGCGCTATCGAACATAAAGCCAAAACTCCGCATCATAAAAATGAAAGCATCTAAGTGGTCACTATCAATTGAATCGACATCTTTTAAAAGGGTAATGTGAACATTCAAGGCATTAGCTAAATCTTCTTTTAAAAATTTTGCTTCGATCATTTTAATTCTCTCCTTTTAATGGAACAATTTGCCCCAAAAACTTTTTTTCTCTGGTTTTTCTTGTTCATTGATCTGTTTAGGATATTTTTCTTCGATATCTATGATATCTTGATTCACCGCTTCTTTTGCAGCTAGAATCAGTCCGACTGATTCAGGAGTGTTGGTAACACCATCGTTAATAATCGTAAATTTTGCTCCTATATCCGTCAGTAGTTTGATATAAGTGGCTTGTAACTGGCTGGTAAGGGTGCCATTTAATAATACAGAAGCCTCTGGATACTTCCTTAATTCCGTGATTAAATCCGCTCTCAATTCTGGTTTTGCCATTTGACGAACGTTCATTGTAAGGTAGCATCGTTCTCTGAAGGTTCCCAGATATTTTTTTTGTTCCTCAGGTTTTATTAAAGGGGTTCCATACATAGAGTTGTCTAATCTTTTTTGTAAATCATCTTGCGCCATTCTTTTTTCACTCGCTTCCTTTCCTTCGGTCTCATATCTATAGATAAATTATAGCATAGAATAATTTCAAAAAATAATTAGCAGAGAATTTAAGATCCTATTTAAAATAGAATGAAAAAAGAGTTGCTTTTCTGGTTGAATTCGCATAAACTAATAATCAAGAATGAAAATCATTCTCAATTAGAAAAGATGGAGTGCGTTTATGAAAAAGATAGGCCTATTTATTTTCTTACTCCTTTTAGCTGTGTTGTCCATTTTTGTTGGCGTAAAGAATATTTCTCTGACAGAAATTTTGCATGGGGATTATCAACAGCAATTGGTTTTATTAACAACGAGGGTTCCTAGAACCGTTAGTTTAGTCATTGCTGGAAGTACGATCAGTGTTTCAGGGTTGATTATGCAACATTTAACACAAAATAAATTTGTTTCACCTAGTACGGCTGGAACGATGGATAGTGCTAGACTGGGGATTTTAGTTGTAATGTTATTTTTTCCGACAGCACCTTTATTATTCCGTTCCTTTGTCGCTTTTTTATTTGCTTTAGGTGGAACGATGATTTTTATTTATATTACTAGATTTCTACCTGCTAAGAATCAAGTAATGATTCCCTTAGTTGGTGTGATGTTCGGAAATATTGTTGGATCAATCGCTACTTTTTTTGCTTACCAGTTTCAATTAGTTCAAAATATGTCTTCGTGGCTACAAGGGAATTTTTCTACAGTTATGAAAGGAAGCTATGAATTGCTTTATTTGACTGTTCCACTGCTAGTGATTATTTATTTGTTTGCTTATCAATTTACGGTAGCTGGAATGGGTGAGGACTTGGCGGTTAATTTAGGAATGAATTATCGGCGGATTCAAATGCTTGGATTAAGCATTGTAGCTTTGGCTAGTGCGGTTGTCTTGATTATGGTGGGAAGTATTCCTTTCTTGGGGGTAATTGTTCCTAACCTCGTTTCTATGCGTTATGGCGATCATATGAAGAACACCCTACCGATTACTGCAATGGCTGGAGGGATTTTCCTTCTTATCTGTGATATTTTAGCACGAGTTGTGATTGCGCCTTATGAAATTCCGGTTAGTGTCGTTGTAGGTGTCTTAGGTAGCTTGATCTTTATTGCTTTATTAATGAGGAGGCAGCCTGCATGAAAAAATATTTTCAACGACCAGCGATTAAAATCCTTGTTTTGATTTTAGCTGTTCTAGGTATATGTCTCTTATATTTATCCTATAAGACCTATGGAAACTGGGCTTTTGCATTAGAATTACGAGGGAAGAAGTTATTAGCATTTGTATTTGTGGGAATTGCGGCAGCATTTTCGACCATTTCGTTTCAGACAATGACACAAAATCATTTTTTAACGCCTAATATCTTAGGGTTAGATTCACTTTATGTCTTTGTCCAAACCTTGTTGTTTTTCTTTTTAGGAGGGCAACAGTTGTTGGGAAAAGATTCTATGGGTACTTTTTTTCTAAATGTCTTATTAATGGTTATAGCTGGTTTTTCACTGGCAAAACTACTGTTAAAAAGAAGTGGCAATGATTTATTTTTACTATTAATGATTGGGATTATTTTAGGAACATTTTTTAATAGTATCAGTACCTTTTTGCAGGTTGTTATGGATCCGAATGAGTATGATTTATTACAAGGAAAGTTGTTTGCAAGTTTCGGAAATGTAAATAGTCAGTATTTAATCATTGCAGGTCTTGGGATTGTTGGGTTAGCCCTTTTCCTATGGGTACAAAGTCCTGCGCTAGACGTTCTGCATTTGGGGAATGACCAAGCAGTGAATTTAGGAATTAATGTCTCAAGCTTTCAAACGATTTTGTTGATTGTGATTAGTGCTTTAGTTGGGTTGTCTACTTCTTTAGTTGGACCCGTAACTTTTTTAGGCTTTATTGTGGCCAATATGAGTTATCAATTTATGGGAACTTATCGACATAGAGATCTATTTATCGGTGGTAGTTTGTTAGCCATTTTGTTATTAGTTTTAGGTCAGTTTCTTGTAGAGCAAATTTTTCAACTTAATACCACATTAAGTATTGTCATTGAATTTGGTGGAGGGATTTACTTTGTTGGAAAAATTATCAGTGAGAGGAAGCAGCGAACATGATTGAAATAAAAAATGTTTCCAAGAAATATGGTGAAAAGGTAGTTGTTTCAGAAATACAGTTACCAGTGTCGGAGCAAAAATTAACAGCCTTTATTGGCCCAAATGGTGCAGGAAAAAGTACGCTTCTTTCCATGATGAGTCGCTTGATTCCTAAAGATACTGGTGAAATATATTTGGATCATAATGAAGTAAAAGCCTGGAAATCCAGTGAACTTTCAAAAAAGCTCTCTATCTTAAAACAAGCAAATGGTATCAATTTAAAAATTACGGTCCGTGAATTAGTCAATTTTGGTCGTTTTCCGTATACAAAAGGACGATTGAAGAAAGAAGACCATCAAAAAGTAGAAACGGCGATGGAAAATCTCGGCTTATTAGAGCTAGCTGACGAGATGATTGATACACTCTCTGGTGGACAGCTTCAAAGAGTCTACATTGCGATGGTTCTAGCACAAGATACAGATTATATTCTTCTTGATGAGCCATTAAATAATTTGGACATGAATTATGCGGTTCAGATGATGCAAACCTTGCGTCAATTGGTAGATGAATTTGGTAAGACAGTTATTATCGTGCTTCATGATATCAATTTTGCCGCTAGCTATGCTGATGAAATTGTTGCCATGAAGGATGGTAAGCTCTTCACGCATGGAACAACAGATGATGTGATTCAATCGGAAGTTTTAAACAAACTTTATGGTATGAATATTCGGATCTGTGAAATTGAAGGCAAGCGATTCTGCATGTATTTTAATTAAGTTTAAATTTTATCATAAATGAAATTTATTGGAGGAAACTACAAATGAAGAAATTTTTAGCAGTAGCAACAGTATCGTTGCTTAGTTTAGTACTTTTAGGAGCTTGTGGTAATAGTAAAAAGACAACGGAAGAATCGGACAAGAGTTCTGAAAAAGCAACAACCATTACAGTAAAAGATTCAAATGGCTCTGTTGAAGTGCCGAAAAATCCCAAAAAGGTCGTTGTTTTTGATAATGGGTCACTAGACACCATTGATGATTTAGGCGAAGGGGATACAGTGATAGGAGCTCCAACAAAGAATTTACCGAAATATTTAGAAAAATACACTAAAGTAGAATCTGCAGGTGGGATTAAAGAACCAGATTTAGAAAAAATTAATCAGCTAGCTCCAGACTTAATTATTATCTCTGGCAGACAACAGGACTTTCAAGATAAGTTAAGCAAAATCGCACCCACAATTTATTTAGCAGTAGACGCAAAAAATACTTGGGAATCGACGAAACAAAATATTGAAACTTTAGGGACGATTTTTGATAAGAAAGAGATTGCGGATAAAAAGATTGGCGAATTAGAAAAAGAAATTACCGATGTGAAAGCCAAAGCTGAAAAAAGTGAAGAAAAAGCGTTAGTGGTTTTAGTAAATGAAGGACAGCTATCTGCATATGGGAAAGGCTCTCGTTTTGGCATTATCCACGATACCTTTGGATTCAAACTAGCAGACGAAAATATCGAAGCTTCTACTCATGGGCAAAGTGTATCCTATGAATATGTTTTAGAAAAAAATCCTGATGTATTGTTTGTGATTGACCGTACCAGAGCGATTGGTGGGGACGATACGAATAATAATGTTCAAGAGAATGAATTAGTGAAACAAACAAACGCTGGTAAGAAGGGCAAAGTTATTTTCTTACAACCAGATGTTTGGTATTTAAGTGGTGGTGGCATAGAGTCAACACACTTGATGATTCAAGATGTTGAAAAAGGGTTGAAATAAATTTACTTGGAATGAAGAATAACAGTGACATCATAAGACTTTAAGTTAGATGAATGAAGAATCATTTTGACTAGCATAAACAATCTTTGATGAAACTGTTTTTTTGTTTTGTAAAAGATAACAGAGATAGTAGTTTAAAGAAAATAGTAAAAGAAATTTTTAGAGATTATTTCTAGTGAAAATTTAACTTACGAAAATATTTTTGTTATGCTACGATGAGAATTGTGTCAAAATCTATTAAAAATGGAGTGGAATAGAATGCCAAGAAATAAAAAAGAAGGTCTTATGTTTACAACGGTGATGTGAAGTATGATGGCATTTGGAATGACTATTTACAATACAGCATCAGTGGAAGGTTTTAGTAAAGAATTGATACAATCAGTTATTTTTTTGTTTCTTCCAGGATTTATAGTCGCTTTTATTGTTGATGCAGTTATCGGTGCTCCTGTGGTCAAAAATTGCTTTTAAATTACCAATCAATAAAGAAAATCCTGTCCAAGTTATTTTAGCTATCTCAGGTTCTAAGGTTTTTGGTATGGTTATTTTATGTCTGTTTTTGGTTTAATAACAAAGGGTGGTTTTCAGGAAATATTTTTCAGATATACCTAACTGTTTTTGCTAAATCTATTATTATGGCTCTGACTTTGCAATGGTTAGTACTGGAACCTCTAGCAAGAAAAATACTCGCTATGTATCAAAATAATCAGTTGAATGTAGATTAGTAAGAGACTCAGTTTTCTTTCTAATGACTTGGAAGTCTGTGCCTGACAGGACTCACAATAAAAAAGAGAGGATTTCAATCACTCTCGATTTCAAAGACAAGATCAAATTTTCTAGGATAGCCACTAGCATTGGTTTCAACAGGAATCGCTGTGATAAAGGTATAACCTTTTGAAGCATAATCAGAGATGATTTGACGATGTTCCGTGAGCTCACCGATTACGCCTCCTTTGGATATGGGCTTAATTGAGACAAATTCATATTTTTTCACAGTTAGTCGCTCCTTTCGTTATAATAGTATTCTATCATTAAAGAGAATATAAATCATCGAGTTTGGAAGCGATTGCATACTTGTCGTTTTTTATTTTTTTATATTTTAAATAGTTGACTTTTTCTAGATTAAATTGTAAAATAAATATGTAACTAAAATCGTTACATTAGTTTGGAGTGAAGGACATGGCCATGTCGACAAAATTAAGTGTTGCGATTCATATTTTAAGTTTGATTGAAATAGGACCGCCAGAGCTAGTGACTTCGGAGTTTATCGCATCTAGTGTGAATACGAATCCCGTAGTAGTGAGACGATTAATGAGCAAATTAAAAAAAGCTGGTTTAATTCAAACATCACGAGGTTTAAGTAAAAATTATCTGTTGAAAAAACCGCAAGAAATTTCTCTGTATGCTATTTATGAAGCAGTTGAATTGGATCGAGAGGTGTTTAATATTCATCAAAATCCTAATCCTAATTGTGTCGTAGGAGCAACTATTCAAGTGACATTAGAGAATGAATTTTCTAAAGTGCAACAGCGAATGGAAGAAGAGTTAGCGCATATTTATTTATCAGAAGTTATTGCACAAATGGTTGGAAAAAGAGGCTAAAAATGCCTCTTGCTTTTTAAAATCAAATGTAACAAAAAAAGTTCTATTTAAGAGAGGAAGAATATAAATGAAAATCGCAATTTTAGGTGCCAATGGAAAAGCAGGTTCACTTATTTTAAAGGAAGCCCAAAAACGTGGCTTAGAAGTAACAGCAATTGTTCGTAATGTTTCAACGTTAGGAAGTGACATTCCAGTAGTTAAAAAAAATATTTATCAACTAACGTCAGAAGATGTCGAAGGCTTCGATGTTTTGGTTAGTGCGTTAGGTTTTTGGCAAGATGTAGAGGAATTTACTAGATCGACGCAGCACTTGATTGCTATTCTAAAAGGGCAAAAAACGCGATTGCTGGTTGTTGGTGGCGCTGGGAGTCTATACGTAGATAAACAGCATCACATACAGCTAAAGGATACACCAGATTTCCCAGAGGCGTTCAAACCATTAGCAACAGCAATGGGCAAAGGATTAGATTTGTTGAAAGCTGCAACAGAGGTTCATTGGACTTATATTAGCCCAGCAGCAGAATTTGACGCGGAAGGTGTAGAAACAGGAGAATATTCAGTTGCAGGGGAAGAGTTTACGGTAAATGCTGAAGGGAAAAGCTACATCAGTTATGCAGATTATGCAATTGCTATGCTGGATGAAATTCAGAGCGCTAATCATCCAAATCAACGAATTAGTGTTTATCAGTAAGCATGAAACAAGTTTTTTTGAGCAGAGTTGCCTCTCTAAAAACTAGTAGATACATTATGAGTTAAATGGTCTTAGGTGGATTTCCCATGATCGATCCTTTTTGACCACTATTTATTCGGATTAAGAGGACAGACAAAACTGATTTTTCGGTTTGTCTGTCCTCTCTTTTTTGATTTTGGCGTTAAATTATGAAGTATTTTAGCTTGACAATTATTTCATTTTTAGTATATTAAATATATACAAAAAATTAGCTAAAATTTTTGAGGTAATTTGAAAGGGGCACTTTTAGATGCTACCAGAATTGATTGATGAATTTTATAACAAATTGGCCATAAATTTTTATCGAAATGCAATAGAGCATCAGAAGTTTGAAGGGGTATCTACTTTGAGCTCTACAGATATGTCAACACTAGAGATTGTTTATCTTTTAAACCGACCAACTTATTCAGAAGTAACTGATTTTTTGAAAATTTCTACTTCAAATGCCAACTATCGAATCAACAAGCTAATCACAAAAGGGTATCTGAAAAGGGAACAAGATCCTACTGATAAACGCCGCTATTTTTTGAATGTAACTGAAAAATTTATGGATTATTATTGTGTAAATGATTCTTTGTTAGAGCAAGTTGTTAAAAATGTTCGAAATAGAGTAAGAAAGGAAGATCTTGAGCAGTTTGAGTCTACGCTAGCTATCATCATAGAAGAAATGAGTGACTAAATGAAAGTAAGCCATAAAAAATTTGAAAAGAAGTATCTGGAAAGCTGCATGGCATTAATTAAAAGTACCTGGCTCTTTGAAGAAGATTTTGCCGCGCCGAAACATCCAGAATACATTTACAAGTATTATGTTTTAAACTGTGTAAACTGGTCACAGCACTTAGATCTCCTAGTAGATCAAAATGACCAAGTACAAGGGATTCTCTTTGGAAGTATCGAAGATGTTGGGTATTTGCAATCATTTCTTTATGCTCTTGTTAACTGGAAAAACCAGTTTGAAATCTGGTGGCATATTTTACTAGGAGATTTGGGGGATCAAAAGCAAGCGCGTAAAGTATATCAAGAGATGCAAAGCTATGACAGAGATGGTGAAGCTTTGGCAAAAGAGTTTGACGGTGAAATTAACTTGTTCATTGTTTCTCCGAAGTTAAGAGGACAGGGGTATGGGCAACAATTGATGAAGAGATACCTTGATTTTTGCCGGAAGCGAGGGGTGGAGAAAGTATTTCTTTGGACCACTACCGACTGCAATTGGAAATTTTATGAGCGTTATGGATTTCAAGTACGTGCTGAATTTGCGCTAACTAAGCCTAATGCTAGCATAGATACCTCAGAACAAGGCATTGTTTTTCAACTAACTATCAGCGATTTGTCAATAAGTAGTAAAAAGAAATCAAAGGAGGGGTGATGAGTTTGTTCTATAAAATGGATAAAGTAAATTGGTTCGAACTAAAAAAAATGATTAAGCCTATATTTTTTATCTTGTTATATTTTTCATTGTTTTTTGTTCAATCTTCGATTATTGAATATGAAATAATCGATTTGAGATTACTAATTGTGATTTCTTGTTTACTAAACATTTTTATCGTTTATAAATTGATCAATGTTGGTTTTAACAGTTTTAAAGAACCGAGTTTCGTTAATAAAATATTCAGTATTTTTTATAGCTTATTGGCGTATTTAAGTCTGATGATGCAGCTAGGATTTATCTTTTTTTGTTATTATATATCTTCTAAAGCGTACAATATTGTTCCACAGGAAGTGGCAATGAACTTTCTTAACAATCGGACTTCTTATTTAGAAGATATCCGAACAGTCTTATATACAGTTTTCCCAATCTTTTATCGCTACCCAGTTTATCCGGGAATTATTGTTGCGTTCCAATTTTTCATTGCCAAATTTATTGATCTATTTATGTTGGCAAACATTGTAAGAAAAGTTAGCGCCATGTAAAAGAGATTGTTCGTGATTATCATATGAGTTTTGTTGAAAAATTTCTAAATTAATAGGAGCTGGAGGTTTTTGAAAATGAACATATTTAAATTAAAAATTGCATCAATGATGTTGGTGTTGTATCTAATAATGAGTGGTTGTGGCAAGTTTGCTTTTCCAAATTCGAAAGTGGAAAATATGGCAGACAAGACAGATGAAGAAATTGAAGAACATGATACCATCATTGTTGGTGGCGGAATCACTGGTTTAACAAGTGGCTATTATTTGAAAGAACAAGATTTCATTCTTCTAGAACAAAGCAATACAGTGGGTGGTCGAACAGTTTCTGAGGTTCACAAAGATTTCAGCTATGCTAAAGGAACAGAGTACCTTGGCACACCTGAGTCAACTTTAGCTCAGATGATTGATGAGTTAGGATTAGAACCAAAAGAAATTCCTTCACCGATGGATGCCTACTTTGATGGAAAAGAGTTTTATTATGGTCACGATGGTGTTGAGCGCTATTTAATAAACAACAGTAGTTTTGATGATTACAAAAAATTTACAAAACTTATTGCAGATGAGTATCAAAATTATGATGAGCTACCAGAACTAGACTATAATAAACGAATGAAGCAATTAGATCATATTACTGCAAGTAAATGGTTGAAAGACAATGATATTCCAGAAGTCTACAGTAAAAAATACAATGTTACAGCAAAAGGATTGTTTGGCGCTACTATTGATGAAATCTCTGCGTTAAATTTAATACCGGAAGTGGCCTTTGATTACGATGAAACAGATGAGGAATTAACAGAAGAGGCTTTTGCAGCAAGAAACACTGAAGAAGCTATCCGACAAGAATATGAAAATGCCAAGAAAGAAGAATCTGGTTCTTATTCTTTTACGAAAGGATTGACTGAACTTACGAACAAGTTAGGAGACGTACTAGGTGATAAAGTTAGAACAAGTAGTACCGTTACTAATATTTCTAAAGATGGAAAAGAGTACGTAATCACCTATGCTCAAAATGATGGAAAAGAGAAGAAAGTTCGTGGGAAAAACGTTATTTTAGCAGTGCCAGCACCAGAGGCCTTGCGAATAGCGGCTGATGTAATTTCAAAAGAGAAAAAGGACATCATGAAAAACATTGAGTATGCTTCTTATGCAACTGTAGCACTGTTTTCTGATGAACCAATTTTTAATAAAGCCTTTGATTTAGCTGTTCCAGATGGCTACTATTTTACAGATGTATATGATGCGACTTGGGTGGAAAGAGCATATGATGAAACGAAAGAAAATGCTGACGGGTATATTATGTCAGTTTATGTTGCACCTGAATCAAGTAGTAATCACGAATTAGACACAATTAGTGATCAAGAGTTGCTTGAAAATATTTACCGAGATTTAGATAAAATCTTTGAGTCAGCAAGTAGCAAAATAACAGGACATGACATCAAAAAATTCACTTATGGTTATCCAGTGATGAATCCAGGAGCTTACGAGAGACTATTAAAATTACATGAGTTGAATGAAGGGTCGTTGATTTTAGCGGGGGACTATATGGTCTATCCAACCTTTGAGGCAGCTGTTCAATCTGGATACTTGGCCTCAGAAAAAATAAATGAACAAGGTTATGGTAAGAAGTAGTTAGTTGGATTGTAAGAAAGTCTTTTGAGTTAGAAATAGGAGGGGAATGCAATATTTCTATATTAAGTGTCTGTTACCAAACGCATTAAGTTTGGTAACAGACACTTTTTTAATAACATTTAGCACAAGGTGTCAAGCCATTTGACTGTGCTTCAGCTAAGGTAGATTCAAAATAATCACCATTGCCACATTTATAGGTGTGGTATTTTTTTCCAGTAGGGGTGATTAAGACAGTTTGCCCAACTGCCGGAGCTTGGTTTTGTGCTTTTTCTGCTTCAGCTTGTGCCGCGATAGCTTCAGCTTCGGCTTTCTTTTGTGCTTCTGCCAGTTGCTTAGCAGCTTCTTTTTGTGTTTCTATGGTTTGTTTTACTTTGTTTATCCGTTCAGAAAAAGCGGTGCTTCCATTTGGAAGGGCGCTGATTTTTTCAATAGCTTGTGAATAATGTTTGTCTGTCGGGTCCTTTTCTGCTTGTTCAACGGCTGCTTTAGCCGAAGCAACTAGTTCTTTTTCAGTGATTGTTTGTTGGAGTTTCGTCAAACGTTTGGCTAAATCAGCTCTATTTAAAGTTGCTTTTTCAACGAATGCGGTAGCAGAGTCAAGTGTTTCTTTGGTTTGCTCTTGCTCCGCTAAACTAACGGCTGTGTAAATTGGAATGTGCTCTTTAACAATCGCTAACCTTTTCTGGTCTTCTTTTTGATTTCTGGATAGCGAAGCCACCAAAGTAGCAGCCTCATCATAATTTTTTTGTGTCGGCTCATTTTCAGCTAGAGCAAGGGCAGTTTTTACTTTAGTCAAATTTTCAGCGGTCTGAGTTTTTTCATCAAGGAAAGCAAGAAATTCTTTTGACGGCTTAACTTCGATGGTGGCTACTTTATCCTTATCATTTATAGAAGCTACGAAGGTAAGTTTTTTTGCATTTTTATCCTTTAATTGAATAGAATAAGCAAAGGTTTCATTTTTGACTGCTATTTTTTTATCATCAATGCGGATAGTACTTTGCTCATTTGTTGTTCCTTTAATAAGAGCTACACCTTTTGAATTCGTTTCAATAACTTTTTCGGTAAGTTCAATCTTTGGCGAGGTAGGTGTAGCTATTGCTGCTCCGATAATCATAAAAAGGCTAACCCCAATAATAATTAGACCTCTGTTTTTTGCTTGCTTTTTGATGATTGCTTGCGCTAAGGAAGCAAATCCAACTAGCAGTCCAAATATTCCCAACAAAACCAAATAGCTCATTTTAATTCCTCCAATTACGTTTTTTTTTGAAAATGAATACCCTTTCTGGATAATTATATCACAATTATTTTCATAATTAACTTTTGGTCCCATGGTAAAATACTTCTATATCTTATATAAAGCGAAAAAACGCAAATTTACCTCAAAAAAAGCAAGTGTGATAAAATGAAAAGAGAAATTTTTTTCGTATGTTAAACGAGAGAAGGAGAAAAAAATGAAGGCAGAAATTATTGCAGTCGGTACGGAGTTATTGTTAGGTCAGGTAGTAAATACAAATGCAACATTTCTATCTGAAGAGTTAGCTAGTTTAGGAATTGAAGTCTATTATCATACAGTAGTTGGAGACAATCCTACTCGTTTGGAAGAGCTGTTAGGTGAGGCAGAAAAACGCAGCGAGTTAGTGGTTCTTTGTGGGGGATTGGGTCCTACTGATGATGATTTGACAAAAGATGTTGTAGCAAAACATGTTCAACATAATTTAGTGCAGAATCAACAAGCGTTGGAGAAACTAAAACAATTTTTCACCTTCTCGAAGCGTAAAATGACAGAGAACAATTTGAGACAAACACTAATCATAGAAGGAGGGACAGTGATTCAAAATCCAACAGGCTTGGCTGCTGGAACGTTAATTACGGAACGGGATACCAGTTATTTGCTACTTCCTGGGCCACCTAATGAACTAAAACCGATGTTTCATCAAAACGCACGGCCTTTATTGGAAATGATGGTTCCACAACAAGAACAGTTGATGTCAAAAGTATTACGTTTTTATGGAATTGGCGAGTCTCAATTAGTAACCGATTTAAAGGAACTAATGGATGCTCAAACGAATCCCACAATAGCTCCGTATGCTAAACCGAATGAAGTAACTTTGCGCTTAACGGCAAAAGTTTCTGGTAAAGAAAAGGGAGAAGCCATGCTTTCAGCAGTAGAGGCTCAAATTATGGAAAAAGTAGGAGCGTACTTTTATGGTTATGGAGATGAGAACAGTTTAGCAAAAGTTACGGTTGAACAGTTGAAGGAAAAGAGGAAGACTATTACTGCGGCAGAAAGTTTAACAGCAGGACTTTTTCAAAGTACTTTGGGAGATATTCCAGGAGTTTCAGAAGTTTTTGTTGGCGGATTTGTTACTTATTCTAAGGAAATGAAAGAACAACTATTAAAAATCCCCCATGATCTGCTGGATAAAAATGGTGTTGTCAGTGAAGCTTGTGCAATTGCTATGGCAGAACAAGCAAGAAAATTAACAGGTGCTGATTATGGTGTTTCATTTACTGGCGTAGCTGGTCCAGATGAATTGGAAAACCAGCCTGCTGGAACGGTATGGATTGGTATCGCTGAAAAAGATAAGCCAACATTTGCAGAGTTGCACCACTTTACGCGCGACCGTAAGTACATTCGTCACAGTGCAGTAATGAAAGGATTAGATTTGATTCGTAGATCGGTAAAGGGGAAAAAATAAAGATGCGAATATTTGTTCGCTTTTTCTTGCTTTTTCTAAATAAAAAAGTTATGATAGATGTACTAACAGGAATTTAAATCGTTTATATATGAGGAGGATTATCGATTGGCAGATGATCGTAAAGTAGCTTTAGATGCTGCATTAAAGAAAATAGAAAAAAACTTTGGTAAAGGCTCAATCATGAAACTAGGGGAGAAGATCGATCAACAGATTTCAACGATTCCTAGTGGTTCATTGGCTTTAGATGTTGCATTAGGTGTAGGTGGATATCCACGTGGAAGAATAATTGAAGTATATGGACCAGAAAGTTCGGGTAAAACAACTGTAGCCTTACATGCGATTGCGGAAGTACAAAGACAAGGCGGGACAGCAGCATTTATTGATGCCGAACATGCGTTAGATCCACAATATGCAGAAAAGTTGGGTGTTAATATCGATGAACTCCTTCTTTCTCAACCAGATACAGGTGAGCAAGGACTAGAAATTGCGGATGCATTAGTTTCCAGTGGAGCGATTGATATCGTGGTTATTGACTCAGTAGCTGCATTAGTACCTCGTGCGGAGATTGATGGAGAGATGGGTGCTAGCCATGTTGGGCTACAAGCTCGTTTAATGTCTCAAGCTTTACGTAAACTTTCAGGGTCAATTAATAAAACAAAAACGATTGCTATTTTCATTAACCAAATTCGTGAGAAAGTTGGAGTTATGTTTGGGAATCCAGAAACGACTCCTGGGGGACGTGCATTGAAGTTTTATGCAACAGTTCGTCTAGAAGTTCGTCGTGCGGAGCAATTGAAACAAGGAACGGACATTGTCGGTAATAGAACAAAAATTAAAGTCGTGAAGAATAAAGTAGCTCCTCCTTTTAAAGTAGCGGAAGTGGATATTATGTATGGTCAAGGAATTTCGCAAGAAGGAGAATTACTTGATATGGCCGCTGAAAAAGATATTATTGATAAAAGTGGTGCATGGTATAGCTATAAAGAAGAGCGTATTGGTCAAGGTCGTGAAAACGTGAAGATTTTCATGAAGGAACATCCTGAAATGGTCGCTGAAGTATCAAAACGAGTACGTGATGCTTACGGAATAGGTGATGGTTCCACTACTATAGAAGAAGGGCAAGAAGAATTGCCACTTGATGAGGAATAAACAACCAAAGAAGGAACAGATAAGGACAGTCCAATGTCTTTATCTGTTCCTTCTTTTTATTATTCAGAATAAATTTTAGTCTTAGCGACTTGTTTCGATAGTAATAGCCTTTTTTAAGTTGACACACTGGTACACAAACATTAGAATAAAGTTGTGTGCAAAATACACATATGCAAGTAGGCATATTGATAATGGATTATAGTTTATCAGAAAACTACATTAATATTGAAAGTTAAAAAAGATAGTATGGAGGTGGAAACAATGGTTTTAGAAATTCTCCTCGCTATCATCGGTTTAATTGTCGGTCTTGGTTTAGGGTTTGTCGCTGCAAAATCTCGTCATGAAAAGGCAATAGATAGTGCAACAAACTCGGCAGCTGGAATTCTTGAAGGGGCAAAAAAAGAAGCGGAAACGCTGAAAAAAGAAGCTTTGCTGGAAGCTAAGGAAGAAAACCAAAGGTATCGGTCAGAAATTGAAAGTGAGCTGAAAGAAAGCAAATTAGAACTTAAAACACAAGAAAATCGTTTGCTTCAAAGAGAGCAATCACTAGATCGTAAAGATGAATCTATTGAGAAGCGCGAAAGTTCACTGGAAGAAAAAGAAGAGAAACTTGGTGCTAGACAGCAATTAATTGATGAACGAGACAAGGAAGCAGAAAAATTAATAGAGAAACAACATCAGGAATTAGAACGTATTGCTTCACTATCAAAAGATGAAGCAAAAGATATTATCATGAAATCGACCGAAGAAGAATTGAGTCATGAATTAACAATAATGGTAAAAGAATCTGAACTACGTGCAAAAGAAGAGTCTGATCGTAAAGCAAAAAATTTATTATCATTGGCTATTCAGCGTTGCGCAGCAGATTCAGTTTCGGAAACAACCGTTTCTGTTGTTAGCTTACCAAATGATGAAATGAAAGGCCGCATTATTGGGCGTGAAGGACGAAATATTCGTACATTGGAAACCTTGACGGGTATTGACTTGATTATTGATGATACACCAGAAGCAGTTGTTCTTTCTGGGTTTGATCCTATTAGAAGAGAAATTGCTCGTATGACATTAGAAAAATTGATTCAAGATGGTCGGATTCATCCGGCTCGTATTGAAGAAATGGTTGAAAAATCTCGTAAAGAAATGGATGAACGAATTCGTGAGTATGGAGAGCAAGCAGCCTTTGAAGTAGGCGCTCATACCTTGCATCCAGATCTAATTAAGATTCTAGGACGTTTACGTTTCCGTACTAGTTATGGTCAAAATGTATTAAATCACTCTATCGAAGTTGCAAAATTAACGGGTGTATTAGCGGCTGAATTAGGTGAAGATGTTCAACTAGCGAAGCGTGCTGGTTTACTTCACGATATTGGTAAAGCATTAGACCATGAAATTGAAGGCTCGCACGTAGAGATTGGTGCTGAGTTAGCTGCGAAATACAAAGAAAATTCAACAGTTATCAATGCTATTGCATCCCATCATGGTGATGTGGAAGCAACATCTGTCATTTCTGTTCTAGTTGCGGCAGCAGATGCGTTGTCAGCAGCAAGACCAGGTGCTCGTAGCGAGTCACTAGAAAATTACATTAGACGTTTAGAAAACTTAGAAAATATTTCTAATGGGTTTGTGGGAGTTGATTCCAGTTTTGCCGTTCAAGCCGGACGTGAAGTTCGTGTAATGGTAAAACCAGATGAAATCACTGACCTTGAAGCGGTTCGTTTAGTACGAGACATTCGTAAGAAAATTGAAGATGACTTGGATTATCCGGGACATATCAAGGTAACAGTTATTCGAGAAACTCGTGCAGTAGATTACGCGAAGTAAAAAAATTAATAACTAAATCAAAAAAAGAACGAAGAAAAACTCTTCGTTCTTTTTTTGATTCCAAGGTTCTTTTTCATTTTTAATTTGAATGATTTGATGAGTGCCACAATTTCCCCTCTAAAAGTCATTTTAACAAGTGATAATCTTTTGGGTAGGATTATTACTCAATTCATAGTTTGCCTCTTCTAGAGGCTAAGAATTCGCGGACAAGCCGTTTTAGTCCCCATCAATCTCCCGTTTTGGAATCAAGTCATTATTTAAATTGCTTAGTTATCTCAAAGTGGAGTAAGTGTCTTTGAGTTACCTAACATTTTTACGGAACAGTTTTATCAATGATAGGCGCAAATGGGGAATAGGTCACGTTGACTGAATCAACCTGCTTTGCAACGCCAAAGAAGCATCTTGATAGAAAAACCAAGAGGACAGTTCTTCTTTTTTGTCCGTTGCAGTTTTTATGAAAAGGCTTTATTGTAAACGTATACAAAATTTGAGGAGGAAATTGCAATGTTTAAAGAAAAAATGGTTTCATCTGTTGACGGCACAAAATTATTCATGAGAAAAGATTTAGTG
Source organism: Enterococcus rivorum (assembly GCF_001742285.1). Taxonomy (GTDB): domain Bacteria; phylum Bacillota; class Bacilli; order Lactobacillales; family Enterococcaceae; genus Enterococcus_L; species Enterococcus_L rivorum. Next base: position 33,348 of record NZ_MIEK01000019.1, on the reverse strand, counting down.
GAAAAGCCTAAAGCAGTGATTGTCATTGCCCATGGATTAGCAGAACATTTGAATCGATATGATCACTTAACAGCAAGATTATTAAAAGAAGGCTACTCAGTTTATCGCTATGACCAAAGAGGGCATGCACGTTCAGAAGGAAAACGCGCTTTTTTCAACGATTATACTGAAATTATTGCAGATGTAAAAACAATTGTTGACTTAGCGAAAGCAGAAAATCCTGAATTACCAGTTTTTCTAATTGGTCATAGTATGGGTGGCTTTACCGTTTCTTTATTTGGAACGAAATATCCAGATGCAGTGGATGGCATCGTATTATCGGGAGCTTTAACACGCTACAGCAAAGAAACGTTTGGACCATTACCAGTGGATATGCCAGCAGATACGTATATAGATAACACCTTGGGAGCGGGCGTTTGTTCTGATCCAAAAGTGGGAGAAGCCTACAACGCAGATCCTTTAGTAGAGAAAAAGATTTCAATTGGCTTAATGAATATGATGCCAGAAGGAATTCATTATTTAAAAGAAAATGCGGAAGCATTCACAGCACCAGTTTTAGTGATGCATGGATTAGAAGACGGATTAGTTTCAGAACAAGATTCTAGACAATTTTTCGCTGAAATTGCTTCTGAAGACAAATCACTAAGAATTTATGCAAAACTGATGCATGAGATTTTTAACGAACCGGTACAAAATGAGATTTTTGATGAAGTAGTTTTATGGTTAGACAAGCATAACTAGAATAGAGAGAGGATCAGAAAAAGGCGAATAGCTCTTTTCTTGATTCTCTCTTAATTATTAGTCAAATTTATTTATTGACCATGATAAACAGCTTCAATATTATAGCCATCTAAATCAATAATAAATGTAGCATAATAATTTTCATGGTAATCAGAGCGAATTCCTGGCGTACCATTACTGATCCCACCTGCCTGTATCGCGGCAAGATAAAAAGCATCAACTTCTTCTCTAGAACTGGCACTGAAAGCAAAATGAATGTGTTTTGGTTCTCCTTCTGTAAGCCAGAAACTACCAGCGGGATCTCCGCCATTACTATTTTTCTTACCAAAGCTAACAGCCGTTCCAAAATCCATTTTTATTTCATTTCCTAAAGGCATCAATGCCTCTGTGCAAAATTGTTTACTCTTTTCAATCTCCCAAACATGTATTGAAAAATGATCCATCATTGCTTTCGTTCCCCTTCCTTTTTAATTACAATCACAAGAACATTTGTTCTGCTCGTCAGTAGGAACACTTTTTTTGTGAGTTTGAAATAAACCGAAATTGTGAATAAAGATTCCCTATTAATAAGATTACTGATACAATACAATTAACGAATACAGGTGGCTAAAGGTGTAGAAAAAATGACAGGATCATTGATTACGCAAAAAAAAATCGCAAAAGTATTTAAGCAGTTAGTCATTGAAATCGGCTTTGAGAAAGTGACGATTGCTAAGATAATGCTGGCTAGTGGAATGCGGAGACAAACATTTTACGATTATTTTCAAGATAAGTATGAGTTAGTTGACTGGATATTCCGACAAGAAGCCATAGAAAAAATTGAGGATAACTTAGCTTATGAGGGCTGGGAAATCATCGTTGAGAATTTGTTAAAGTATTTTGAAGAAAATCAGGTTTTCTATCGGAAAGTTTTATTTTTTGATGGTCAAAACTCTTTTCAAGAATATTATACTCGGCATTTAGAAGCGTTAATTCATCAAGTACTTGTGTTGAAAAAAATAGAAAACGAAGAAGTTGAGCAATCAGATCATCAATTTTTAGAAGAGTTCTACGCGAATGCTTTTGTTACATTAACGATTAAATGGCTGCTATCTGGTTGTAAAGTAAGTGCAGAGTTATTTGCCAGAAAGATGAAATTGGCCTTCTTGATGGGATTTGAGGAAAAAACTAAATAAGTAAAAAAGAGCTGAAAAGGTGGACGGAATTCGTCTCATTTTTCAGCTCTTTATAATTATTTCCACCCAAAAGCATCGGTTGGCATTTTCAAATAATTCAACCATTCTTCTTCTTTAATATTTAGCAAGGTCAAAGATAAACCGTCTGTGTTATAAGCTGTTAAAAAATTTCCAATTCGCGAATAAGCAACAGGAATATCTTCGATTTCTAAGAGTTGTTGGACATCATTCATAAAAACACTCAGTTCAAGTAAGGGAATTCCACCTAAGCCATTGACTAAAATTGCCGTCTTTTGGAGGGTTAGCTTATCATATTGTTGTTTTAATTTATTCACTAATTCAATAGCAATTCGTTCAGAAGATTTCATTTTTTCAATACGATAACCAGGTTCGCCGTGAATACCGATGCCAAAATACATTTCATCTTCTTCTAATTCATATTGTTGAGGAACCATCCCAGCTGGTGTGGCTGAAGAAAAGGCTACTCCTAAAGTTTTTATCATAGGGATACAGTCGTTGCCTAGCGCGGTTAATACGGGTAAGTTTTTTCCTGCGGATGCTGCGCCCCCTAATATTTTATGCACAAAAACAGTTCCAGCAACACCCCGTCGTCTTTTTTCAAAGGTTCCTAATTTCACAGAACAATCATCATTGACAATCACATGAGCAACATTGAGGCCTTTTTCCTGAGCTTGCTTTTCGGCAGTTAAGAAGCTCTGAAGATCTTTTTCAAAATTTTTAATAATTAGCAAAGTGCCTTGCTGATTGTACGTTTCTTCAATAGCTTGTAAAATTTCTTTACTGGATGGCGGTTCGAAAATAGTTCCCATAACAGCACAGTCTAGCATGTTTTCTCCGATATACCCCACATGGGCTGGTTCGTGACCACTTCCACCACCACTAATTAATACAACTTTGTTGGGATCAATCAATTTCTTTTTTACGATTCCAGTTCCCTGAATCCAATCTAATTGCTGGTAATAGGCAGATGAAATCCCAGCGAGTAATTGCTGGCGGATATGTCCACTAGCACTAATAAACTGTTTCATTGAGTGTCTCTCCTTGTTGGTAAGTTCTATTTTTATTATACGCTGTCTTGTCTATGAAAACTATCTCTGATTGAAAAAGATTCTATGAAAGCGGACACATCTATTTGTTTGTCCGTTGTAAGTTTTTCGGGAAAGTTGTATTGTAAACGTATACAATAAGTAGGAGGAACAGACATGAAAAAAATTATCAATCATCCTCAAGATGTCCTAACTGAAATGGTTGCAGGTTTTGTACGTGCTCATAATGAGAAAATAGAACAAGTACCAGAAACTTTTGTTATTAAGCAAAAGGAGCTGACTAGCCAAGTTGCTCTCGTTAGTGGTGGTGGTAGCGGTCACGAACCGGCACACGCTGGATTTGTTGGTCATGGGATGTTACAAGCAGCTGTTTGTGGGCAAGTATTTACGTCACCAACCCCTGATCAAATTCTTGAAGGAATTAAAGCTGTAGATCAAGGTAAAGGTGTCTTAATGATTGTAAAAAACTATTCTGGTGATATTATGAATTTTGATATGGCCAAAGATTTAGCCGAAATGGAAGGAATCCAAGTTGGAACCGTTGTGGTAGATGATGATATTGCCGTTGAAAATAGTACCTATACCCAGGGGAAAAGAGGAGTAGCAGGCACTATTTTCGTGCATAAAATTTTGGGAGCAGCTGCTGGCAAAGGATTATCCCTTGACGAACTAGTTGAACTAGGAAAACGTGTAGTGGGAAATTTAAAAACCATCGGAGTTGCTTTATCGGGTGCAACCGTTCCAGAAGTTGGAAAACCAGGGTTTGTTTTAGCAGATGATGAAATTGAGTTTGGTGTAGGGATTCATGGCGAACCTGGTTATAAAAGAGAAAAAATCAAACCATCTAAAGAAATGGCTGAAGAACTAGTTTTGAAATTGAAAGCTGATTTTGAATGGAACGAAGGAGATTCATTTGCGATTCTTGTTAACGGTTTAGGTGGAACGCCGTTAATGGAGCAATATATCTTTTACAGAGATTGTTTGAGTTTGTTGGAACAGGATCAACTAAGTATTCCGTATTCAAAAGTAGGGAATTTTATGACTTCTCTTGAAATGGCAGGCGTTTCATTGACTCTATTGAAGTTGGAAGAAGATTGGTTAACGTATTTAAATGAAGCAGTAGATACTGCTGCGTGGTAGGAGGATTTCAAATGTTTACGACAGAAAATTTGATAAAAACGTTAGAACTTTTTAAAGAAAAAATTGATGCAAACAAAGACTATTTAAGCGAATTAGATACACCGATTGGAGATGGAGACCACGGAAATAATATGGCAAGAGGCATGGAAGCGGTCGCGGAAAGTCTTGGAAGTAAAAATCCTGACACCGTTATGGACGTGTTCAAATTAACTGCGATGGCTTTAATTAGTAAAGTTGGGGGTGCTTCAGGACCTTTGTATGGAACTGCTATGATGGAAATGGCCAAAGCGTCTGCAACGACCACAGAAGTGATTCCGATTTTAGAGGCAGGATTTTTAGGAATTCAGAAACGCGGTAGCAGTGAAGCTGGTGAAAAAACAATGCTAGATGAATGGGCACCGGCAATTGAAGCGATTAAAGAAAATCAGTTAACAGAAGAATTATTACAAACTTTTGCTGAAGGAACTAAAGAGTTGATTGCTAAAAAAGGGCGGGCGTCTTATGTAGGTGAACGTTCGGTAGGTCATATTGATCCAGGAGCAATGTCTAGTAAGTATTTCTTTCAGTCATTATTAGAAGCGGGGGTAATTTCATGAGCAATGGAGTTGTGATTGTTTCCCATGTGAAAGAGATTGGGGAAGGCATTGAGCGCTTAATTCGAGAAGTTGCCAAGGATGTACCGATTACTGTTGCGGCAGGTTTGGAGCAAGGAGAAGTAGGAACTTCTTTTGAAAAAATTCTGACAGCTTTTGAAAGCAATACAGCGGAGACTTTACTGGCTTTTTATGATTTAGGTAGCGCCAAAATGAATTTAGAAATGGCCATGGATATGACGGAAAAAGAAATTTTGCTATTTGATACAGCTTTAGTAGAAAGCGCGTATACAGCGGCAGCACTTTTACAAGTAGAGACATCCATAGAAACCATTAAGGAACAATTGCTTCCTTTAAAAATTAAATAAATTGAGAAGGGGATCAGAATCATGAGAAAAGCATTTATTAGTCCAACGAAATATGTTCAAGGAGAAGACGAGTTACTAAATTTAGGCTACTTTGTTAAAACATTTGGAAAGAAAGCGTTACTTATTGCAAGAAAAGACGACGTTGAAAGAGTTCGTGGCAAATTAGATAAAACGGCGGAGTCCTTTGACATTAGTTTTGTTGAAAGTGACTTTCATGGCGAAGCATCACGGATTGAAGTGGCTCGTTTGAAAAAAGTTGCGGCAGAAAATGCTTGTGATTGTGTCATTGGTTTAGGTGGCGGAAAAGCGATTGATACGGCGAAATGTGTAGCTGAAGGACATAACCTAATCATTGTTCCTACCATTGTAGCCACCGATGCGCCTACTAGTCACTCCGCTGTTTTATACACAGAAGATGGCCAATTCGATGATTACGCTTATTTTGTTCAAAGTCCTAGCTTGGTATTGATTGATACGACTGTCATTGCTAACGCGCCAACTCGTTTCTTAGTTTCTGGTATGGGTGATGCGTTATCTACTTATTTTGAAGCACGTGCGACGCACAATTCTTACTCGAATGTCAACGCTGGCTTGCCTTGTGGTGCTCGTGAAGGGGTTTGCCCACCAGCCAAAGGAACAAATACTGCATTAGCCTTAGCGAAACTATGTTATGAAACGTTACTAGAAGATGGTCTAGAAGCTAAAATTGCTTCTGAAAATAATGTTGTGACTCCTGCTTTGGAAAATATCATTGAAGCCAATATTCTGTTGTCGGGATTAGGTTTTGAGAGTGCTGGGTTAGCAGCGATTCATGCCATTCACGATGGATTAACTGTGCTACACGATGCTCATGGAGCAACACATGGCGAGAAAGTTGCTTTTAGTACGATTTGTCAGCTTGTTTTGGAAAATGCTCCTAAAGCAGAACTGTATGAAGTGCTAGATTTTGCTTTATCAATTGGCTTACCTGTTTGTTTGGAAGATTTAGGGGTGAAGGAAATTTCTGATGAAGAACTGACGGCTGTTGCCGAGAAAACCTGCATCCCAGAAGAATCTATTCATTCTATGCCATTCCCTGTGACGATCGATCAAGTAAAATCAGCAATTATCGTTGCAGATGCGATTGGTAAAAAATATAAAACAAAATAAAAGGTTAGTTGCTAAAAAAGTAGGATATGACCTATTTTAAGTTAGTTGTATATAAGGCGTGACAAGAATCTAAGACTGGAATTTGCAACAATAAAAACCGTATGAAATCACTTGTTTAATCGTTGATTTCATACGATTTTTTAGTTACTTTTTACCTATTCAAGGTTGAACATTCTTCTACAAATTCTCTTGGAAACATGATTTTTTCTGCAGTTTCATCTATTGAATAGCCAAGCGTTAAAAACCTTTTTGCCACAGAAGTCATACTTTCGGCAACCTCAATGATATGATTGTCGATATCATAAAAGCGCATCCCTCTTTGTCCCCAGGGGAACTCTTTTGTTCTATGGACATAAGAAATTCCTTCATAATTATTAAGATGCAAAATAAAATCATCGTAATCTTCCTCTTCGAAATAAAGTTCAAAGCTATTACATCGAGCAGTTTTATAGGGAGATAAACCAGTGGCTTCTTGCCATTGCTCCTGACTCATCATGGAAAAATCGCCGCTCCAAATAAGATAACTTTTTAAGTCAGTTTTAATCGTCTGTTTAAGAACATTTTGATAAAATTTTTTTGATTTTTCAATGTTTTTTAAAATAATCATTGGACTGTCAAATTTCATTTCGATCCCTCTTTCTTTATTTTTCAATCTTTAGAGTACAAGATTAGCTTGACTTCAGTATTGGGAAAATCAGACATTTTTATTAGAATAGCTAAAGGCATGTAATGGTAAGGAAAAATTTTTCTAGCATATTAAGGATATTCCGTCCTTTTTATACTATTTTAAAAAGAATAACGATTCACCTCTTTTTTTCTTAATCACTGTGGGATAAATTGAAAGTGGAAAAAAGCGACGTTATAGGCTAACATAAAGTAAAGTATTTTTATTATTTAAGAATGACTTATTTTTACATAAAAAGAGTGTCTGAATAAATTTTTAATTGATCTATTCGTAGTTGGATTCTGATAAGAAGGTGCATAGCAATGAAACAAAAAGTAACGCAGATATTGAAATGGATGAAAGAGCACAGTTTAGTATTGAAATTAATTTTCTTAGGATCGGTTTTAATTTTTGTTGCCAACCAAGTGACTCATATCGCACAAGGGATGTCTTGGCGAGACGTTTTTCAAACGATGGGGCAACAAAGTCGGTTAAGCTTGGCGGGGATGATTGGCATCGGTCTTTTAGGCGTTCTGCCTATGCTGCTTTATGATTATGTTGTTGTTAAAGTGTTAGAAGAGCAAGGAGCCAAAAAAATGAATCGCTGGGAATTTTTTGTCTCTGCTTGGGTCACTAATACAATCAATAATCTAGCGGGCTTTGGTGGGGTCGTAGGAGCGACGTTAAGAACAAATTTTTATGGCAAAGAAGTATCTCGGAAAAAAGTAGTAGCTACTGTGTCAAAAGTTGCGCTATTTCTAGTTTCTGGGCTGTCGATTTTGTCAGCAATTGCTTTTATAGATGTCTTTTTTATTCGACCAGAGAGTGTATTTAGAGAGTATTGGATCTGGCTTCTAGCTGGGAGCGCCATTGCGCCGAGTTTGTTTTTCTTTACTCGGATAAAAAAATACACCTTGTTTAAAGATTTTTTCCCGAAAGGCGTTTTTATGTTGTTTGGAGCCTCATTAGGGCAGTGGTTAGGTGGAATGGTTGTTTTCTTAACGATTGGTGCATTGATGAAAGTTAATGTTTCTTTGGTTTCAGTCTATCCGATGTTTGTGATTGCTACGTTAATTGGGATGTTGACAATGGTACCTGGAGGAATGGGGACGTTTGATGTCTTAATAATTTTAGGGTTGTCGCAACTAGGTGTGGGACAGTCAGTCGCAGTAGTTTGGCTGTTATATTATCGCCTATTTTATTATGTTGTACCATTTATTACAGGAATTGTTTTATTTGTCCATCAAACAGGGGTAAAAATGAATCGCTTTTTTGATAATTTACCTCGATTATTTTCTCAAAAAATAGCGCATTCGATTTTAGTGGCAGCTTTGTATTTTGCTGGAATTATGATGGTATTGCTGTCAACAGTAACGAACTTATCAAATGTTAGTCGCCTATTTCAGATACTATTACCCTATTCGTTTAACTTTTTAGATCAAACGTTGAACATGTTAGTTGGCTTTTTGATGCTAGGATTGGCTAGAGGTATTTCTATGAAGGTTCGTAAGGCCTATTTACCAACGATTGGCTTGCTGATTTTCGGCATTGTCAATACAATAGCAAGAACGACCTCATGGCAGTTGATTATTGTCTATGTTATAATTTTGCTATCAGTATTTTTGGCCAGGAAAGAGTTTTATCGGGAAAAATTTGTATATTCTTGGGGAGCTTTGACTATTGATAGTATTTTATTTGGTTGCTTGTTTGTCATTTATGCAGTTGCAGGCTACTATAGTGCTCATCCTGAAAAGGAAGGACCTGTTCCACAAACTTTTTTGCTATTCCCATCTGATGATGTCTGGTTTTCTGGATTAATTGGTTTAGGAATTTCCATGATTGGTTTGGTAATGCTTTATCAATACTTAGCAAGTACAACGGAAACCTTGGGAGAAACATACCAGGAAGAGCGGCTAACAAAGATGATCGAAACTTTTGGTGGTAGTGAAGGGAGCCATCTCCTTTATTTACAAGATTATGGCTATTATTATTACCAAGAATCAGATCAAGATCAAGTGTTGTTTGGCTATCAAATTAAAGCGAATAAGTGCTTTGTCTTAGGTAACCCAATTGGGAATCAGAAAAAATGGTTAGCAGCGACACTGGCTTTTATGGATCAGGCAGATTTGCTAGGTTATCAAGTTGCTTTCTATCGAATTACGAAAAGCTACGTGATGGTTTTACACGATTTAGGGTATGAATTCATGAAAGTTGGAGAAGAAGGACTGGTTGATCTGAAACAAGAAAATGCGTCTCAGAAAAAAATAACTGTAAACAGCATGGAGCTTCAGCATTTATCAAATCAAGGCTATACATTTACCATGTATACGGATGGTGTATCCAACGAGGTGTATCATGAAATGCTTCGTGTTTCCAATCATTGGCTAGGAAGCCAACGAGAAAAAAGTTTTTCTGGAGGGCGATTTCAAAAAGAGTATCTTTTTCTTAGCGATATAGGTGTTCTTAGAAATGGAGAAAATGAAATTGTTGGTTTCATTACATCGAAACCAATTAAGACTAGTGAAAAAATTTCTTATGATTTATTAAGGTGTTCAGAGGCTGCACCAGAACAGGCACTGGATTTCTTAGTGACGAACTTCATTGTTTATTACCAAAAGCTAAACTATCAAATGATTGATTTAGGTGTTTCTCCGTTAGCAAATGTTGGTGAAACCAAGTATTCTTTTTTGGCGGAACGTTTTGTGAATATTTTTTACAAATATGATTCTACTATTTATGGTTTTCAAGACACTCGTAAGGAAAAAGAACGGTATGTTAGCCAGTGGTCGCCACGTTACTTTGCGTATTCTAAACAAAGTAGTGTTTGGTTTGCTTTTGTCCAGTTGGCTTTATTGATTGAAAAAGGGAATCGAAAAGGGATTACATTGGTTGAAGAAGTGATATTTGAAGTATAAAAGGGAAATAACCACCAAGGTCTATTAGAGTCCTCAATGGTTATTAGAAGGGGAGATAATTTAGAAAGAAATGTGTGCTAACTGAAGATCTTTCTATACTTTTATTATATCAAAAAGAACGATTAGTGTTCTTTCAATAAAAAGAAAAATTTACTTCCTTTTTGAAATAAAAATAAAGACAATGTTCAATTAGATGGTATTCAAAAAGTCTAGCAATGACCATCTTCAAGGTATGTATTATAAACGGTTGTTATAAAATTTCGCTTACGGGGCATATAAGTTGCGATTTTCCTCTGGATTTTCCCTAGTTTTCAGATACATTCTAAGGTTATTTTAACTTAAACTATATAAATATTGGAAAGGTTGATTGACATGGAAATCAGAAGAGTTGTTGTTTCAACGAAAGAAGCGTTACAAAAAGAAGTGGCTAAAAAGACAGATGAGATTCTTGTTGAAGGGGATTTTAACGAGAAGCTTGCCGAAATGAAAAAAGGTCAGTTAAGTGATACCGAACGAATGGGAGTTGATCTTGGAGGGGCTGGTTCTTTGAGCTTACTTGAATACGGCTTGAACGTTTTGATGGATTTATTTGATGCTACGGACAAAGAAGAAAAGAAAATGAAAAGACATATAAAAGAATTGTACAGCATTCATAAACACACGAATGATTCGTTTCTACTTCGACTAAAACAACTAGATTATTAAGGCACTAGATAACTTGTCTCTATTTCTATCGTTTTTTGATTGAAGTGAATGGAGGAGTATTGAATGGAACATTTAATCTATACAGAGGCGAAATCAAAGGTTTGGGATAAATTATTAAGTGGCACCAAACCATGACCGTTCGAGGAGCAGCGGGCAGAAAAACACCTCATCGTCGTGTTTTTTTCGGGAGAGACGCTGTATTTCATCCAAAATGATGGTTCAGGAAGTATCATAGGTAGAGGCAAAGTGTGTTTCATTCAGAAAAAATGACACCAGATGAATCAATTTCTATTCTAGTAAGCCATCAAGAAGCCTTACAGTTATCAGAAACACAGAAAAAACGTTGGTACGGAAAGAAAATTCTTTGTTTGGTGACTGTTGAAAAGGTAGAATTAATTGAGCCGATGGTTTTTGCTAGACAGAAAAAGATCGATGATTGGTTGAATCTGGAGCATATCAAACAAGTAACGCCTGAAGGCAATCCTTCCGAATTTAAAAGTGTTCGTCTGAATAAGTAAAGAAATTGTAGCGAAAAGAATGAATTCAGTTAATCTGATCATTCTTTTTCTTTTTTCAAAAATAGATTAAACGATTCTGATCTTTCAATAAAAAAGGAGAGACTAGGCTCCAACACCAACAGTTATTTCCACCGAAAAACTGAGGAACCGCTCTGAGCCCAAAGTTCAGGTTTCAGGGCTTTCAAGCTTCAAACTTAGGCTAAATAGATGGCAAGCTCAAGTCATTCACATTGGCTTCTGATTAAGGCTACTGGTAATATTTGCTAGTAGTTCCGCTGTTTCATTGGGAGCAAACGCTTTAAAAAAACTGGTGAAACTAGAGGAACAAACATTGTTTAGTCTCTTGTATAGAAACAACGCTAGTGAACAAATACGTAAAAATAGATACGCAACTTATGGTAAAACCTCTTTTGAGTAAAAATTACTCAGTTGTATATAAATTGACGTGGTTTAATATCGTAAAAACAGATACTGCAACATTTTTCAATAACTTTATTTGACTCGTACTTAAGGTTAGGGTTTATACTGTGAATATCAATTAAGTGAGGTGCTTTATATGGAGAAGAAACAAAAATACGAATGGAAAAAAGTAGAGAAAGAAATTTATCCGACTGGCAAAAAACCGATCATTAGTCAGCTACCAGCTCAGACATTTATTACTATCGAAGGCGAAGGAAATCCAAATGAACCAGCTTTTGGAGAAAAAGTTAGTGCCTTGTATTCTTTAGCTTATGCAATCAAAATGGCGCCGAAGAAAGGAATTCATTTTCCAGACGCGTTCGATTATGCGGTTTATCCGCTAGAAGGTTTTTGGTCATTGAAAGATCCTATTGAAGATAGTCCATTAGATAAATCAAAACTTGTTTATAAAATCATGTTAAAACAACCCGAGTTTGTGACACCAGAAGTGTTTGCAGAAGCGTTGAAATTAAGTGAGAAGAAAGTATCGACTTTGTTACTAAATCAGTTGCAGTTAGAAACGGTGGAAGAAGGACTAGTAGGTCAAATTTTGCATAAAGGAAGCTTTGAAAGTGAACCCGAATCCTTTGGAAAGTTAGCAGAATATCTTGAAGAAAACGGGTATCAAAGAATCAGCAAAGATCACAAAGAAATTTATCTGAACGATTTTAATAGAACAGCTGTAGAAAATTTAAAAACCATTTTACGTGTCCGTATTGAAAAAGTGAAATAATTAAATCCCAGACTAGATTGGAAGCAACCAATTTAGTCTGGTTTTTTTCAAAAGAAAATAAACGATTACTATTCGCTTACTCTTTTACGTTGTAGCAAATCTTTTATTGCAGAATTCCACTAGGATATTTTGGATATAATTCACGATGAATTTTTAAAGTCGCTTGTTTCGGCATCTTTTCAAGAAGCAATAGAGAAGAATAAAGTTTAAGAAAAGGTAAAGAAAACAGCAGAATCAACAATAAATTTCGTTAGTTACTAGATGCTTACTCTAACTGGAAAAACTGGGACTCTTAGGGTTCTAACACGTGGCGTCATTTTTTTTGGAGAGGAATGTTAAAAAAATCTTAATGAAAATCAATTGACTTCATTTTTCCTAATGGCTATATTTAGAATGAACTTATAGAACTTGTTAGGTGAGGCTCCTGTACAAACATAGGCTACTGCTCAAAAATGTCGAAAGACAGTAATGGGTAGGACAGGAATTGTCGAATTAAGGCTTTTCACAAAGTAGCTAAAAGCAAGGCTTTTTACGTTGTATAGTGCTAAAACTCAACGATGAGAGTGATGACTTGCAGGCTTTTTTTGCTGAAATCTTCTCCCTTCGCTGAGCAACTGAATAGCGAAGGGATTTTTATTGTATATTTTTTTAATTCTTAGCTAAAGAAAATCATTTGAGAAGTGAAACAAGAAGTATAGGAAACAAGTAGACCAATAAAAGAGTAAATTAGACAAGTAAGTGAGGGCATAAAATGAAAAAGACAACCAAGATTGTTATAGTTATTTTTCTTTCGGTTTTATTAGTAATCTCAGCAGCAGGAAGTTATAGCGCAATGAACTTTTATATCGGGAAAAAAAGTGCTGAAGCTAAAGTAAATACAACCATCAATAATGATTTTTCGGGAGACAAACAGACCAATACAAAAGAGATCACAATTATGTTTATTGGTGATGATGGACGAAAAGATGACGGAGATGAAGGACGATCAGATACATTAATGGTGGGACATTATAACAGTAAAACGAAGCAACCGAAGTTGATTTCAATTATGCGAGATTCCTATGTGAATATACCTAATGATGGAATGGACAAGATTAATGCTGCGTATGCCTATGGGGGTGCCCAGTTAACAAAAACAGTTTTAAACGATAGCTTTAACTTACCAATCAATTATTATGCAGTCGTTGATTTCAGTAATTTTGTTAAATTAGTTGACGATATTTATCCAAAAGGAGTAGAAATTGATGCTGAAAAAGATATTAATCTAGACGGTGTCGATATTCTCAAGGGAAAACAAAGGATGGATGGGAACACATTGCTTCAATATGCACGTTTCCGTAAAGATGAAGAAAGTGATTTTGGTCGAGTAAGAAGACAACAACAAGTCATGAACGCGTTAGCCCAACAAGCTAAAAATGCGGTACCGATTTTAGAGTTACCAAAAATTGCTGGGGAAGCAGTCGGTTATTTAGACACCAACATTCCTTCAGATTTGTTAATTGATTTGGCTAAAGATTTTCTTTCTGGAAAAGTCAAAAACTTAGAAACACTTTCGGTTCCTGTAGAAGGAAGTTGGGATTTTAACGATTATACTGAATCAGGTAGTGTGATTGAAATTGATGCAGAAAAAAATGCACAAGCGATCCAAGAGTTTTTGAAAAGTGGAGAGAAACAATAAGTTTTTTAGAAACAGGAACTATTTTAAGCTAGAAATGTTATTGGTATGTTCCAAAAAACAATAATAAAAGATGATGCAGCGCTTTTTAGCTCGGCATCATCTTTTGTTTTAAGAAGTTGGTTTCGATTTTTTCTTTTTACGTTTATTAGAAACTAAGGTTAGTTTTGGTTTGTTAATGACTTTTTCATAAAATACGAAAGCGCCAATACAACCTACGAATAAGATTGCTCCAATAGTAAATCCTTCTGGTAAATAGGTAAAGACAAGTGAGTGCTCTCCAGCGCTGATAGGAATGCTAACAAAAGCTTTTTTATAGGCTTTAATCGGCACTTTTTTACCATCTACGTAAGCTTTCCAGCCTTTATCATAAGGAATGGTAGTTAATAACACTTGATCTTTTTTAGCTGTTACAGTTCCAGTTGCTTTCCGTCCTGCAACGGTTAAATCAGCACCGTTATTTTGAATCGTTCGGATGGCATTTTCAAAGGAATCGATATTCAAACCGACTACTTTAGGTTCCATAAAGCTGACTGCTTTAGTTCCGTAAAAGCTAACGCTGAATGTTACGGTTGTTGGTTTAGCATAGTAGCCAATGTTGTAATATTGACCAGTAATGTTAATTTGTGATTTTTGGCTGACACCATTAACAGTCATGGTCGCTGTTGAGCTTTCCAATTGATTAAAATCAGTGGGGAATAAGCTCAAGTAAGCTTGCGTATTTGCAGGGACTCTAACAGTCCAAGTGATATCTTTTGCGATATTATTTTGTTGTTCACTGTATGTGACATTGCCACCATTTCTTTGGATGATTACATTTTTTTGGTCGATGATCGTTGGTTCGTAAAAAGTAAAATAGTTTTGATCTAATTCTGATAAAGCGTTGAATAAATTGGTTTGACTTCCTAAATTATCATTAGCTGGTTGTTTGACATCATAGATGTCTTTATTCGCTAGGAATCCTAATGGTAAAGCATAGTCACTTTCGTAAAGAGAAAACTTCCCAGCTGTTCCAGTTTGGTTGAATCCATATTTCAATGGATCATTTTCGGAAAGGTTGTATTTTATTCCAACGAAAGAGTCCATTAACAACGTATTGTTAGGGTAACGGATATTTAATGCGGTTCCTCTAGAACGGAACCCTAAGTCGTTTAAATAAGCGGAAGAGTGTCGATTTCGAATAGAAGAAAATAAGCTAACTCCGCTGTATCCATAGTTAATACTATCATTGGAGGAGACAGGATTTAAATTTTCTAAACGATAAAAATAATCATTTTCTTTTTTTGTTTTATCCACTAACTTAGTAATATCTGGGAAAGGCTCAGAATATAAGCTACGGGAAGCGTAATTCCAGTCGGTTAAAATTCCGTTAATCATAGAATGTGTATTAATCAGCGCTTCGCCAGTTACTAGTAGCAGTAATAAAACAATCAAGTGCTTCATCGGAAGCTTTTTCAATTGGTAAAAAGCAATTCCAGCAAGGTAAAGAAATAGAAAGACTACCGTGATAATAAACGTTGAGATAGGAATATAGTCATAGCTAGTCGTTCCTTTGGTTCCTTCTGCAATGGAAAAGACGGCGGCAATAATAATTATAGTTCCTGTAAGTAATCCTAAATCATCTGTTTCAAATTTTTCCCAACCATAACCAGCTAAGAGGACAACTAAGAAAGAGAAAAGAAAACTGTAACGGAATAAAAACATGTTAGGGGCGTGCATCCCATGCCAAAATAAGTTAAGTGGCACAATATAAAAACTAGCGATTAGGACCACAAACAAGCTACCGAAAAGAAGTTTGTTTTTCAAAGAAATTTGTTTGGTAACAAAGTAAAAGATACAGAAGATTAACGGAAGTAAACCAACATAAATAAATGGAATTGAGCCATATTTTGTTGTATCATACACGCCAATCATATTTTTCATAACAATATCCCAAAAAGCGGTTGCCTCTGTTTTGAACTGACTGACTTTGGACAACGTTTCACCATTTGCTCGTAAATCAAGTACAGCTGGTAAAACCAAAATCATTGAAGCACCGCCAGCTAGTAAGGAAGTAATAAAATAGGGTAATATTCTTCCTTTATATTGTTTCCAGTTCGTCAATGTTCGGGCGGTAAAATAAAGAACTGAGAAAACACCAATCATAAAACCCATATAGAAATTCGTGACAAATAGCAATAAATAGCTAATGAAAAGCAATCTTGGTTTTCGCAAATCCATCAGACGATGGATGCCTAAAATAACTAGAGGTAAATAGATGAACGCATCTAACCACATAATAAGTTCTGAATGTGCCGTTGCAAAAGACATTAGAGCGTAAGGAACACTCAATGCTACATGAGCCCATTTAGGAATTTTATAGGTCTCCTTAGCGAAGAACCAAAAGGCTAATCCCGCTGAACCGATTTTTAGCAGTGTAATAAGATACAATGCATCAGGAATATTTTGATTGTTGAAAAATAGGACAAGTGGTGTAAATAAACCGCCAAGATAATAAGAAATCAAGGAAAGATAATTTAACCCTAATGAAGCATTCCAACTATAAAAAATACTCTGTTTTCCATGTAAAACATTATTAAAGCTTGCGTGAAAATTTGAAAACTGTGAAAAAGCATCACTGGCCATCACGCTCCGGCTGCTACCAGGATAGATTCCGATACTTAAAAACACAATGACCATAATCAAGAAAGGAATAAAAAAGCTAGCGACCATGTAAGGCCAGTTTTCTTTAAAAAATAACTGCATTTTTTTCTTCATAATAAACCTCGCAACAAAATAATTGATTCCTATATACTAATTTAGCATACTCACTTAAAAGTGTAACTGATGAAAGACAAAAGATAAACAAAAAAACATGGATAAAAACGGAATTTAACCATTTTTCTAGACTTATTAGAAGGATAAGGGGTGAAAAAGAATAAAAAAGTGAGAAAACACCGAATTACAATGTTTTCTTACTTTTTTAGTTTTCTTATATTTAACTGTTGTTGAGGCTTACTCAAAAAATCAATGTTGAGATAATAAAGAGTAAACACTAAGTATGATGAGGAGGCAAAGTAGTTAGTTATTTTCTAAAGCAAAACGTTTAGGTTCTAGCTTGTTAGCTAAATTTAGAATTTTACTAGTTAGATTTTTAAATTCTGATTCTGAAGGATTGTTAGGTAATTGAATCAAATCAACTGTATCAGGAACATAGGCAAAATTAAAATTGCAAACACAAACTTTAATTTTTAGATTCTTAATCGTTTTTGCATCCAAAGGTTGGTTAAATAGAAAATGGGCCTCTATGTTTTGAGGAATCGTGTTCAAAATCATTGATTTATAGTAATTAATAGATACTGGTTCAGCGGTAAAAGCAAATAATACTCGGATAATTTGATTGGAATTTGCTTCTGTTAGTAAGGTTAGGCTAACAGCTACATCCTCTTTGTAAGAAAAAGTTGGTTCATGTTCTAAAAGATCCAACCAGATTTTGAATTTATTTGGGTATTTAGATAGAACCATTTGTGTAATACTTTTTTCTTTCTTTTGAAATAATGGCGAGAACTCAGACAAAATGGCCAAATTTGTTAAAAAAGCTTCAATAATTATTTTGAAATCATTATATGAGCAAAAATCTAGTTTTTCTTTTTCAAAATAAGCAGTAGTTAGGTAGTTATATTGAACTAAATGTTTTGAAAAATCATTTGTAATAAATCTGTTTCCTGAACCATAAATAACGCAGTCTAAGATAATGATATAGGCAAGTAAAATTTCATGTTCATTTAAGTAATTCTCAGAGAATAGCTCGGGGAAAAAATCTAACAAGATGTTTTTTGAGGTAATAAATCCTGATGTATTACGATATTTTTCAAGTATAGCGGAATCGAAGTGAGCAACTTTATTTTGAGCAATTCTTTTTTTGAAAATGGTCCACCAATGAATCATCCGGTAAAAGTCTAGCGTAAGAATAAATCCCCAGCGATTCTCTACATAATTGATTATCTCATAAAATTTTTTACTCTCTGTTGCTAAAGAAGAGTCACGATTGACAATATTCATGTTTCTAAAATAGTGAAAATAGAAGTAACGTATATCTAATTCATTTCCGATGATTTCTACAGGCTTTGTGAGAACGGACAAACGATATTCCTTTAAGACAGATTTTAGTAGGTTTAAGTATTTTCTAATCGTTGACTCTGAAACAAATAGCTTCTCAGAAAAGGTTGAGATAGTGTCCCCAGAGTTCTCAAATATAGATTCAATGATGATGTGCAAGGGATTATTTATATTGATAGAATTCAGAAACGTAATAATTTCAGCGGTGTTATCATTTCTTTTGACATAAACTTTTTTGCTTTCAATAATGATTACACTATTAGGGAGCTCTTCAGTCAAAAAAAGTAAATCTTGATAAATTGTTTTTTTGGTAGAACGGCAGTGTGCTTGTAAAAAGGTAATCTCTATCGGATTAGAAGTCTCAAGGATAAGTAACAATATTTTTACTCTTCTACGGAGAGTATTATCAAACAATAATTGATAGTTCAATTCATTCATTCATGTATCAGACTCCTTCTTTATTATAAGGATATAATATCAGAAAAATTACAAAAATTTTTCATGAAAAAACAGAATAAATTGAAAAAACGTGTTTTAAAATGTGTTTTTGATTGCAAAATGATTAAAATTAGGTTGGTTTCAGAGGGTCTTTAAGATTGATTTTTTTAGGAAGCGCTTCATCTTTTTTGGAAACCTTTTAGTATCAAGCCTTAATGGTTTTTTTTAACTTTAATAGAATTTTTGGATTTTTTTGATAAGAAAAAGCGATGGAAGTAAGGTATATTTTTCGGTAGGCCTACACAAAATAACAAATATCATGATCTAAAAGTGCTAGAAAATAATTGGTTTTAAAGAATGTAAAGGATGATTCTTCTATGGAAAACAAAAATAGTACAAGAAGAGACAGATATCAAAAAGATATAGCAGTAATGAAAAAATCTAAAGCTAGACAGTATCTATTGATTGTTCTGGGGAATAGCTTAGCTTATCTTGGGATTTTTCTTGTGTTGCTCTTTTTTTACGAAAATATGAAAATACATAATCATAAAATTGCGGAATTTGAAGAAAAATTAAATAATTTTAGTCTGACAAATTTTTCGAATCAAGAAAATCCTTCTGTTGCTGAACAAAATAAAGAGCCAATAATAGATGAAAAAGATCGTCAAAATCAAGAGACGAGTCATGTGAATTCGCAAGAATCAGCTCCTTTGGTAGAATCAGCTCTTGAGGATAATAATCATCCAGAGTCAAGTAGTACACAACAAGAGGTTGCTCATTATGTTGTAAAAGAAGGGGATAGTTTATCGAGAATTGCAGAACAAAATAATCTATCATTAACCACTTTGATGCAAATGAACAATCTAAATGATCATACTATACTTCCTGGAATATCGTTAAGAGTGAAGTAATAGGAGAGTAAAAAATTAGGAGGAATCATAGATGTTTAATCGAAAAAAAAATATAGCTGTTGGTCAATATGAGGAATATGACGATTATGAAGAATTAGAAGGTTCAGAATCATTAAGGATTGTACGCCCCAACTCTAAAAATAGAGTAAAAAAATTATCAGAAGAAAAAAGAAATCTGCAAGAGGAATTAGAATATTACAGTTCTTTAGCAGATCGTTTGAGAAACGAACTTGATAGCAAGCAAGAAGAGCTAGAAGAGCTATCTGAACAATTGGTTAGCCAAGCAAAAGCTAAAGAAACAATCAAGGCTTTAGAAGAGCAGTTGCAAACAGAAAGAGCGCAAAGAGAAGCCGATGAAGCAACCTATAAAAATATTATTGAAGATAATGAGAAGTTGAGTCTTGTATTAGAACAACGACAAAATGATATTCAGTCAAAACAAAATGAATTGGAACGAACTCAGCAAGAATTAGAGAAAGTTTTGGATGAAGGAGATCGATATACAAATCTGAAACAAGAACTGGCAGAACTAAAAATTGAGCTTTTCAAAAAGACCGAAGAATTGGAAGAAGAACAGGCTGCGGGAATAAGAATGAAACAAGAGTTAACTAGCCAATACACGATGAAAAATCAAATTACAGAAGTTCTAATTGATGCTAAAGCAAAAGCCAATTCAATGATTGAAAAAGCCAATGTAGAAGCGAACACAATTGTTGAGTCAGCCAAAGATCAAGTCCAAAAAACAATTTCCGATGCATCTGTTGAGTTAAATGATATTAATCGAAAGGCTTCAGCCTACCATGATAGAATTCTTAGGGTTCAAGAAGAGACAAGCGAATTAATGACCGAATTGTTAGAAAAATCCAACTATTTATCTAAAAGAACGATATAACAGTTGAAAGGAGTTGTAGGAATGATAGATAAAAACATTTTAGTAGATATTTATCAATCTGCCGCACCTGCTGTCGGACAACGTCTTTTTGATGATGATATTCTAAAAGATATAAATTATATTTGTGAAGAGATTTTTCAAAAAAGAAAGAAAGATGTCTCTTACCCTAAGCAAGAGGTACAAGACTATTTTGAAGAGTTTCATACAGTTATTTCTTTTTTTAGACATATGGAGATACAGATACAAGGAGCAGAGTTGAACTGGGAAAAATTTTCCAACGAACTAATCGCTTCTTTTCCGCAAATTGCTTGGACGGGTGCTTCAAAAGAGAAAAAAAAGAATAAAGTTATTTACTATTTTGATTTTATTCCTGTGGCCTATCGTGAGAAAACATTCCCTTTTACGATTAATTATACTTTGTCGTTACAACAAATGTATCCTGACCACAAGGAAGAGCTCGCTAAGTTATTTCTCGAAGAAATCAAGGAACTGATTTCCAAACATCTTTTAAAGATAGACTATTTTAATTCTGATACAGACGAACACTTGTTGTTGGATGAAACTTTGAAAGAGTCTGCTAATCTAATTGAAGTCATGGAGACAAAAGTAGCAAAATTACAAAGGGAGCTAAAAAAAGAACAGCATAAAACGGAGCACTTATCCATCGCCAATGAAAAATTGGAAACATTGATTGAGCAAATGGAACGATATAATGCTTCTGTTGCTATCAAGCAGTTTCAGAAACAAGTGTTAGGAAAATCAGATGACTGGCATCAGATGATGTCTATTGACTTAAAAGTTTATTCCTTATTACTTAGAAAAGCAAAGTTTTTAGAACAGACTTGGGTTAAGAATCATGAGCTGATTAAAGAATCAGAAAAAGTAACCATCCAAGAGAAAAAACTAATTTATGAACGAGAACAAATCCGATCCTTAAAACAGGAAATTTCAACGAATGAAATATACTTATTATTGGATGAATGCAAGTCTATTGAGTCTAGAGTAAAAATTAGAAAAGGTTGGTGGTTTGTCCAACCAAGTGTCCGCATAATGAAAATGGATTTCGACAGCTTAACCAATAAAGCTTCTTATTTTGACTTAATTCAAAGAGAAAACCATCTTTTAGAGAAGATAAGCCGTGGTTAGTTTTTAATTGCTAAAGGTAATGGATAATAAAAACCGAAATGATTTTAAGCGAATGAGTCGCTCAATCATTAGTAATCTTGTTAAAACAGAAAAAAATTATTGATTAATAGTTGCAGGTAATTTGGTTACCTGACCGTATATATGCAAAAAAGGAGAGTTTTTGATGTCTATTTTTTATCTTGCCGTGAGCTCTGTTTTATCGGTACTAGTTATTTATTTTATTGCTAAGCTCAATGTAGTCGAAAAAAAGCAAAAATTATTTGAACAAGAAATGTTACAATTAATGACTTTTAATAAAGAAACAGTATCCATAACAACAAAACCGACGTTCGAGTCTAAAACATCTGTAATTGATGAGAAAAGAAGATGGCGTAACTCCTTCATAGAGTTGATGGATTCTGTCTACGCTTGTTATGACAGTTTAAAGAATCCAGTATCTGGAGAACTTGAAACATTTGAGAGCCTTCATAAAAAATTCCATTTAAATAAAACGACTCTTTTTGCAATAGAAGAAATTGGGAACGAGAACAAGACCTATAAATGGGAACTTATGAAAAAAATCAGCACATGTGAGAAAAAGCTATTGCATTTGAAACAACAATTTTTAGAAAATCAAATGGAATCAGAGAAAAACTTGCAATATGAAAAGAAACGACATTTTAGAGAAACTCAGAAAGATTGTCTAGCAAGTATTGAAATGCTTGCCAACTCTTTTGCAGAGATTAGCTGAAGAAAATCGATGAGAGAGAGGATCTTCACATCACACTTTTATGCTACTGAATTAAAGTGAAATTGCTTTTTTAGAGGAGTATGAATGAATAATTTCGAGGGGATTGTTGTAAAAAAGCCGAGTCCAGGACAAAGCTAAAGACCAGTTTTATCTCTTAATAAACAGTGGCCACAAGTCAGTTTTTTCGACAATTCCGCAAAAACGAGCAATACTAAAAAGCGTATTGCTCGTTTTTTTATCCAATTGTTCAAACCTAAAAGAGGTTTATCTCCACCTCTTTTATTACCTATAAACTATAGAAATACGAAGTGAGTTCTGGTTTTTCTAGTTCAGATTTTAAAGACATTTTTGAGATGTCTACGGTTTTACAAAATGTAATCGGCGCTTCAGGTTTATAGTTATAAATACAGAGGTCAATTTCCATTTTTTTTATTAAAGAGTTATCTAAAGGTTGATTTGAATGACAGAGCAAGTCGACCTCTCTAGGTAAAAGTTTTTCAACAAGTATTTTATAATAATTGATCGTAGCAGGTGTGCCTGATAAGGAGAGCAATACGCGCTTGTTTCTTTTTATGTTTGCAATTGTTAAGATGGTCAAACTAACAGCAACCTCTTCTTTATAAACAAATGTCGAGTATATATTAAGTAGTGATAACCACCTATTCATTATTTCTGGATACTTCTCCTTTGCAAAAATCGTCAACTGAGCATCATTTTTTTGAAATAGAGGGGTTAAGTCTGTTAGAGCGGTTAAATTAGCTAAGAAGGCTTGTAGCATAGTTTTTAACTCCATATGGGAACTAAAGGGTAAATTACTTTCTTTAAAAAATGCAGTAGTCATGGGTTCAAAAACGATTAATCTTTCAAAAAAGTCGTTTACAAAAAAATAAGCCTCTTTATCGTAGAGAACGGTATCGAGAATAATCAAATAAGAATACAGCATTTCGTGTTTATTGAGTTCGCCTAGAATATGTTCGCTGAATGTTTCTTGCAGGGCTTCATGTAACATAATGAACGCTTGGTCATTACAATAATTTAAATAGACTGTTTCGTCAAAATGAACATATCTTTTTTGAGCCAATCGGTGTTCAACGATAATTTGCCAATTAGTCAGTCTATGATAGTCAATAGTTAGAATTTTTTTAAATCGTTCAGTCAGCAAGCTGATTGTATTATAGGCTGTTTTTTCTGCTGAGAGAACATTAAGCTTTCGCGCCTCTGGGTGCTGCTCGAAATAAGAAAAATAAAAAAAGCGAATATTGAATTCATTCCCAGTAATTTGAATGGGATTCAAATTTAGAGATAAATCATAATCTGACAAAACGTTTTTTAAGTGATTGAGATATTTTCGGAGCGTAGAGCTAGAAATGAAAAGTTCTTCAGCTAAAGAATCTACCGTTTCGTGTTCAGAAAAGAAAGAGTTCTCGATAACTAAAAACAATGGGTTATTTTCGATTAAGCTTTTTTGGTATTCTTCAATGGGGTCAAGGGTACCAATTAGCTCAATAGCTAGATGACCATGATACTTTGTAAAGTAAATGTTATCTGGAAACATTTCTTTAAAAAATTCAAAGTCTGATTTAATGGTTCTCATTGAGACTTTACAGTAGTTCATTAGTGTGGTTAATAAAATTGGTTTATTCGATTCTAACATTAAATGCAGGAGATCCACGTGACGTTTATTGATTTTATCTATAATTAATTTGTAGCTTAGCTTATCCATTTTGTTCCTCTTTCAAATTGTTGTAAATGGAAGTGGAAATTCTATAAAATCCATTAAGAGAGTATTACTAACGACGAATGGTATATGAATCATGAAAATATTCGTTGTTGTGCGCTTTCTGATATTACGTAGTTTTGAACAGGCATTATATCATAGATTATCAGTAGGGTTCTATAAATATGCTCTAAAATTTTTTTGGTAACAACCGAGTAAAAAGCATCCCAATTTCCCTCTACTTTGGTAGATAGGATCAATTAATACTATTTATGAAAAAGTAATTTTAAAAGCAAATTTTAAGGTAGTGAAAAAATAAAAATTATTAAGAAACTGGAGTAGAGTAAATGAACCCAAGGATCGGAAATAAATCATTTCAATTTAATTACCATTTTATTATTGTCAGTCTGCTATGCATTTTGCTTTTTTTGGAGTTATCCATAGTGGGATACGCAAATGAGGCGGATAATCACTTGCAGTCATTGGAAGTAGAGGGGAAAGAAAACTTGAAAACAGGGACAGTTCAAGCAGTTGTTTTTCAATATTTACCAGAGCGTTCGCGCAAGCAGTCTGTTCCATCAGAGCTTGAAATAACAGTGAAAAGTGACTATTTCTCTAGAAACATGACCACTGAAAATACGAAAATCAAAGTTATATCTGAAGTAGATGATAAAGAGTGGAATAGACAAGCTAAGATGAAAAGGAACATATCCCTAGGTAAAAATGGCGAAATAAAATTTAGGCTGTCAAAAGATATGCTAAGAAGTATAGGAAAGACAAGTGGAAGTACTGTTTTAAGGATTGAAATTGAAGCCCCACTAATTGAGGACAAGAAAGTCATGGCTTGCTATGATTCAGTAAAAAAGCAGTTTAAGATTCCTGTTGAAGTCATTAATCATACTAGTGAAGAGCAAAGGAATGAAGATTTTGCCTTAGTATCAATGTTACCGCCAACAGGAAGAACAGTGGATAAATTAGTTGTGGATCGGGGAACGACTACCGATAATTATGTTGCTAACCATTTTGTCAAAGATTTAAAAAGCATGTTGCCTTTTGACAACATAGAAGTAGTAGGATTTAGTGAAAAAGTAGAATTTAATAAGCTAGGTGAAACAAAAGTGAGGGTTAAAGTAAAAAGCCAGAAAACTGGTGTTGAGGGAGAAGTAAAAGTACCCGTAAAGGTCATTGAAGCGCCTCTAACTTATGTCAGTGTTACCGAAAAAATTGAATTGAGAGCGGAAGATAGAATTGTTAAAGGCACTGGGAAAGTCTGTTATAGTGGCGATGAGGATGTAACGATTACAGTTAAAACAGCTCCAATCATTAAATTAAAAACAGATCAAGGGGACGACACTGTTGATTTGAATGTTTATAAAAATAACACCCCTTTGAAGAAGGGGGAATGGTTAACTGATTTGACAAAATCGAAGACAAGCGTTGACTTTGATTTAGTTGCTCAAAAAAGTCACTTCAAGAAAGATGCTGCCTACAAAGGAGACCTGAAGGTTATTTTTGAGCTTCCATAGCAAGATAAATCAACTCTACATTTGGGGTTATATTTTTTAAGAGATGAATGGCCCTAATAGAGAACAGTAGTTGCAAAAAGAGTGAAGCAGTGCTAAATTAGCGATACTACACTCTTTTATACCTATATAACCTATGTTACCTTTGTGCAACAGCAAAAAATAGCTATTGTTTTACTTGTTATAGTATAATTAGAAGGTGTTGCTAAAAAACAATGAATGAAATTGGAGGTTTTTTTAATGGGTTGTTTAGGTAATATCATTTGGTTTATTTTCGGTGGTTTTATTTCGGGGCTAGGCTGGTTACTCGCAGGAGCAATTTGGTGCGTAACGATTATTGGGATTCCTATAGGAATGCAATGTTTTAAATTGGCAGGATTGAGTTTCTGGCCATTTGGTAAGAAAGTAGTATATAGCACTAGCACCGTTTCTGTTTTGGTAAACATTATTTGGTTGATTATTAGTGGACTACCGTTAGCGTTGGTGCATTGTGTCAGTGGAATAATCCTATGTGTAACGATTATCGGGATTCCTTTTGGCATGCAATCTTTTAAATTAGCAAAATTAGCATTAATGCCGTTTGGTGCCAGAGTAGTACCTTCTGATTCGTTTTATATGGAATAAACGAGTAAAAAATAAATAGGAGTAGCAACTACAGAGAGAATGCAAAAATTCTTTCTGTGGTTTTTCTTTTTTTTAGTGGTTAAAGGTAGGTCGAAACTTTTGAAAGAAAAAGTTTTCTGTGACAGAATAAGCTTTAGGAAGGGTGTGTGAAAATGAAACCAATTATTGAAGTCAAACATTTTACAAAAAAATACCACGATTTTGTTGCTGTTGATGATGTTTCTTTTGAAGTTGAAGAAGGATCTATTTTTGCTTTTCTAGGTCCTAATGGCGCTGGGAAGAGTACGACGATTAATACACTATGTACGATTTTAGATAAAACTTCGGGAACGTTAACAATTGACGGTAAAGATTTAGAAACGCAAAAAGATGCCGTACGAAAAGCCATTGGCATTGTCTTTCAAGACCCGACACTCGATCAGAAAATGACGGTTGCGGAAAACTTAAAGATGCACTGTACATTTTATGACGTACCCAAAAAAATAGTAGATGAAAGAGTGACGTTTTCTTTAGAATTAGTGGATTTAATTGACTGGAAAGATGCTCCTGTGGGTAGTCTCTCTGGCGGAATGAAACGTCGCGTCGAGATTGCTCGTGCCTTGTGTCATTATCCAAGAGTGCTATTTTTAGATGAACCCACAACAGGATTAGATCCGCAAACACGCAATCGGATGTGGGAATACATTGTTAAGCTACAAAAAGAAAAAAATATTACGATATTTTTAACGACTCACTACATGGATGAAGCAGAAATCTGTGATCGAGTAGCGATTATGGATGGTGGAAAAATCATTGCTAATGATACACCGAAGGAACTCAAACGAAAATATACAAAGGATGAAGCGTACATTACAACTTCTAATCCACAAGCATTAGAAGAAATTTTAAAAAGAGAACAAATGGATTTCTCTAAAAAAGAAGAGCTGTATACGGTGGAAGTTAAAGAGGTTAGTGCATTAATAGACATTCTATCGGTTATTAAACAAGATATTATAGATTTAGAGATTGAAAATGGTACATTGAATGATGTCTTTTTAGCGATTACTGGCAAGGATATTAGAGAGGGGGGTAACACATGAGAACCATTCAAGCGTTATGGATAAGAAATTTGAAAAACTTTATACGTGATCGTGTGCGATTAATTTTTTCAATTTTAATTCCATTTTTCTTTATCTATGTGTTCAGTTCAATTTTTAAAAATGATGCGGTCAAAAATCCTACCGCGTTTCTAATGGCTGGAGTAATTATTGCGACAGTCTTTCAAACGTCATTAAGTGTGGCCACCTCAACGATCGATGACATTGTTTCAGGATTCATGAAAGAGGTTTTAGTGAGTCCAGTTAAAAGAATTTACATTGCTTTAGGTCAACTGTTGTCTGCGGCGACAATTGCAACCATGCAGGGCGTTTTAATTTTAGTTATTGGTTTATTCGTGGGTTTGAAATTTACCAGTTGGACAACACCTGTTTATGTTGTTTTATGTATGATTGGTGTGGGTATTGTTTTTTCTAGCTTTGGGCTGTTTTTAGCGACGATTGTTAAAAATGCGCAAACATTCCAAATCGTTCAGCAAGCAATTGTTCTTCCTTTTACCTTTATTTCGGGTGCGTATTTACCACTGACGTTGTTACCGAAAGCTTTACAGATTGTTGCTTATTTTAACCCGATGACTTATACTACCGCGCTATTTCGAACGATTATTTTAGAGCAAGGCGGTTTGTCTAATGCTGCAAAAGTAAAATTAGGTTTAGCTTTTGACATTAATGGGTTTATTGTAACTCCTTGGATGAGCGGTATCGTAGTACTTATTTTTGGCTTATTCTTCTTATTTTTAGCAACATTATCGTTTACAAAAGCCGATCTTTCCCAGATTACTCGAACACCTGGAGGTTCTAATAGACGACTGTAAAAATATCAATTCTGCATATCAATTGGAGGGACCTTTAAAATGGGTTCCTCCATTTTTTTACTAGAAATAAAATTTAGGTAGTCCTAATTAAGAACTATACCTTTCCGTAATTCTAAAATAATAAGAAGTAAGTATAAAAAAGCGGGTTTTCGATGGCTATCTTTTTAAAAAAAACGTTTTCTGTGTTAAATATAGAGTATACCTGTTTATATTATTTCAAAGTAATGGTCAAAAAGAATAAACAGAAGCTGAATAAGAGCAGAAGTGTTGAAAGGCACCATTTTAATTTTTATGACGTGATGTGTTTCAAGTACATAGGGGAAGAATAAAATTGTTAGGTAGATTTTTCTAGTATTAATTATAGTTAAGAGGAGGAGTAAAAACATGAAAAAAGTGCTGACTATGTTACTGTTCCTTGTTTGCTTCCTATTTATTTCTCCACAGCAAACAGAGGCTGCTAATTTGTCGCTAAATGATCTTTTTAAAACACCGGATAAAGTGGAAACTCCAACTAATTTTGTTCCATCTTTGGAGAAGTTTCTAAAAAACGGAAAACAAACAAAAGGTATTACCACTTATTCTTCAATTGCCACCAATATTTTAACGGATGTTACTATGACAGATTCCAAGTCAAATGCATTTACAGACCAAAATCGCCCGACTTTAACCGAGGAAGTCAAAATTAATTTTACTTGGAGTATTCCAGATGAACTAAATGTACAAGCAGGGGATACTTACAGTTTTATGTTGCCAAATGTTTTTGCTATTTATGAGCCTATCAATGGAACCTTGGGAGAATATGGGGATTTTTCTGTTGGGTTAGATGGAACAGTTGTGATGACCTTTAATCAAAATACTCAGGATTCTTCTGACGTTCATGGAACTTTGGATTTTACAACTAATTTCAATGAACAAAAGATAATCGGAAGCACCACGGTCTTAATAACTTTTCCTATTCAGGTGGCTGAGACGGTTGTTTTAAATTTTGTTCCTAGTGGAGGAAGTAGTCTCACCAAAACAGGGACTACTGATACATCCTACAATCCAAAGCAAATTAATTGGACAATCAATGCTAATGGGAATCAAAATTATTTAACTGGGCTGACATTAAGCGATAACGTTCCAGCAGGTTTAAGCATCATTCCTAATTCTGTGAGTGTTTACTATTTAGATGTTTTTACAAATGGAACGAATACACTAGGGAATGTAGTTGATCCTAGTCAATATACAGTGAATATTTCTGGTGCAGGAGATTTAACCGTGACGTTCAAGTCACCGACTTTCCAAGCCTATCAGATTGACTACTCTACGACGATTGAGGATTTAAGCCAAACTAGTTTCACTAATAGCATCAGTATGTCCGCTCAAAGTACGGCAACTGTCAATGCTACTTCCAAAGTCAGTATCAATCGAGCAAAACATATTAATAAATCCTCAACCTATACACAAAAAAATCAAACGATTGAATGGGCAATTCAATACAACTATGATGAGGAAACGATTCCTGTAGATAAAACTGATTTTACAGATACCTTTAGTAATACGCATGTTTTACAGCCAGGTTCAATTGAAGTCAGGAATGTTTCAATTGATGGAAGTGGGAATGCAACGATTGGCGCCCTTGTTTCTTCAGATCAATATGTGATTTCGGATGCCAGCACATCATCTGTCAATGGATTTAAATTATCTTTTAATTCTAGCGTAAATAGTGCGTATCAAATTGTTTACGAGACTGTTCCTGTTGCGGATTTACTCGCAAACCTAGTAATCAATAATAAAGTGGTTAGCTCTTTTGGTGTTGAAGAAGTAGCTAATGCCAGTCGCTCAATTCAGCAAGGAAATATCATGAAAAGTGTAACCGAAACGGACTATTCTCAAAAGAAAATCAGTTGGCAGCAAATTATTAATAATAATAACTATGTCATGGACAGTCCGTTTCTAAGGGATCAATTTACGGCAGGTGGTTTATCCTTGATAAACAATTCTGTAACTATAAAAGATACTCTTTTAGGCAATAAGTTATTATTACAAGGTACGGACTATGTATTTACACCAGATCCAGCTGGCAATGGCTTTACTATTCAATTTATTGGTAGCTATCAAAGTGGAATGACTAGTACGTTACAACTTAACTATGATACAACCTTCAATTATGCACAGTTAATTTCTGGAACGAATTTTCTGAATACTGCAACCTTAACCTGGTCTACAAATGGTGTTCCAAAAACGAGTTCAATGAATGCTTCGGTAAATCCTGGAAGCTATACAGAAAACAACGGGTTTAAGAGCGGAAGCTATGATGCAGTAAAAAGACAATTAAACTGGACGGTTGGAGCGAATTATAATTTGTATCCAATTAACCAGTTAAAAATATCAGATACTTGGGATGCCACTCATAAGCTAATTCCAACATCTGTTCAAGTCCATAAGATGAAATTAAGTAGTGGACAAAATGGCTATACGGATGGTGGGTTGGTAGATCCTAATAGTTATTCTTTAGCAATTACAGATCAGTCCGTTCTAGTCACATTTAATGCACCGACTCAAGGAGCATACTATATTGTTTACAGTACCGTTTCTTCAAATAGCAAGATGTTGCCGAAATACAGTAATACAGCCACCTTAAGTGATGGCGGTCAGTTGCAAGAAACCTATAATGCAAGTGTCACTGTTCCAAATGGCGGTGTCTACGTAGATAAATCAGCAGTTCAAAGTGGTGGCTATGTAGATTGGAAAGTGGCGATCAATGAAGGGCAATCTACCATTAATGCCGCAAAAATCACTGATAATCCTAGTCAAAATCAAGTGATTGTAGCCTCTACTGTCCAATTATATGATACAACTGTGCAGAGTAATGGGTCCTATACTCAAGCTAGTCCATTAGTTGTTAATAAAGATTACTCTTTAAATGTTGCGACAGATAACTTAACAGGAAAACAAACGATGACTATCACGTTTGCTAACACTATCATTAAGCCCTATATCCTTACGTATCAAACCTTTATTGATGCTAATGATCAGGACACTTTAAGTAATTCAGTCACCTTATCTGGGTCGAATATTACGACGGAGAATGTTAGTACTACCTCGAATATTGTCGTTGAGGTGTCTGGAGGAACTGGAACGGGTGAAGGCGAACAAGGCTTACTGACCATTCAAAAGAGTGATTCTGTAAATACCAGTCTACCTCTTGAAGGTGTCGAGTTCCAATTGTATGATTCAACCGGTGTGAATCTATTTCGAACGGGAACAACCGATGCGTCAGGAAAGCTACAGCTTGGAGGCTTAAGGTTTGGTAATTACCTATTAAAAGAAACTCAAGCGGCTGATGGCTATCTAATTTCCTCTGCATTAAAGTCAGGAATGCCAATCTCTATTGATAGTACACAAAGTAATCTTTCTTTAACGAACAAGTTAGATGTTGGTTCGGTAATTCTTGTATTAGCAGATATTAATACAAAAACAAAATTTTTACCAGGAGCTAAATTTAAGCTTGTTGATTCTAATAATAACGTGATTCAAACGAATTTAATCACGGATAGTCAGGGAACAATTCAAGTAGATAATTTAAAACCAGGCAACTATAGCTTTATTGAAATTAGTGCTCCAGCAGGTTATGCAAGAGATGAGAATACAATAGATTTCACTATTGTTTCAAATAGTAATGGTCCAGTTAATGTGGAAGCATTTAATGATATTTCTAATGCTGAAAAAATGAAGCAAGGGAATATATTTGTTCATAAGCTTGGTTTCCCAGAAGGGGCAACGATTCCGAGTATTGCGGGAAATGGCGAAGAACTTTCACAATTGCCACCGAATGCACAGCCTGTTCCAGGTGTCGAAGTAGCGGTTGTTGCTGTTACTGGCAATTCTTTGGGACCAACACCTAGCTTAGTGGATGCCAATAATTATTATCAAAGTGTGAAGGGACAAGCCAATGTTCCACAAGACACTGGTGTGACAGATGAAAATGGTGTTTTTGAAACGAAGACGTTGCCTGCTGGGCAGTATTTAGTGATTGACGTTCAATCGGAACCAGGAACGATTCAAACGGCAGCGCCAGTTATCGTAAGCTTGCCTATGATGTTAGCAGATGGTACTGGGTGGAATGACCAAGTCCATGTCTACACGAAAAATGAAGTTCTTTTAGGGGCTGCGAAGGTAATGAAAACCTCTGACAATAATCAACCACTTGCTGGAGCTATTTTCTCCCTATACAAAGTAAACGATTCAGGACCAGATCAGCTTGTGATGAGTAGTCTTACTTCACATAATGATGGCTATACTGATATTGTTGGTAATTTAGTATTAGGGGACTACTATTTCTTAGAAACTCGTGCGCCAAGTGGATATTTAGTGAATCAGAGTAAGAGTAGTTTCTCTATAACGATGTCTGATCAAGCCTATGACACTAATGGGAATTTAATCAATAGCCAAGTCAAAGTCAGTAGTTTACAAAACTTTCTACAGCCACAAATTAATAAAACTCTTTTAACAAATGCTAGTAGTGACTTAGGGGCGACTGTTTCATGGGAAATTACAGCGGATGTACCAACGGATATCGCAGAGTACACGCAATATATTGTGACGGATACTTTAGATAGTCAATTGAGCTATAAAGGTAATCTCGTAGTGAGTGCAGATGGCGTACAAGTAAATCCAACGAATTATTTAGCAACAGTAAATAATGGGCAGCTAACTATTACATTTTTGGATAGTATGAATGAAATCGGTGAAACGATGCTTTTAGGGAAAAAGGAATTAG
Source organism: Enterococcus rivorum (assembly GCF_001742285.1). Lineage (GTDB taxonomy): Bacteria > Bacillota > Bacilli > Lactobacillales > Enterococcaceae > Enterococcus_L > Enterococcus_L rivorum. Next base: position 693 of record NZ_MIEK01000019.1, on the reverse strand, counting down.
AAATAACCTTTGATACGGTAATCAATTCCACAGCTATACCAGGAGCTGCTATACCCAATACGGCTGTTTTAACTATGAATAATGGTTATGTAAGTGCAACATCAAGAGTCGCAAGTCCACCAAATGTTCAAACGGGTGGCAGACAATTTGTAAAACAAAATCCCTCTAACCAAGCGTTAGCGGGTGCGGAATTTCTTATCTATAAAACGGTCAGTAATACCCAAATGTTTTTGATACGTAATCAAGATAAGACAGTGTCTTGGACAGAAGATAGTGGATCAGCGACGACCTTTGTTTCTGCATCAGATGGAACCTTTGAATTATATGGACTAGCATATGGTACCTATTATTTAGAAGAAACCAAGGCACCTCAAGGATACAATTTGCTTTCAGGACCTAAATCATTCGTGATTAATCAAGGTAGCTATGGAACTGCGGGGCAAATACTTATAATAAATAGCAGTTCACCTTCTATTCCAATCACAGGTGGTATTGGTACAATGTTATACTTCATTATAGGTCTATGCTTAATGGGGGGGTCCTATTACTTCTATCGAACCAGATATAGTCAAGCGTAAAAGCGTTGAAAATTTTAAAGAGAGTGGGACAATAGTCAGAAATACATCTGATTGTTGCCTCACTTTTTTGATTTCTAAAAAAAGAGAATGTTCCGTTTAAAAAACAAGAGGGATC
>NZ_MIEK01000018.1 GCF_001742285.1 Enterococcus rivorum | reverse complement strand
TATACCAAGAAAATCATTAAAGTATCAGACACCATTAGAGGTATTTTTGAGTTACGTAAATGATAAGCATTTGTCCAGCTTAATTTGACAAATCAAATTACTAAAAAACAAAAAAGTCTTGGATTTTTTTTCGATTTTCATGTAGACTAAATAGGGTTTAGAAAAAGGGAGACGAGTAAATGGACATTTATTTAAAAAATGCAATTTTGCATATTATTGACCGTGAAACAGGGACACCTGTTTTTTCAGAAAAAGAACTTGATTTAACAACTGAGCATATCCGTACCTATTTGACTAGTAAAATTACCAAATTGTCAACAGCACAAACTAAAACAGGAATTTTAGCAGAGCATAGTCAATTTGTTGAGAAAATGCGCGGAATTCCTTCTGATTTTATTGGGAAAAGTAAAGAAGTTGCTCAGCATTGGTACGATGTTTATTCAGGAAGCGAAGATGCTCCTAGTGCGGATGTAATTTTTGTTCTCTATGAGTTAGATACTGTGATGCATTTAGCTATGATTAAATTGAATTTTAAAGAAAACTATACTCATTATGTTGACTATGTAGAAGAAGCTGTTTACAATAAGCTAATTATCAATAGAGCGATTTTGCCTTCTAAGTCTCAGAAACCAGATGAAGGAATCACAGTTAATTTAGATACAATGGCTTACGAGTTATTAGAAAAAAGATATGAATTTTCTGGTGAAAAAGTCTGGTATTTTTCTGAAAAAGTAATTGAATCAGAACCAGCTCCTTCAATTGAAGAGAATATGAAGGAAATCAAAAAAGCTGTAAAACGCATTGGTAAAAAATTCAATGAAGATGAATTTGAATTAATTGCTTCAGTAAAAGAAGCTGTTTATGAAAGTATTGAAGAAACAGGGACTATTGATAATGAACAAATAGCTGAACAAGTTTTCAAAGAGAATATCTCTGCTCGAATGGCTTATCAAGAAGAAGTAAATGAATCAAAATTTGTTGACAAAACACCACCAATTCGTGAAGCTAGAGAAATTTCTGAGAAAAAATTTGGGAAACAAAAATTAAAAATGAGCAATGGAATCGAATTGATTGTACCGATTGATGTATATCGAAATGGTGATTTAATTGAATTTGTTAATAATCCAGATGGGACAGTATCAATCACTTTAAAAAATATTGAGAAGATTAGTAATCAGCTGTAAAAAGTAGAAGTTGGAAAAAGATATATGACTTTTAGGATCATTACCAAAAGAAGGTTGAGACAGAAGTCGTTTTGAGGCGAGAAATCAGACCGCAAAGCGTACAATACGCTTTAATTGAGTGCTTTGCGGGGAATTTCCTAAGACCCAGACTTTTGACCACCGTTAATTCGAATTTAGAGGATGAAACAAAACTAAAAATCAGTTTTGTTTCATCCTCTTCGTTTAGAAATAAATCAATAATATTTTTTTTGCCTCTATTTAAACAATTCTGAAATTGCTGAGGCTACTTTTTGTTCATTTGCAAGATATGGAATCGTAATATGATCTTTTCCAGCATTCCTATCGTTATGTTCAATAGATGTTTCAATTGCATGTTCGTTTCTAGCCCAGTTTCTTCGTGCAACGCCCCCCATTGTATCCCAAGAAATCGCTGATTTAATAATCTCATCGCACAATTCACTGCCGTCTAAAACCATTCCAAACCCACCATTGATTGACTTGCCGATTCCGACTCCGCCGCCATTATGGAGAGCAATCAAACTCATGCCACGAGCCGCATTTCCAGCAAAACATTGAGTAGCCATATCGGCAGTTACGTTACTGCCATCTTTAATATTGGAGGTTTCTCTAAAGGGTGAATCTGTTCCTGAAACATCATGATGGTCTCGTCCTAGCATAACGGGTCCAATTTTTCCTTCACGAATCAATTGATTGAATTTTAACGCAATATTAACACGACCCGTTGCATCTTGATAAAGAATTCTAGCTTCTGTTCCTACGACCAGTTGGTTTTTTTCTGCATCTCGAATCCAGTTATAGTTGTCACGATCTTGATAACGACGAGTTGGATCAATTGCCTCCATTGCTGCACGGTCTGTTGCCATCAAATCTTCGTGTTTCCCACTTAAACAAACCCAACGGAACGGACCATAGCCGTAGTCAAAAAGCATAGGGCCCATGATGTCTTCCACATAAGATGGCCAAATGAAGCCATCCTTATCATCTATACCATTTTTTGAAATCTCTTTAATACCTGAATCATATATTGCTTTCATGAATGAGTTACCGTAGTCAAAGAAATAGGTTCCTTTTGCTGTAAGTGATTTAATCACGTTGAAATGACGAGCTAAGGTTTGATCAATAAGTTGTCTAAATTTTGTTTGATCGTTTGCTAATAGTTCGGTTCTTTCTTCGAATGTGATTCCGACCGGGCAATAACCGCCTTCATAAACATTATGACAAGAAGTTTGATCTGATAATAAATCAATAGGAATATTCTGTTGATCCATGTATTCTAATAAGTCGACAATATTTCCATGATAGGCAATGGAGGTTGCTTCCTTGTTGTTTAAATATTTTTGAGCAATTGTTACAGCTTCTTCAGGTGTTTTTGCTAAGTTACTGATCCACCCTTGTTCTAAGCGAGTGTCAATTCTAGATAAATCAACTTCAGCAACAATCGAAACAGATTTAGCAATTTCTCCGGCTTTTCCTTGAGCGCCGCTCATTCCACCTAATCCAGAAGTCACAAATAACTTGCCAGTCAAATCGCCTTCGTCAGGTATGCCCAATTTCAAACGTCCAGCATTTAATAACGTGTTAAAAGTTCCATGAACGATGCCTTGTGGACCGATATACATCCAGCCTCCTGCAGTCATTTGCCCATAATTAGTTACCCCCATTTGTTCAGCAATTTCCCAGTCTTCAATGTTATCGTATTCACCGATAAGTAAGCCGTTTGTAATAATAACTCTAGGCGCATCTTTCTTCGATTGAAACAGGCCTAAAGGGTGTCCTGATTCAACCACTAGTGTTTGTTCATCAGTCATTTCCTCTAGATAACGTTTAATTAAGTGATATTGCATCCAGTTAGAGCAAAGTTGTCCAGTTTCACCGTAAGTTACTAATTCATAGGGATATAAAGCCACATCAAAATCTAAGTTATTGTCAATCATAACTTGCATGGCTTTTGCAGCCACGCATTTTCCTTTATACTCTTCGATTGGTTTCCCATAGATTCGCTCTTTAGGATACCAACGATAACCGTAAATTCGACCGCGTGTCTTTAATTCGTTTAAAAATTCTGGAATCACTTGCTCATGGTATTTTTCTGGAATGTATCGTAAAGCATTTTTTAAAGCTAATGTGGCTTGCGCCTTGGTTAGGCGAAACCCTCTGTCTGGCGCCCGTCTAATTCCTTCTTGAAATTTTGGCATTTCTGGTAATACGTCATCAAGCTTAATGGTCATCGCATTCCCAATTTCAACATTGCTAATCATTTTTGTTCCTCCTTATTATTCGTGTTTTTTTACAATCCTTATGCTTGTTTTTCTAATCGTAGCCATCGTTTGTGATATAGTGAAGGTAAATGTGATAAATTCATTTTAGCTTGGCATAGTCAATGGAGTGTCTATAAAATGAATTTTACGAAATATCTTAGTAAAAACTAGTAAGCGTCTAATTTAGACGGAAATTTGACCGAACAACCTTATAATGAAGAGAATAAAAAAGAGGGAAAAGGTGATAAGATGTTTGCAGATAAAATTTTAGTGAATTTTAGTCAGATTTTCAGTCCTATTGATAAAGGACGGCCGTTAAGAGGAGAAGAAATGTCAGAGGCGTTGATTATTGAAGACGGATATATTGCAATAAAAGATGGAAAAATTCTTGAGGTTGGTAGTGGTAATCCGGATCAAAAGTTAATCAATGGCTACACGGAAATAATTGATTATTCAGGCAAACTAGCTTCACCAGGTTTAATTGATTGTCATACTCACCTTGTATATGGAGGTAGTAGAGAAGGAGAGTTTGCTAAAAAGTTAAATGGTGTCAGTTACTTAGATATTTTAAAAGAAGGGGGAGGGATACTAAGTACCGTTAAAGCGACGAGAGAATCGAGTTTTTCCGTCCTCTTTGATAAGACCAAACGTTTATTAGACAAAATGCTTGTGTATGGTGTGACAACCGTTGAAGCAAAAAGTGGCTATGGTTTGTATTGGGAAACTGAAAAAAGACAGTTGGAGGTAACCAAAGCATTAAATGAAAATCATCCGATAGAATTAGTGTCAACATTTATGGCTGCCCACGCTATACCGAAAGAATATCAGGAAAATCCAGATGCTTTTATCCAGTTAATTATTGATGAAATGCTGCCTAAAGTGAAAGTAGAAAACTTAGCTGAATTTTGTGATATTTTTTGCGAAACGGGTGTTTTTACAGCAGAACAATCCCGTAAATTGCTTACTGCAGCAAAAGAACTAGGGTTTAAGTTAAGAATTCATGCTGATGAAATTGATTCTATTGGCGGTGTGGATGTAGCAGCTGAGCTTCAGACTCTAACAGCTGAGCATTTAATGGCGGCAACTGATGAAGGAATCGAGAAAATGAGTAAGGCACATGTGATCGGTAATTTACTTCCAGGCACAACATTTAGCTTGATGGCGGATACCTATGCACCAGCCAAAAAAATGTTAGAAGCAGGAATGGCTATTACGCTTTCAACCGATAGTAATCCAGGTAGTTGTCCAACAGCTAATATTCAGTTTATCATGCAACTGGGTTGTTTTAAAATGTTTTTAACCCCTATTCAAGTGTTCAATGCCGTGACAATTAATGCAGCCTACGCCGTTGGAAGAGGAGAAAAAATTGGTAGTTTAGATCAAGGGAAACAAGCAGATATTACGATTTTTGATGCGACTAACGTAGACTATCCGCTCTACTTTTTTGCTACTAATCTTGTGATGGATGTTTATAAAAATGGAGAGCAAGTAGTAAAAGATTTTGTTCGATTATAATTAGTTTTGACATAGAGCTGCAATAAATGATGAGCGTTCAATTTTAGTTGTTAAAACCTTAAAAAGGTACTTCTTTTTGGAAGCGTTTTATATTAGAATGACAATATACTGTAAAACTGTTATAAAGGTTCTTATTTTCGTGTTAATATTTAAGTGGTTGTGAAGACTATCTGAAGGAAGGTGAAGTAATGGATGGGGCTGTTTACGGGCAATTATTTGGAACCCCTAAAATTTTATTGAATGGTGAAACGATACTTTTTTCTTTCTCAAAAATTAATGCGTTGCTCTATTATTTAATTGTGAATAAGACAGTTAGTCGAGATGAAGTTGCAGGATTATTATGGCCAGAGATGAATGAAAAAAATGCTAAGAAAAATTTACGAAACACAATTTATCAAGCCAACAAAATGTTGGGGAATGATTATATATGTTCACCTAACAAAGTGCTGTTGATGTTAAACGAAAACCTACCAATCTCTAGTGATGTAGAAATTTTTAAAGATAATCCTCTTGAAAATTTATCTCTCTATCAAGATTCTTTTCTAAAAGGCTTTTTTTTGAAGGATTCTGAAGAATTTGATTTATGGATGATTAAAATGCGTAATTTTTTCGAAAAAAAATTTATAAATGAGTGTTACCGTAAAGTTTCTCAGGATATCCAAGCCCAGCAGTACGAGGATGTTGAAAAAAATTTGCATCAACTTATCAGTATTGATGAATACGATGAACGAAATTATCAGTTGTTAATGAATTATTATCAAGAAATAGAACGCCATGAAAAAGTGATTGAAGTCTATTATGAATTAGCTGATACTTTGAACACTGAATTAGGAATTGGTCCCAGCAAGGAGAGTAGAATTATTTTTGAACGCTCTGTGATGATTGTTAACCAACAGACACAAGTTGCAAATAGTCGCTTTACAACCCGTTTCTTTGGCCGCTTAGAAGAAATAAAAATCTTGGAGACAAACTTTAGTAGTTTTTATCATGATGATCAGTGTTATTCAATTCTTGTCAAAGGAGAAGTTGGTTGTGGCAAGACTAGCTTAGTAAATCGCGTATTAGACAATGTACAGAATCGGTTTCATATTTTAGAAACACAGTGTTACGAAGTAGAAAGTTCTTACGATTTAAGACCTTGGCGTAAAATTATTAATCAAATTTCACACTTGTTTGAAGACTTTAAACTAAATAAGCCAGATTATTGGCAAGCTACAATCAACCGTTTTTTTCCAACTATGGATGATTTTATTCAAGGAAATTCAGCTTTTGAAGACCAAAAATACATTGACTTGAATATTTTATCGCAAGTCCTAATCGAAGCGATTAGAAAAATTAGTCAATCTCAAAAGCTAGTCATTGTCTTCGAAGATATTCAATGGCTTGATGAGATGAGTTTTCAGCTATTGACCAGTGTTTTATTACATTTGAAAAATAAAGAAGCGATATTTATTTTTACTCAACGTGAGGAGGCTAGTTTAAGCGTTGATCATTTTCTAACGACAATTAATTCTTATGAATTGTTAACAGAAGTCAAGTTGCTACCTTTGAATTTTGATGAAACTAGATTGTTTTGTGAATATGAATTGGCTGCTCAAACGGTTTCCGAGACCAAAATTATAGAGCTGTATACTTTGACAGAAGGAAATTTTTTCTTTTTAACAGAATATATTAATATGATTCGAAATGATGATAAACTTGATCTAATGAATTTACGCATGCAAGATGCTTTAAGAGATCGTTTTATTCATTTGTCTGAACAAGAAACTCAAATTGTTGAAGTTGTTTCTTATTTTTATGACTATGTTTCCATTCAATTATTAACTGAAATTGTTAACATTCAAGCATTAGAATTAGTTAATGGTGTTGAAAAATTATTAAATAAGGGTATTTTAGTAGAAAATTTAATGAATGATGAAGTAGTGCTTTCATTTAGCCATAGTCGTCTGAGAGAGTTTGTTTATATGAACCAAATTGCTTCCAAAAAACGCTTATTAAATAAAGAAATTGCTTATCTTTTGGAAAAATCAAAAATTACTGAACATAATGACTACTTAATTTTTGCGAAAATTGCGTATCATTATGAAGAAGCAAGGGAATGGCTAAAATCACTTGATTTTCAATTACGCTATTTGCAAAGCTATTTCAAGTTTTACCATGAATTGTTCCCGGTCAATACCTACTCTAATGATCAGATAACAGTAAAAAGAAGTGAGTGGAAAAAAGGAGCTATCGAAGAATTTGATAAAATTCGATTAAAATTGGCGGAGTTAGAAGCAGACTATCATAGCGATCAAGACTACCGTTTATTACTGATGAGATTTTATAATCTTGAAGGTCGTTTTTTTATTAAACAAGGAAAATATGAACAAGGTGTAATTGATATTCAAAATGTAATTAAAATGGCAAAAGAAATGAAGGAAAGCTATTTCTTACTAGAGGGATATAAGCAGATGATTAACTATTATATTCAGATTGATGCTAGTAAGGAGATGTATGACTATATTGAGTTAGCTTTAAATGAAGCAATTAGTAGTAATAACCATGAATCAATCGGTATTTTGTTGCGCTTAAAAGGGGTCAATTATTTAATGACGGGTAAGCTTTCTTTAGCAGAAAAACAATTTCATGAGTCAATCAATACTTTTACAATTACTGAATCAATCAAAGAGAAGTATAGTGTGAATATCGCTGCTGCATACGACTATTTAGCGGAGATTCGTAGTATTGAAGAAAAATATGATGAAGCCATTGAACTGCAGCAGCGAGCGATTGATTTATGTGAGAATAAAGCTGCTTACTCTAGTTTGTCAGTTTTTTATATCAACATGGGGATTATATTGTTTGCAGAAAAAAAATATGAAAAGGCAAAAGTTGTTTTTAATGAAGCGTATGCTATTTATGATAAATTTTCATCCTTATGGAAACGTCCGCAACTGGATGCTTATATGTCATTAATTAACCTTTATCAGGGGAACTATCAAGCTGTGTTTGTATATTTAATTAGTTCAAAAAAATATATGGAACGTTTTTCTAACCCTAAAGATATAGGTACTTTTTGTTTTGCTGCTGCCATGATTAAACGTCAGTTGGTTCGAGAAAATCATCACGACCATAAGTTGTATGAATTGCTAGATCAGGATGAGGGGTATTATTATCAAAAAGCACTAGAATACCTTAGCCCTAATCGGAATAAATTAGAGACTAATTTGTTGAAACGGACATTTCTAGAAGAAGAGTTAACCAAGAGTTGATGAGGAATCATTGCTATTGCAGACTTACACTTAAGTGGAACTCGTTGGTTACTGTAAATTATTATGAAAAGAAATTTGAAAGTAAAGAATTAAAAATTGAAAAGACTTAGGATGATCAAAAAATTTTTTTGTCCTAAGTCTTTTTTGTCCATTTTTTTAAAGTGTGCGGAGCTCTCTTTTCATTATTCTTAAGGCAATATCTGGGTAATGCTCTCCTAAAAGACCAAGAGTTGATAAGAGGTAGGAGCTATCCGAATAAAAGATGGGATTAATTGGTCTTAAGGTTTCTTCCTCTTTTTGTAGGGAAGAATGGAGGAGATATTTAGGATCAGAATTATTGATAATAACACCACCTGTACCAATTAGTGCAGCAATATATCTAAGGTCTTTTCCGGCTTGATAAAAAGAATCATGAGTTGCTGTTTGATGTCGTCTCAACTTCCCTGCATGTCGCTCTATTGCGAGATCAATAGCTATTTTTGCCATAACAGTATCAAAGTTTTTCTCATTTGAAGAAGTAGGAATAAATTCTGGATTAGTCACTCGTCTTTCACAAGAAGACACAATTGTTTTATCGTCTAATTTTTTTAGTGAGTAGTGGTTAAAAAGTGCTGTAGTCGCTGCTTCATATAAACTGATGGCTGAATAACGCATACCTAAATCACCTTCAACTGTTCTTTTTAATAAAGGTTCTTCCAAGCCTTCATAGATAACTTCTTGCTTCCCTGAAACGCTTTCAGAAATAGAGTGAATGTCCGTTGTTGCCCCACCGACATCAATCACGACTAAATCGCCAAGACCAGTTACTTTTTTTGTTCCTTTAGAAAGTAAATTTGCTGCAGACAATACAGCTGTGGGGGTTGGGATGATAGGATAATCGGTTAGTTCTGCCACTCGTTCTAATCCTTTGGCGTAAATTATTTTTTCAAAAAATATTTGTCGAAGAATCTTCCGAATCTCGTCTGTTTTTAGTAGATTAATTTTAGGCATCACATTTTCAGTAATATAGTAGGTTTTATCAGGTGGGAAAAGGCGTTTAATTGAAGGGACTACTTGGTTATTTCCTGCAACAATTACGGGAATATCTTTTTCTAATTCTACCAACTGAGAAACGCAGTTTAAAATGAAGTGACTGTTTCCTCCGTCTGTTCCACCAGTTAACAAAATCACATCGGGCTCCAACTTATTGATTTCGTCAACATCGTTTGAAGTTAAGTCATAGGCGTAGGTTTTTAATATTCTAGTTCCTGCCCCTAAAGCGGCTTTTTTTGCAGCTGAAGCAGTTAGGCTGTGAGTCAAACCAATCGCAACCATCTTAAATCCTCCAAATGCTGAAGAACAAACAAATGTTTTGTCAATTGTCAGTGTCTTAACACCAAGATTCGTTTTTATTATCTTTGTAACTTCCTGGTAACTATCCATCAAGTCTGTTTTAATACTAGTTTTAACAATAGCTTGACTCTGGACCACCTCATTTTTTAAGTCAATCAAATTTGCTTTTGTATAAGTGCTGCCAAAGTCTAGTAGTAAGATATTATTCGACATAGGTACATAGCCTCTCTTTCTAGATTAAAATTAGATGAATAAACAATTGGTTTTTGATAAAATTTGATAGTCAAAAATGAATTATACAAATCTATTAAACGTCAAATTCCCATTTTTTGAATCAAAATAAGTAAAAAATAGTGTCTTATTTCATAGGATAGATTTCAATATGTATTTATCAAGTTAAACTCCTTTTTTAAGGGCATCTGCTTTTTAGCCATAAAAAAAGACCAAGTACTTTAAATTAAGTGTTGATCAGTCCATATTTATTGCTAAATTCAAGTTGTCGAACACCGACGCCTAATAGTATAAAATTTCTGAGTCAAATAAGTGTCAAATGAATTTACTCCAGCCAACTAGTAGCAATTGTAGAGGTAAATTAGATAGTCGAAAAAACAACTAAAACACTCTAAAAAGCTTGATTTAACGGGGTTTGACAGGGGTGTAGAAGGATGTTAACTTTTAGTAGAACTAAGAAATTTGATGGAATTATTTACGAATCAAATAACTCATCAAGGTGCCAAGCGCACAAAGAATAAAAGGAGGGAAAGAATCTTTTGAAACAAAAACATGTTCTAAAAATTCATACGAAAGATATTGCTTTATTGGGTGTGTTAATTGCAGTAGAGGTTATTATTACTCGTTTTTTTGCAATTGAAAATTCATTTATTAGAATCAGTTTTTCATTTCTTCCATTAATGTTGATGGGGCATCTATTTGGACCTTGGTTGGCCGGGTTAGGGGGAGTGGCTGGTGACCTAATTGGGATGATGATTTTTCCCAAGGCAATGTTTTTCCCCGGATTTACATTAAATGCTTTTTTAATTCCGTTTATTTATGGCTGCTTTTTTTATAAAAAAGACATCACGCTTAAACGAAATATTACAGCTCAATTACTCATTGCACTTTCCATTAGTCTTTTTTTAACCCCAATTTGGCTGAATATGCTGTTTAAAATACCTATTATTGAATTATTACCTGTCCGTTTGTTAAAAGAGAGTGTGTTATTACCTCTCAATATTTTGTTAAGTCATTACCTATTTAATAAAACTTCGTTAGTAAGCGTAATGGAAATGAGTAAATAAGAATTATACATCTTAGCGAAAGCATGATTGTTGTCTAGCAAGATGAATGATAAATATTATTATATGGATTGAAAGGATGTAGTCAAATGGCAAAATTAGTAGAATGTATTCCAAATTTTAGTGAAGGTAGAAATGAGAACGTTATCAACGGGTTAGTTGAAGTGGCTAAAAGTGTCAATGGAGTAACCTTGCTTGATTATTCTTCTGATTCTAATCACAATCGTAGTGTTTTTACTTTAGTCGGTGATGTTGATGGAATTCAAGAAGTGGCTTTCAAATTGGTTCGTTATGCAAGTGAACACATTGATATGACAAAACAAACAGGGGAACATCCTCGAATGGGGGCGACGGATGTAGTTCCTTTTGTACCAATCAAAGATATCACAACTGAAGAATGTGTTGAAATATCTAAAAAAGTAGCAAAAAGAATTAACGATGAGTTGAATATTCCAATCTTTTTATATGAAGAGTCGGCATCATCACCAGATCGAGTAAATTTGGCGCGTGTTAGAAAAGGTCAATTTGAAGGAATGTCTGAAAAACTACAACTAGAAGAATGGGCACCAGATTTTGGCGAAAGAAAAATTCATCCAACAGCTGGGGTAACTGCTGTTGGTGCGAGAATGCCATTAGTTGCTTTTAATGTGAACTTAGATACTTCCGATATTACGATTGCAAATAAGATAGCGAAGATTGTTCGTGGTTCTGGTGGCGGGTTCAAGTATTGTAAAGGTATCGGAGTTATGTTAGAAGATCGAAATATTGCCCAAGTTTCTATGAATATGGTTAATTTTGAAGGAACCCCACTTTATCGGGCATTTGAAACGATTCGTTTTGAAGCAAAACGTTATGGTGTAAACATTATTGGTAGTGAAGTGATTGGTTTAACACCAGCAAAAGCCTTAATTGATACGGCTGAATATTACTTGCAAATTGAAGCATTTGATTATGGCAAACAAGTATTGGAAAACCACCTGTTAAACTAAACATTCCAATTGGATGAATCATTTTATGATTGTGCAAAAAGATAGTCAGAAAGAAAAATTTATATAAATGCCGATTATAGAAAAGTAAATAAAAGTGGAGGAAAGAAAATGAAATTAGTTGAACTGAAAGTCAATGAATTTATGACAGTATTAGGTTCGGATGAGCCAGCTCCGGGTGGTGGTTCAGCATCAGCATTAGCCGCTGCAATGGGTATTTCCTTAGTGAAAATGGTAGCAGAACTGACAACTGGTAAAAAGAAGTATGCTGAACATGAGAATCTGATTCAAGGGGTATTATCTGAGGCCAGTCGATTACAAATTGAGTTGCTGGAAGCCATTGATAAGGACACAGAAGCCTTTAACGTAGTTTCAGCTGTCTTTTCTATGCCAAAAGAAACTGAAGAGGAAAAAGCAGCTAGACGTGATGCAATGCAACAGGCTTTGAAAGGAGCAGCAGTTTCTCCGTATGAAATGATGGAAACAATTATTCAGGCGCTAAAAATAACTAAAAAAGCGGTTGGCAAGTCAAATCTTAACGCCGCAAGTGATCTAGGAGTCGCGGCATTAAATCTAAAATCTGGTTTACAAGGCGCTTGGCTAAATGTCTTAATTAACCTTTCAGGTATTAAAGATCAAGGCTTTGTAGAAGTATACCGTGCTAAAGGAGAGGAACTATTAAAAGATGGTTGTGAATTAGCTGATAGTATTTATGAGGAAATATTGACCCTAGTTTAAATAAAGCTTAAATAGAAAGGAAGTTAATTAGTTATTATGGCCTATTTATCAGATATTGAAATTGCAAACCAAGTGACAATGAAACCAATTAAAGAGGTAGCAGAGTCACTAAACTTAACTGAAGACGATTATGAGTTATATGGAAAATTTAAAGCAAAATTAGATGCTCATGAGCTAGAAAAAATGAAAGATCGTCAAGATGGGAAATTGATCTTAGTAACAGCTATCACCCCTACACCAGCTGGGGAAGGAAAAACAACCACTTCTGTTGGCTTAGCAGACGGGCTAACAAAAATTGGTAAGAAAGCAATGCTTGCTTTGCGAGAACCTTCTTTAGGTCCGGTATTTGGGGTTAAAGGAGGGGCTGCGGGTGGTGGCTATGCTCAAGTTGTTCCGATGGAAGATATCAACTTACATTTCACAGGAGATTTTCATGCAATTGGGGCTGCCAATAATCTGTTAGCAGCTTTATTGGATAACCATATTCATCATGGCAACACTTTACAAATTGACAGTCGCAGAATTACTTGGAAACGAGTAGTGGATATGAATGATCGTCAATTACGTTATATTGTCGATGGCTTGCAAGGAAAAGTCAACGGTGTACCACGTGAAGATGGGTATGATATTACTGTTGCTTCAGAGATCATGGCTATCTTGTGTCTAGCCAATAATATTATTGATTTAAAAGAAAAGTTAAGAAAAATTATTGTGGCGTACAATTTTGCAGGCGATCCTGTAACAGCAGGAGATTTAAAAGCTGAAGGTGCGTTAACAGCATTGTTGAAAGAGGCTATTCATCCTAATTTAGTTCAGACATTAGAACATACGCCAGCGCTTATTCATGGTGGGCCTTTTGCAAATATTGCTCATGGTTGTAATAGTGTATTAGCAACTAAAATGTCCATGAAGTATGCTGACTATACGATTACCGAAGCCGGTTTTGGTGCGGATTTAGGTGCGGAAAAATTTATTGATATTAAATGTCGATTAGCAGATATTAAGCCAGATGCAGTTGTGTTAGTTGCAACGATCCGAGCATTGAAAATGCATGGCGGTGTTCCTAAAAATGCTCTTGGGGATGAAAATGTAAAAGCTGTGATAGATGGGTTTCCAAATTTAGAAAAACACTTGATTAATATTCAAGAAGTATATGGATTACCTGTTGTGGTTGCAATCAATAAGTTTCCAACTGACACACAGGCTGAACTAACTGCAGTTGAAGAGGCGTGCAAAAAACGTAACGTCGAAGTAGTTCTTTCTGAAGTTTGGGAAAAAGGAGGCGAAGGAGCTATTTCACTGGCAGAAAAAGTGATTGAATTAGCAGAGCAACCAAATAGTTTCAGCTATGTTTATGACTTAGAAGATAGTATTGAGGAAAAATTAACTAAAATTGTGCAAAAAGTATACGGTGGTAAAGGTGTTGAAATAACTAAGGCAGCTCGTCGAGAAATGCAAGATTTAGAACGCTTGGGCTTTGGAAATTATCCGATTTGTATGGCTAAAACACAATATTCGTTTTCGGACGACGCAACTTTGATTGGAGCACCAAAAGATTTTACAGTAACGATTAGAAATATGAAAATATCAGCAGGTGCAGGCTTTATTGTTGCTTTAACAGGTACAGTTATGACAATGCCTGGGTTACCAAAATCTCCTGCAGCTGAAAGAATTGATGTCGATGAGCAAGGTGTTATTTCTGGATTATTTTAATTTATGACGATGAAATTAACTAAGTTGCATAAAAATAATTATAAAATGTCTACTTGGAGTGGGGGAGAGACAACGGAAATTTATCTCTTCCCTATTCAGGGGACTTATGACATTGGAAAATTTGATTTTAGAGTATCAACTGCCAACGTTCAATTAGAAAAAACTGTTTTCACTGTGTTACCAGGATATAAAAGATTAATTATGTCATTAGATCAACCATTGACATTAAATCATATACACAATCAGCGTCGAGAAAAAGTATTGTTGATTCCTTTTGAATCCCATTATTTTTTAGGGAAAGAACAGACAGAATCAATAGGTAAATGTACGGATTTTAATTTGATTTATAAAGAAGAACTGGCAGGAGAGCTAAAAGCATATCGACATAAAGAATCATTAAGTATCTCTTCTAATCAGAAATATATCATTTTTGCACTAAAAGAACTGATTATTGATTTTTATCAAGGAGTAGAAAAAGTAAAAAGTTGTCATTTGTATAATAACGATACAATTGTGTTAGAAAAGGTTGCCAAGAGGTATCAATTACTATTAATTGGGCAAGAAAGAGCAGAGATACCAATAGCAGTCGTGGCAAGTGTTGTTTAAATTTGATGATTTTAACTATTTTGTAATCGCTTTCTTTTGGTGGGTAAATAGTTAGATAGGTTATTATCGAAAGGAGAAACTCATGGAAAAAAAGTTAGAGGTAACTGATTTGCATGATGTAAATGAAAAATCGAAATTTAGTTTGAGTGGTGCCACGCTTTATGGAATCAATGCTGTTATTGGATCAGGAATATTTCTGTTACCTAGAACAATTTATCAAGATTTAGGTCCAGCCTCCTTATTAGCAATGATTTTTGATGCCATTTTAGTATTGTTGCTAGCAGTCTGTTTTGCTGAAGTTGCCTGTTATTTTAATAAAAATGGAGGTGCGTTTCAGTATTCTAAATCGGCATTTGGTGACTTTGTAGGATTTATTGTAGGTCTTTTAGGTTGGTTTGTAACAATCATAGCTTGGTCTGCAATGGCAGCTGGTTTTGCAAAACTTTTAATCGTGACGTTCCCCTCATTGGAAGGAAATAACACCTTAATTAGTATTGCTTTAGTTGTTGCTTTGTCAGTTATTAATAGCACTGGCTTAAAAACATCTAAAATTTTTACGATTTCTATTACTATTGCTAAATTGATCCCAATCGTTGCGTTTACTTTATGTAGTATTTTCTTTATTAAACATGGATTTAATGCTGGTCATTTCACGCCGTTTCTACAATTAAAAGAAGGAATGACTCTTTCAAAGGCAATGGCTTCAACATCGTTAACAATTTTCTATGCTTTTATTGGGTTTGAAGCATTACCTGTAGTTGCCGGGGAAATGCGAAACGCAAAGAAAAATGTACCTAAAGCAATTATTGGATCAATTAGTATTGTCTCAATTTTATATTTTATTATTATTGCAGGAACAATTGCAATGCTAGGCGTTGGTATCTTAGAAACAGATGCTCCTGTTCAGGATGCTTTTGCACTGATGATTGGACCCGCTGGGAAGTGGATTATTTCAATTGGAGCATTAATTTCAATCCTCGGCTTAAATGTTGGTGATTCAATGATGATACCACGTTATGGAGCCTCCATTTCTGATGAAGGCTTATTACCAAAAGTAATTGCTAAAAAAAATAAAAAGAAAGCTCCTTACATTTCAATCATTATTTCTTGTATCTTAACGAGTTTATTATTATTAAGCGGTAGTTTTGAACAACTAGCAGAACTTAGTGTGGTTTTCCGCTTTATCCAGTATATACCTACAGCGTTAGCAGTTATTTGGCTACGTAAAAAAGATATGGATTCTGTTCCAGCCTTTAAATTGCCTTTTGGTCCGTTCATTCCAATATTAGCGATTACAGTAAGTGTCTGGATGTTGCTAACGGGTGCTAATGCAGTCAGCTTAATTGCTGGAGGTGTAGGTATTGTCGTAGCAGGTATACTATATTTTGTTCTAAACGGAAATAAAAAAGCAACAAATTAAGAGGATAAGAGAGCGTAGCTTTAGGAAAGGTCTGATAGACATTGAATAGACAGATTATTTTAGATGGTAAAAACTTGACATTAGATCAGGTGGTAGAAGTAGCAAGAAATCATACTCAAGTTACAATTTCTGATCATGCGGTTGATGCAGTGAAAGCTTCAAGAAAAATCGTTGATGATATTGTAGCAAGTAAAAAAGTAACATATGGAGTCAATACAGGATTTGGTTCGTTGGTTAAAGTTAGTATTCCACAAGAGGAAACTAGGCAATTACAAGAAAATTTGATACGCACTCATTCAAGTGGTTTTGGTGATCCTTTAAAAGAAGAAGAAGTTCGAGCAATCATGTTGATAAGAATCAATTCTTTGTTGAAAGGATATTCAGGAATACGATTATCAACTATTGAAACACTCATGAGTATGTTAAACAATAGGGTTGTACCTTTTATTCCAGAAAAAGGTTCTTTGGGAGCTTCTGGTGACTTGGCTCAATTATCTCACATGGTCTTGCCAATGCTTGGTTTAGGAAAAGCATATTTTCGTGGTGAGCTGATGGCTGGACGCAAAGCCATGGAACAAGCAGGAATTCCTACAATCCATTTGGAAGCAAAAGAGGGGTTAGCTTTAATCAATGGGACAACAGTTTTGACTGGGATCGGTGCGTTAGCAACCTACGATGCCATTGAATTGTTAAAATTATCGGATATTGCTGGCGCTCTGTCATTAGAAGTTCATAATGGAATTATCAGTGCTTTTGATGAAGAGTTGCATATTATTCGTCCACAAAATGGGCAGTTGGCAACCGCTAGAAATATTCGCCATTTATTAAAAGGTAGCACCTTAACAACACCTGCTACAGCAGATCGTGTACAAGATCCCTATACTTTACGTTGTATGCCACAAATTCATGGGGCAAGCAAAGACACCATTGCTTATGTGAAAGAAAAAGTAGACATTGAATTGAATTCAGTTACAGATAATCCAATCATAACAAGAAGTGGCGATGTCATTTCGGGTGGTAACTTCCACGGGGAACCATTAGCGCAACCCTTTGACTTTTTAGGAATTGGCGTTGCCGAAATTGGGAACGTATCGGAAAGACGGGTAGAGCGATTAGTAAATACAAATTTAAGTGGCTTGCCGTCATTTTTAGTGAAACATCCTGGCGTAAACTCAGGTTTTATGATTACGCAATATGCTGCTGCTTCACTAGCTTCAGAAAATAAAATTTTGGCTCATCCAGCCAGTGTGGATTCCATCACTTCCTGTGAGAATCAAGAAGACTTTGTTAGTATGGGAACTACAGCTGCTAGAACTGCTCGAGAAATTGTGAAAAATTCTCGTCGAATCTTAGCAACGGAGATCATGGCAGCTTGCCAAGCAATTGATTTTATTTTAGATCGAGGTTCTTTAGGAGAGGGGACAAAAATTGCTTATGAAGCATTCCGTCAGCAAGTAAAATTTTTAGAAAATGATAAAGAGATTGAAATGTATGATGAACTAGAAAAAGCTACAGAAGTCCTAATTAAAGGAGATTTCTTAAAAGAAGTTGAAAATCAAGTTCCTTTAGACATTCAATATCAATAAGTTAGTTTAACGTTAATTTATCAGATTTCAAAATAGTATGAACTGTTCACCCTAGGCACTTATTTTAACTAAACTAGTTAGTTTGGTAGGAATTTGAGTAACGAGGGTGAATATTTTTTTCTATCGAGCAAAGATTTCATATTTTTTATGGAATAGAAGATTAGTTACTGAGAAAAAGATTCTTTGTGACTGATTATGACATGTTTCTTAGCCTGTCGATAAAGACAATAGATTAAAAGTTGAAGACTATACAAGTAATTTTTTTGACAGTAAGAAATGTGAAAAATATAGTTCTATTTGTTTTTAAAAGAACGATTACAGGAGGAAGTTGAGATGAGCTATCAGAGACCAAAAGGAACGACAGATATACTACCAAATGAAATAATTTATTGGCAGTACATCGAAAAGACGGCTAGGAACATTTTTAAAAGATATGATTTTCATGAAATTAGAACACCTATTTTTGAACATTTTGAAGTTATTTCAAGAGGTGTTGGAGAATCGACAGATATTGTTTCTAAAGAAATGTATGATTTTTATGACAAAGGTGGACGTCACATTACGCTTAGACCAGAAGCGACAGCACCGGTGGTTAGAAGTTATGTTGAAAATAAACTCTATGGCCCAGAGCATCAGCATCCTTTTAAAACCTATTATATAGGTCCGATGTTTCGATACGAACGACCACAATCTGGTCGCTTACGTCAATTTCACCAAATCGGTGTTGAGGTTATTGGGAGTCAACGACCAATTAGTGATGTTGAAACAATTTCAATGGCACTAGATTTTTTTAAAAATCTAAATATTACAGAAACTAAGTTGGTTATTAATTCATTAGGAAGTCGTGAGAATCGACAACAATACCGTCAAGCCTTAATTGATTATTTACTGCCGTTTGAAAGCAAGTTAAGTGAAAATTCAAAAAGACGCTTGCTTCAAAATCCATTAAGAATTTTAGACAGTAAAGATTCGGAAGATCAGGAAATTATAAAACATGCACCGTCAATACTTGACTATTTAGATGAAGAGAGTCAGATTTTCTTTAAAGAAATACAAAAGTTGCTCGTACATCTTAATATTCCATTTGTTGTGGACCCTTTTATGGTAAGGGGGTTGGATTATTATAATCATACGGTTTTTGAAATCATGAGTGAAGCACCTGGTTTTGGTGGTGTCCAAACAACTATTTGTGCTGGGGGACGTTATGATGGTCTCATTCGTGAATTTGAAGGACCAGAAGAAGTCGATAATGGTTTTGGTTTTGCTATTGGTATTGAGCGTACTTTGATTGCGATGGCAGCTGAAAATGGGTTGTTAGCAAGCTCGGAGAATCCAGATTTTTACATTGCAGATTTGACTAATGAATCGGGAACTGTTAGTTTAGAGTTAGCACATTTGGCTCGAAAAAACACATTGAGCGCTAAATGTGATTATTCTGCCCGAAGTATTCACTCTCACATGAGACAAGCGGCTAAGCTGAATGCTTCCCTAGTCATGATTGTTGGCAAAGATGAACTAGGTTCGGGAAAAATAAAAATCAAAAATATGAGAACAGGTAAAGAAAAGTATTTCTTGTTAACGAAAGTTAGAGAAGATTTTTTAAGTATATATTCTACAATGATTAATTTATAGATTGAGTGATGACGAATGATAGATTGGGTATTAGGAAGTAAAAAGCAGATTCAAGATTATGGAACAAAATTGTTTATTCTAGTCATTTATGCTTTTATGTATTCAGTGGCATTGAATATATTCTGGCGAAATGGCAACATTTATGCAGGCGGAATTACAGGGATTTCACAAATCATAACCACCGTTTTAGAAAATATTACTGGACAGCCAATTCCGATTGCTATAGTGTATTATGTCTTAAATATCCCACTTTTTTTACTAGGTTGGTTTGTGGTGGATCGTAAATTTGTTTTGTTTACTGTTATCGGCGTTACTTTTGCATCTTTTGCGATTGAAATTATGCCAGTCATTCAATTAACGAATGATCCGATTATTTGTGCTGTTTTTGGTGGAGCAATAAGTGGCTATTCTTTAGGTCTAGCTTTAAAAAACGGCCTATCAACTGGTGGAATGGACATTGTTTTGCTTAGTCTAAGAAAACTGACAGGCAAAAGTGTCGGTCGGATTTCGATGATTATTAATGGCATTATTGTATTGACTGCGGGGTTTATTTTTGGTTGGCCTCATGCTTTTTATAGCCTTCTATCAATCTTTGTTGGTGCTAAGGCGACTGACTTGGTTTATGTAAAACATAAAAAAGTTCAAGTAATGATCATCACTCAAAAACCTGAACTTGTTATTGAAAAATTACAGGAAAAATTATCACGAGGAATTACAGTAATATATCATGCTAAAGGAGCCTATCAGCAAAAAGACCAAGCAATACTAATTACTGTGATTACCCGCTATGAAATGGAAATTTTAAAGGAAATCATGAAAGTGATTGATCCTTCTGCTTTTGTTAGTGTATCTCAAGATGTTGAAATTTTAAGTGACTTTAAAGAATTGGAAATAATTTAATTAAATACCTCAAAAAGATGCTAATTAAGCATCTTTTTTCTATATAAAGCTATTTTATAGGTAGAAAATATTGAATTTTAGTTGGAGCGAATACTTCTAAAAAATTTTGAAAGCTATTTTTTAGTCTTCTCATTCGAGAAACTAAGTTGGATGAATTGTCCTTATACATACAATTCTCATATATTTCCAACGGCACTTGGTCATTCAATGATTTTCTCGGAATACTAACAAGAACGAACAGTCAAAAAAACCGTAAAGTAACCTATCAAAAAGATAAAAGTCACTTACACGGTTTATTTTTTTACATTCCCTTTGAGAGAGAGAGAAGTTATCAAAATTATTCTTTATTCAATGGTTCTAACGCTTTAGCTGGGACTTCATTTTCTTGGACTTCTTCCCAACTAATTATTCCTTTTCGATCATTCACTTTTAATTTTATAAAAGCATTCATTTTTAATGGTTTATCTCGAAATTCATTCATTTCTTGTGTCGTTTTTTTTCCTTTAGCGCTATAAGCCGTTTGAGTATAATTGTACTTGGTTACTTTTTCGCCGGAATCTAAAACCTCTGTAGAAACTTCACCAGGAGTGACAATTTTTGTATAGTAATCGGTGCCTCCGTAGTAATAATTATAGCCAAACCAAACGCCACCACTCAATAAAAGAAATGGAATTAGGAAATATAATATTTTTTTCATATCTTTTCACCTCGTGTTATAAGTATGCAATAATTATCTACGAAATTCCATTTAAACGTCTTAAAATAAAGTGACAGTTTTGTTAGTCAGAGTTGTATTTGCTTTTTAGAAAAAAGAAAATTCACAGAATAGTCAAAGCTCGTTTATACTTTTTTTATCTTCTCATGTTACAATAAAGGAAAGAATGGAGGAGTTTTTGATGATACCTTTTTATCCAATTTTTGATCCAACTTACATACTAGTGATTGTGGGCTTGCTTATTTCAATGGCTGCTTCAGCATATGTAAAAAGTACGTTTAATAGATATGATGAAGTGAAAACGAAAAATAATGTAACAGGTACACAAGCAGCGCAATATATTCTAAAAAAAGAAAACATTCATGATGTTGGTGTGCAACAAATTGCTGGTGATTTAACAGATAACTACAATTCAAGAGACAAAATGTTAAGCTTATCGCAATCAACAGGACAATCAACTTCTGTTGCAGCAATTGGTGTGGCAGCTCACGAATGTGGACACGCCGTCCAAGATGATAAAAACTATATTCCACTAAAAATTAGAGCAGCGATTGTTCCAGTTGCTAATATTGGTTCAACTGCAGCATTTCCTCTAATACTATTGGGTGTTTTGTTTAGTTGGAACCAAACATTAATTAATGTTGGAATCTTTGCATTTTCTTTTGCGTTACTTTTCCAATTAGTGACACTACCAGTAGAATTCAATGCTTCACGACGAGCAATAAAGATTTTATCTGAGGGTAATTTGTTAACAGCGGAAGAAGTTCCAATGGCAAAAAAAGTCCTTTTTGCAGCAGCACTAACCTATGTTGCAGCAGCATTAGCGACGTTTTTACAATTACTACGTCTTATTATTTTATTTGGTGGTAATAATCGTCGCAATTAAAAGGATGGCTAGTTGATAGGATAGCTTTACTAATTAGTTTTTATTACCTGTAATTTCTAGGATATGTTATGATTAAATTAGAAAAGAGAGGGAGCTGATACGAATGAAAACATCTACAAAAATTGGATTAGGTTTAGGTGTGATGGCGGTTGCTGGAGTAGCTGTGACTGTCGTTGCATCAGAAAAAATCATTAAGAAAGTTGCCCACATGTCTAATCGTTGTAAAGCAAAACGTTTTGTTAACGAAAAATTTGCAGGCAATGAAAAATTATTAACGATTGTTGATGATTTATCGGATGATGAATTGGATTCAGTAGTAAATATTTTAGGAAAAGTTAAAGACAGTCGTAAAAAGATTTCTGAATATGGAGAATCTTTAAAAGAGAACGCTGAAAATACTAAAGGACGCTTGATGACCTTTTTTGAAGAATTAATTTAATAAATATAACCAGACAGAGACCTGACTCGTTTCTGTCTGGTTTTACTTTTACTTAGAAATCAATAAGTAGCAAAAAATTAAATCGTCCATTTTTTTTAAGGACAAGCCAGTTTGTTCATAAAATTTTTCTAAGCGATATTGCAAGGTATTTCGATGCATGAATAATGCTTTTGCTGTGGAACTGATATTTCCCTGGTTATGCCAAAGGGCGTGAATAATCTCTTTCATATCATCATTTAAAGTTAGTTGTTTGCTAAAATTTTGTACAAGTGAACTTTTTTTCAGGCTTTCTTTAGTAAAATAATGTAACGCAACATCAGTTAAAGAAAAAGCAGATTTCCCCTTGATATAGGAGAGTTCCTCGTGGAAAATTTGTTGTTCCTCGTGAAATAGCTTGATGAACTCATCTTTTGTAGAGAAAAATTTTCCGATAAAGGCAATAGTTGAAGAATCAAAATCAGTGTCTAAGGTTAAAAAGATACCTTCCAGTTCATCTAAGGAATAATGACTTTTGCTATAAGGCTCAACCAAAAGACCTTCATTTTCCGTAAGAAAGAAAAAATCAACGGAGAGAGGAAACATTTCTTTGATACTATTCTGCCATTCTTTTTCCATAAAATCGATGGGTTTTTGCAGTTGAAAGTGAATAATTCGAAATGAACCGTCTATATCAATGTCAACTTGTTTAAATAAGTAGCCATACCAAGGATGACGTTCAATGCTTATATGTCCATTTTTTTTAGTAAACATCTTGCTTAAAAGAGCAATTTCAGTTTTTTGAAGTATTTCTTTTGAAAGAATGAAATAGCGATTATCAACGGGAAGGGACAGAAAATCACCGGCTGCTTTTGATTCAGAAATGAAACCAGTTGGATATATTTCTAATAATTCTTCAATAGTCATAGACACACCTCACGAAGATATTGTACCATGAAAAGAGTAAAAAGTGTTTCGTTGGTAGTTAAAAATGAAAGGTGACCGTCTATGGACAAAAAAATAGATATTTTAAATCAAGAGGGAAAAGAATTTTTTATGTTGGAAGCAATCAAGGAAGCCAAAAAAGCAGAAGCGATGCTTGAAGTGCCAATTGGTGCGGTAGTTGTTTTAGATGGGAAAATTATTGGCAGAGGACACAATCTAAGGGAATCTACGCTGCAGTCCACTGCTCATGCGGAAATGTTCGCTATTAAAGAGGCCTGTCAAACCTTAGAAAATTGGCGGCTAGCAAGAGCACAAGTATTTGTAACCTTAGAACCATGCCCAATGTGTAGTGGTGCGATGATGCTGTCTAGAGTGGCAGAAGTATATTATGGAGCAGCAGATCCGAAAGGTGGAACTGCTGGAACGTTAATGAATCTTTTGCAAGATGAGCGATTTAACCATGTTGCCTATGTGGAATCTGGTATTTTAGAGGAAGAATGTGGAGCGTTGCTGACTAATTTTTTTAGAAAGTTAAGAGTAGAAAAACAGAAAAAGAAAAATCTTGAAAAAAGTTCTTTGAAAGACTAGCCAAATGAATGAAAATGCGGTATACTAAATCTTGCCGAAAGGCTAGGACAATGGTGGGCTTACGAAGCGTGTCAGATCTGGAAGGAAGCAGCACTAAGTAGGTGCCGCCATGTGTCTGAATAAAACCTTATAATATCAACGTTTCTACATACTGTAGAGACGTTTTTTGTTTTAAGAAAAAACAGCAACTCGAATAGTTTTAAAGACCATTCGAATCGCTATTTTTTACTTAATTAATTATTAGTTTAGGTTTTGTATGGCGTAGTCAGCTTCTTCTGGTGTGAATTTTTCACCATGTTCAGATATTAATTGATCTCTAATAGCTTCAGGAGACATAGCCATAGATTCTTGATAGCTTTTTGCTTTAGCTAGAGCATTAGCATTCCAATCTGCTTTAAGGTTATCAATGGCATATTGGGCTGCTTCAGGTGAAAATTTTTCTCCGTATTCTGAGATTAATTGATCATAAATGCCCATTTTAGACATGTTCATCATTGTTGAATATGATTTTGCTTTTTTAGTGCTGGTTTATAAATAAAGTGATTTTTGAAAGATTAAAATTTGCGGCCACCTCCACCAAATGTTCCACCATTAGTTTTATGAGTTGAACCGCCACCTTTACGTTTGACGCTACTTTTACTCCTATTTTTACTACTGCTATTAGAGCTGCTCTGATGACTACTATTAGAGCTACTTTTGGTAATTCGGCGAGTCGTTACAAATGAATTTGATAGATGATCGGTTTTTGTTATTAAGTTTAAAGAAGATTTCTCACGGAAAGGATATTTATGGATTACTGATTTTAAGTTATAACTTGAAACAGTCCCTATCACAACAATAATAGTTATTATACCAGCCATAAATAAAGCTATGTCTATTTCTCTTCCAGTAAGTACTTTATATCTGATGATTTTGCCGGTCTCCGTATCGACTCGATAGTGACCGCCGGGAACACCAGCATCGAAATTTTTTTGTACGCTTTTTAAAAACACTGTGCCAGCCTGGAAATAATCGCCATTTTTGATGTTCGGCTCAATGATATCTAAGGCTTGATCAATTCGGCTATCATCCATGTAATCGATCATATTTCCAGAGGTGGAGATGTAAAACTCACGGTTATCCATATCAATTAGGAACGTAACTCCATTAGCATCTTTACCTATTTTTCCTAACATAAATAAATCAGCAAATTTTTGGGCAGTTTGATTGTTTTGATAGGTTGTTAGAATAAATACTCTAGCTTTCGATTTTTTTTCAATGGGCGCAATAAGTTCCTTAAATTGACTAATTTCTTCTGGTTTAAATAGGCCTGCATAATCTTCTACAGAATCACTAGCGGCTTGGACATTTACTGCAAAACAAAAGAGTAGGCTAAATAGAAGAAGAATACTAAAAGTGAATTTTTTCATATCAACCAACCTCCAAATAAGAAGATGGCTGCTAGAATAACAAAAATAGCAAAAGTGAAGATTCCTAATTTATGATAATCAATTGGGAGCTCACCGCTTACTTTTCCTGTTTGACCATTCATTGCATAATAGTATGTTGTTCCACTTTTATCCTTGTTACGATAGGTTACCAACCATATAGGTAAGAGCATATAATTAATTTGTTCATTAGCAAGTGAAACATTTTTTTGAATTTTTGTTAATCTAGTGTATCCAGAGATAGTTTCACTTAAAAGTAATTCAGAATAATTTTTTAATTCTGTTTCAATGCTTTCTTTGAATGATTTATATTCTATGTCTCTTTTTTCTGCTTGAAACCCCGCTAAGTATTGACTTTTAAATGGAATCGCTTTATCTAATAAATATGGTTGAACATCCTCAATCATCTTTTGTTGAGTATTTTTTGATAAAGCATTTTTGATGATTTCTTTAAAAGTCATTTTTGCCTCTCTCGTAATGTCAAATTGCTTTGTTTCTGTATATTCAATATCACCTGCACGCCAAATACGAAAATTAGTACCAACGGCATTTATCTGACCTTCAAATTCAACATCTACTACCCAATAAGGGAAATACACACCAGTTATCTTTTCAATCTGTTCTTTGGCAAAAAATCCTTTTGGAATAAAGCGTTTTCTCTTAGTCCAAGAGAGAAATTTTTCTACCGCTTGTTCTTTTTCTACCGTAAAAGGCAAGACCTTATCAGGTAAAAATTTTCCTGACAATCGTCCTGAAAGAACGACTGGATTGTGGCAATAATAGCAGTAAGTAGCGGCTGTAGTTGAATCTGTAACAATTTCAGCACCACAACTAGAACACAAAAAAAGATCCATAGTGTTTTTTTGCGTGCTTTCTTGATGGTCTTCCTTTTTTATGTTGTCAGTAGTAAGTGTCAAGTTTTCGTTAGAACTAGAAGTATCTTCTAAATGAGCGTCCCGTTGTATTTGCTCGTAATTAGAAATCTCAGCTTCTGCATAGATATTTAAACAATATTCGCAGTGAAATTGCTGGTCTTTAGGATCAAATAACAACGGGCCATCACAATTTGGGCATTTATGTGTAAATGTATCCAATTAAAAATTCCTTTCTTTGAAACTATGATAGTTGTAAATTGAAAACTTGTATCCAAAAAATATAAAGATAGCTAGTACACAATAGAAATAGACAAGAAATTTCCTATTGCTTTCAACTCTCTCTATATATATTGTAAAAGGGTTGGATTGTACTAGCTACAGAATAATTTTTATAAAGGGATACCTTGGAACGGTTTTCCGCAGTGAGGACAGAATTTTGGAATGCCATTTGATAAATCAACGGTTTCTCCGCATTCGGTACATTTCATTTCAAGTTTTGGTTTGTCACTTGTTGGTTTGGGTGTTCCACAATTCGAGCAAAACTTCCCATTATTTTCATTCCCACACTCTGGACATATCCAAGTATTTCCAACAGCTTGAATATTCTGTTGCTGTTGCTTGTCGTGCATTTGCTGTTGATTTGTTTGAGAGGCTTGAGCAAAATAATTCCCACTAGTATTCATGCCCATTCCAACACCCATAAAGCCAGACATAGCACCACTTTCATTACTTCCAGCAGCTTCCATACCACGAGCCATAGCTCCTTGTACATAGCCTTCACGAACACTTGCATCGCTAAGCATTGCCCCTTGGTTTCTCATGTTAATTAGTTTAGTTGAGTCATCTGTATAAGAAATACTGGCTACTGCAACTGATTCGATTTCCATTCCCCGTAATTCACGCCAATTGTCGTCAAGTACATTTGACATGTATTTGCTTAGTTCTAAGCTTTTTGAAGGGACATAAGAAATTCTTTCTCCATCTGCCGACATTTGATTAATGGCTGCTTGTAAAGCCGTTAAAAATTCAGCTAAATATTGTTCATTAATATCGCTAATAGTTACTTGTGACTTGTTTCTGGGAATGGCATTTGAAAAGAATAATAAGGGATCAGTAATTCTTATTGAATAATTTCCGTGAGCGCGCAAAAACAATTCAGCATTGTAAAAATTATCAAAATAATTCAATGGTGTAGAAGTCCCGAATTTAATTCCTTTTATTTCTTGCAAATTGATATAGAAAACTTGTTGTTTTTGTGGTGTAATACCGCCGTATTTAAAGCGGTCGAAACTTTCTGAAATCGCTTCATTTAGAGAGCCGTTAAACATAGAAGGAGCAGAATTATTTTGGACAGTATAATAGCCTTCTTCCGCCGTGTAATCAATAATTTTCCCTCCATCAACGAGAATCATCATCATATTTGGGTATACATGAACAACAGAGCCGTCTGTAATAACATCTTCTGTTCCTTTTCGATTAGAACTGCGCTTAGCATCTCGTCTAACAAGCACACCTTTTGTCATCACCGTATTATCGCTCATATTATTTGGTTCAATAACTTCAAGCCATTGATCCGCTAAACTACCGCTGATAGCGCTAGTTGCTGCTTTTATAATTCCCATTAATAGAATTCCTCCTAAAAAAGTATTTTATGAAAACATTATACCATAGAGCTATTTGGATGCTAAGTTAGATAAGGTACAAAAAGATAAGATAAATAGGTAGATACAGCATGTTATTAAAACTAATTAAGCAGTTGGAATGAATATATATTGTGTTTTTTTATTTTTATTTTAAGAGTATTTTTTTGACTACTAAGAAATATTTGTTGACTTGTAAAGGATTTTTAGTTATTAATATTTTATATATTAATAATATACGAAATATATATTTACTTTATTTTTGTTTAAATATATAATATTGATATAAAAAGGAGGATGTATGCTTAGTATGAAATTTTTCGGGAAATTTAGATATATGATAGCAAGTGTTTTATTGTTTTTAGGAGTCTTTATTGGCATAAGTAATTTAGGGATCAATCAAGTATCAGCAGAATCAATTCTTCCGTATGTGGGTCCTGGAATTACTTTTGAACAGCAGTTTCCAAATGCTCAAACAGCAAGTGTTATTGCCAGACAATTTAATAAAGTCCCAAGTGATGAAATGACTTCCGCCGACATAGCAATAACTAGCTTAGATTTGTATTCAACCAATTTGACGAACATTGATGGGATAGACATATTTTCTAATTTAACATACTTGGATATTAGCAGTAACCAAATAGTGAATCTTCCTGAAGGATTATTTGCATTGACAAAATTACAGTATCTTGATGCAAGTAGGAATGGATTAGTGGTGATTCCTGAAAGTATTGGAAATTTGTTTGGACTAATCTATCTTGATATAGGTGTCAATAGCCTTATAAGGTTACCAGAGAGAATTGGAGATTTAACCGCTCTGAAAACATTTGAGGTCTATAACAATCAATTGACAAGTTTACCAGTTAGTATGGTAAATCTAGTTAATATGACTTATTTTAATGCACAAAGTAATTTTTTACCTAGCGACTATGATTTGCTATTGAGCGAATTATTAGGGATTACAGTAATGAGAAATCCGCAAGAATCGGTGCTTCTTAGTCAACCAACAAGTATAAAAATCAGTAGCCAGCAAGACATGGATACTATTGACTTCACTACTTTTATCAGGTCACGTTATACTCAGCGGTTATCAGAGGGGCATGTTTATCAATTTGAAAATTATCTTGATGAATCCATGCAAGCAGTTGACATAAATGATTATCTTCAAAATGGTGTAGTAAAAAAATCTGGTGTTGTTTATGCCCAAGTAAGAGTTACTGGAGAAGGGCTGTTTCCGAATAGTAGCGATAATGCTTTAACGACAGAATCGGTTCAGTTAAATTTCGAGACAAATCAATTTGGGTTATCGTTTGATTTAAATGGTGGATCAGGAATAGTTCCTGCAACGCAATTTTTAACCGAAGGAGAACTGGCGGCTTCAGTTGAAACGCCGACCAGAGAAGGGAATAGATTTTTGGGTTGGAATACAGCACAAGACGGAAGTGGCATAGACTGGGATTTTACAGCAACAGCGATGCCTGCAAATGATGTAACTTTATATGCCCAATGGACAGAAAATTTCAATCTAGCTTATTTTTACCATTTAAACTTTGATTTAAATGGTGGGGATGGCGTCGTACCTGAAACTCAAAAAATTGAAAAAGACCAACTTGCAATTAAGCCAACAGATCCAAGTAGAAAAAACTACATTTTTAAAGGGTGGAACACAGCAAAAAATGGAAATGGCCTGATTTGGGATTTTGCAACAACAGCAATGTCTGCGAACGATGTAACTTTATATGCTCAATGGGAAGAAAATTCAGACCCTAAAAAACCAGTAAATCCAACTAATCCGCTCACTCCTGTTAAACCAGTAACACCAGAAGACAATCACTCAACCAGTAAGTCAGATGAGAAAGTAAAGAGTGAATCATCTGGGACGCGTACTGTCTTACCTAAAACTGGAGAAAAGTATCTTTCGCCATTACTTGGTGTATTTGTATTCTTATTAGGAAGTGTATTGTTATTTTTGAATAAAAAACATTGGATGAGGTAGACGAAGAATTAAAGAGATGATGAGTAGAAGAATAACTGGAGAAAAGGTCGAGATAAACACCTACGCGTGTTTCTTTCGACTTTTTTTCATATGATTTTTGGGGAGAAAAAATTAGTCAACGAGAGCTAGAAAATAATAGTGAATTAAGCAGTTAATAAAGCATGGATTAATAAAACCAATGACATAATAATAAGAGAAAAGTCAAACTAGCTAAGGAAAAATTTAAATTTTTTTAATTGCGAATAAATTAATCGTTTTTGTGCTTCCTATTGGTTATAATAAAATGGTAGAGAAATATGAGCAAATAGATGGAGGAGAAAGTTTGTGGAGACAAGGAAACAGCAAAAAAATTCAAAAAAAACAAGTATCGTTATTATCTCTAGTGTTATTCTGATTGTTTTAGTTGTAGGAGGCTATTATTCATATGCTAAATGGCAGGAAGGACAGGAACTTAAAGATGCTAAAAAGACAGCGACAGCTTTTTTAAAACACTTGTCAAAGCAAGAATTTGACAAATTACCTGAGAATTTAGATGAAGCTTCTTTTAAAACAAATGGGTATGATAAACAATCTGTTGTAGAGAAATATCAAAATATTTTTCCAAGTATCGGGGCAGAAGGCATAAAAAGCAATAAAGTATCAGTGTCCAAAAAAGAAAAAGATGTCTTTATGTTCACCTATCAATTGAGCATGACAACTTCATTAGGTGAATTAAAAAATTTAAGCTACAAAACTACGATTAAAAAAATGGATGATAAGTTTAAAATTCAGTGGGCTCCAAATTTGATCTTTCCTGGAATGAGTGGGAATGATAAAGTTTCATTTCAAACAGAGAAAGCAGTTAGGGGCGAAATTGTAGATCGAAACGGCGAAGGACTTGCAGTAAATCAAGCATTTGATGAGGTTGGGATTGTGCCAGGAAAGCTTGGTTCTGAAGCCGAAAAAGTGCAAAATATTAAAGTTTTTAGCGAGCAATTTGGTGTTTCTGAAAAAGAAATTAATCAAAAATTAGGTCAAAGCTGGGTTCAACCAGATTCTTTTGTTCCGATTAAAATATCTTATGAGCCGGTTACTAGTGTACCGACAGGAGCAGCTACAAAGGAAACCGCTATTCGCTATTATCCGTTAAAAGAAGCAGCAGCTCAATTGATTGGCTATACGGGTTCCGTTACTGCTGAAGACATTGAAAAGAATCCTGAATTAAGTAGTACAGGAATTGTTGGAAAGGTTGGTTTGGAACAAACCTATGATAAAGAGTTGCGTGGACAAGATGGAGGTAGCTTAAATATTGTTGATGAAAAGGGAACAATAAAAAGTGAACTACAAAATATAGAGAAAAAAGACGGGCAAAAAATTCAACTAACAATCGATAAAAATGTTCAAGGGGAAGCATTTGCTATTTTCCAAAATAAACCAGGGAGCGCTGTTGTCACGAAACCTAAAGATGGAGACTTATTAGCAACAGTTAGTTCCCCATCCTTTGATCCGAATAAAATGGCTCACGGAATTTCTCAAGCAGAATATGATTCATATGCTAATGATAAAAATTTACCTTTCACTGCAAGATTTGCAACAGGTTATGCGCCAGGTTCAACTTTTAAAACAATCACTGGAGCCATTGGGTTAGATGCTGGAACATTAAAACCTGAAGAGGAATTAGCAATTAATGGGTTGAAATGGCAAAAAGATGCCTCTTGGGGCGATTATTTTGTAACGAGAGTCAAGGAAGCGAGTCCGGTAAACTTAAGAACTGCATTAGTTAATTCGGATAACATCTATTTTGCAGAACAGACACTTCGTATGGGAGAGGAAACCTTTAGAAAAGGCTTAAACAATTTTGCCTTTAATGAGAAGTTGGATTTGCCAATTCCGATGAAACCAGCTCAAATTTCTAATGAAGATACCTTTCATTCAGATATTTTGTTAGCTGATACCGGCTACGGGCAAGGACAACTGTTGATTACACCGATTCAACAGGCAATGATGTACAGCGTTTTTCAAAATGATGGTAAGTTGGTATACCCTAAAATTCAGTTAGAAAAAGAAAAGAAAGAAAAAGATGCAGTGATTAGCGGAAATGCAGCAAACACCATTGTGAATGACCTTTTGGGAAGTGTAGAAGATGCAGAGGGCTATGTTCATAATATGTATAATCCTAATTTTTCTTTGGCTGCCAAAACTGGAACGGCTGAAATTAAAGAAAAGCAAGATACAGTTGGAAAAGAAAATAGTTTTCTTTTGACGATGGATCGAAGTAACAATCAATTTTTAACCATTATTATGGTAGAAGATTCTAGAGCAAATGATACCGCAACTAATATTAGTAAGCCTTTAATTGACTACTTAGAAGCGAATGTGAAATAATTATAAGACTATTGTGTTTCTAGGTCAGGAGAAATGCAATAGTCTTTTTTTACGTAAACAGAAAAATATGCTACAATAAACCGACTATAGATTGGAAGGATAGGGATTTTTTGTGCGAATTTTAGCCATTGATACATCCAATCAAACACTAAGTATTGGTGTTTGTGAAGACAATAAAATTTTAGGACAATATACAACAACCGTAAAGAAAAACCATAGTTTAACGTTAATGCCCGCTGTAACAGAGTTAATGAAAAACCTTGAGTTAACACCAAAAGAGATTGATCGGTTTGTTGTTGCTGAAGGACCTGGCTCTTATACGGGGTTGAGAATAGGGGTAACTACAGCTAAGACGCTTGCGTATACGTTGAAAAAAGAGCTTGTCGGTATTTCAAGTTTAGCAACGTTGGCTGCTAATTGTGTTGGTATTGAGGGATTAATTATTCCGATTTTTGATGCCAGAAGAAACAATGTATACACCGGTGCGTATGAGTATAGGAATGGAACACTAGTTAATCAAATAAAAGACCAACATAGTTCATTAGAAGATTGGTTAGGACAATTAAAAGAATATCCAGCACTTTACTTTGTAGGAGAGGATATTGAGAAGTTTAGAAGTCAAATTGAAGATGTACTTCCGCAAGCAAAATTAAATGATATTTCACAATGGCAAATACCTAATGGAGCTGCTCTTGCACAGTTAGGACGGACGGCAGAAGTTGTGAAGGAAGTTCATAATTTTTTACCTAATTATTTGAAAAAAGTGGAAGCTGAAGAAAATTGGCTAAAGAACCATACTCCTGAGGAAGAAAATTATGTGGAAAAAGTTTAGCTTTTTTGTTAATAGCATTATTTTCCGATTGAAAAAACACAATTATTCAATGCAATCAGTACTCATTTCAAATCAATCTTATTTGGTACGAAGAATGACTCCTTCTGACATAAAAGATGTTCTAGCGATTGAACGAGAAGTCTATGCTGGAGAGTTGCCTTGGACGAAATCTGCTTTTTTGAATGAACTGAGAGCAAGTTCGCAAAATTTATATTTGCTGATTCAAGACAACAAACAGGTGATAGGATTTATTGGTTGCCGCGTATTAGAAAAGGATGCTCATATTACAAATGTAGCTGTTTTAAACAAATATCAAGGGAAAGGAATAGGTTCTTTTCTTTTAAATGAGACAAGAACATTTGCTGAAAAGCATCAGTGTGAAACGATGTCTTTAGAAGTTCGAATGAGTAATAAAAATGCGCAACGTGTTTATCGAAGAATGGGATTTGTTTCCAATGCGATTAAACGAGGGTATTATGACGAAAATAAAGAGGATGCGTTAGATATGATTCTCTATTTAAAAGAAGTGTGAATAATGTTTTGTGAAAAAGAAGAAATGAATCTGTTGACTCTGCCAGAAAAGATTTGGCAGTTAAGCGAAAATAGTTATTTTTATGGTTCACCTTGGTCGCTAGAACAATTTGAAAGTGATCTTTTTCAAGAAAATAGTTACTATCTTTTTCTCTTAGAAGGAAATCAAATGATTGGTTTTATTGGCTATTACTCTGTTTTAGAGGAAGTAGATATCACTCATGTTGTGATTGAGAAAGATTACCAGCATCGTGGTTATGGTAGAAAATTACTTGAAGAATTAGTGGCCAGACTAACGAATAAAGGAAAAA
This sequence comes from Enterococcus rivorum, assembly GCF_001742285.1. Classification (GTDB taxonomy): domain Bacteria; phylum Bacillota; class Bacilli; order Lactobacillales; family Enterococcaceae; genus Enterococcus_L; species Enterococcus_L rivorum. The sequence continues at coordinate 20,896 of NZ_MIEK01000018.1, read as the reverse complement.
CAACTCTTTTTTTAGAAGTGAGACCTACTAATCTTGCAGCAATCAGAGCATATGAAGCGTTTGGGTTTGAAAAAATCAGTACCAGAAAAAATTACTATCAGCATCCTAAAGAAGATGCTTTAATTATGTGCTATAGAATAAGGAAGTGAAGGAAATGTCTTTTTTTAAAAAAGAGCGAAAGTTACTATTAGCGATTGAAAGTAGTTGTGATGAAACCAGTGTTGCAATTATTGAAAATGGAGATCAAATTCTGTCAAATATTGTTGCTTCTCAGGTGAAAAGTCATCGCCGTTTTGGCGGTGTTGTACCTGAAGTTGCTAGTCGTCACCATGTAGAACAAATCACCCTCTGTATTGACGATGCATTAGCAGAAGCACAAGTAGAGCCAGAGGAATTAAGTGGCGTTGCCGTCACTTTTGGTCCAGGATTGGTTGGTGCGTTATTAATCGGTATTTCGGCAGCGAAAGCTTTTGCTTGGGCACATGGATTGCCGTTGATTCCAGTTAATCACATGGCAGGACACATTTATGCTGCTGCGTTTGTTCAACCATTGACGTTTCCTTTATTAGCGCTTTTAGTGAGTGGTGGACATACTGAATTAGTCTACATGAAAGAATCAGGCGCTTTTGAAATTATTGGAGAGACCCGAGATGATGCCGCAGGAGAAGCTTATGATAAAGTAGGGCGTGTGCTAGGGTTAAGTTATCCAAGCGGCAAAGAAATTGATGAATTAGCCAACATTGGTAGCGACACCTATCATTTCCCAAGAGCAATGATAAAGGAAGCAAACTATGATTTCAGTTTTAGTGGATTAAAGAGTTCTTTTATTAATACCGTTCATAATGCGGAGCAACGAAACGAACCGTTGGTAAAGGAAGATTTAGCTGCTAGTTTCCAAGCGAGTGTGATTGATGTATTAGTGGAAAAAACAGTACGAGCATGTAAAGAATATCCAGTGAAGCAACTTGTTCTTGCTGGTGGTGTAGCAGCAAATCAAGGGTTAAGAGCAGCTCTTAGTGAAAGGGTTTTGACTGACTTACCAGAAACGACATTAATTGTCCCACCATTGAAACTTTGTGGTGACAATGCAGCGATGATTGGAGCTGCTGCTTTTGTTGAAGCCGAAAAAGAGCATTTTGCTAACTACTCCTTGAATGCTGATCCAAGTCTATCCTTCACGACAATTTGATGGAATAATACTAGGCAGATTGAAAAAAATTTGTTATAATGTACCCAGTTTAATGAACGATTCATAAAAAAGAGAAAGTACTTGTTACCTATCAGTTTAGCGATTTCGGGAGGGTGTAAGCCGAGAGTGAATAGCACAAGGAAACGCGCTTTATAGAATTTGCTTAGGCAGACGGTTATCTACCGTTATCAGATAAAGTAGGCTTATTATTACTAATAGTAAGCAAAAAGAGTGGTACCGCGGGAAGATCTCGTCTCTGATGTCTTAGGACATTAGAGACTTTTTTTATTGGTCAAGACAAGTCGTTCAAGTAATTTATTATCAGGAGGATGAAAAGATGAACAACAAAGAAATCGTAGCCAAAGCTATTTATGACGTTGTAAAAGATGATTTATCGTTAGAACAAGTGGAACAATTATTGGAAAATCCTAAATCTGTAGATCATGGGGATGTCGCTTTTCCAGCTTTTTCTTTAGCAAAAGTTTATAGAAAAGCACCGCAGCAAATCGCCGCAGATCTAGCTGACAAAATCGAAAACAGAAACTTTAAAAAAATTGAAGTAGTAGGTCCTTATCTGAATTTCTTTATGGATAAAAAAGTTGTGAGTCAAGCGATTATTGGACAAGTTTTACAAGAGAAGAACCATTATGGAGATACAACTCTTGGCGCAGGTAGAACAGTTCCTATTGATATGTCTTCACCAAATATTGCGAAACCAATTTCAATGGGGCATCTTCGCTCAACAGTTATTGGTAACTCAATTGCGTTTATTTTAGAAAAAATCGGTTATGAACCTATTCGTATCAACCATCTAGGTGATTGGGGTACCCAGTTTGGCAAACTAATTGTGGCTTATAAGAAGTGGGGTTCAGAAGAAGCTGTTCAGTCGGAACCGATTAATGAGCTACTAAGATTGTATGTTCATTTCCATGAAGAAGCAGAAGAAAAACCAGAGTTGGACGACGAAGCTCGGGCATGGTTTAAAAAATTAGAAGAAGGCGACCAAGAAGCGACTGAACTTTGGAAATGGTTCCGAGAAGAGTCCCTAAAAGAATTCGATAAAATATATGCCATGTTGGAAGTGGGCTTTGATTCTTACAATGGCGAAGCATTTTACAATGACAAAATGGATGAAGTTGTTACTTTACTAGAAGAAAAGCATCTATTAAAAGAAAATCAAGGAGCAGAAATTGTTGATTTAACAGAATACAATTTGAACCCGGCCTTGATTCGCAAATCTGATGGAGCTACACTTTATATTACTCGTGATTTGGCGGCAGCCCTTTATCGTAAACGGACCTATGACTTTGCCAAAGCAATTTATGTTGTGGGAAATGAACAAAGCAATCATTTTAAACAATTAAAAGCGGTAATCAATGAATTAGGTTTTGAATGGTCGCAAGATATGACGCATGTACCTTTTGGGCTGATTACTCAAGGTGGTAAAAAATTATCAACGCGAAAAGGAAAAATTGTTCTGTTAGAAGAAGTCTTAAACGAAGCGGTTCAATTAGCTGAAAATCAAATTATTGAAAAAAATCCTGATTTAGCCAACCGTGAAGAAGTAGCTAAGCAAGTAGGGATTGGCTCTGTTATTTTCCACGATTTGAAAAATGATCGGTTAAATAATTTTGACTTTGTCTTGGAAGATGTTGTTCGTTTTGAAGGAGAAACAGGACCTTACGTTCAATACACCCACGCTCGTGCCATGAGTATTTTGCGAAAAGCTGATTTCACAATGGATGAAAAAGCTGAATATGTACTTGATGACAAAGATAGCTGGGAAGTCATTAAGTTACTACAAAAATTCCCAGAAGTTGTTCTTCAAGCAGCTGAGAAATATGAACCATCTGTTATCGCTAAGCATGCGATTCAGTTAGCACAAGCTTTTAACAAATATTATGCTCATGTGAAAATTTTAGCTGAGGACCCACAAAAGGAAAATCGTTTAGCTTTAGTTTATGCTATGGCAACAATTCTAAAAGAAGATTTACGCTTGTTAGGTCTACATGCTCCAAATGAAATGTAAATAAATCTAAATTTTCTTTAGAGCAATTTCATATGAACAAATGACAAGTAATGGTCTTTATTAAATGGGATCATTACTTGTTTTTTACATGTATAATTTTCTTAGAGTCAATTATTAAAGTTTCTTTACGACAAGATCGAACCCCTAGTATTTGCGAAATCAAAGTGCTATACTCATGTCAAGATTAAAAATTAGCTTTTCTAAAGAAAAGGTGGAACCAGAATTAATGACTGAAAAATGGCGTGAAGATCAAGAATATATGTCTTATGTAGAAGATTTGTTGGCAACAGAAGAAGTTCAGCGTTTAGGCGACTATACGCAACATGTTCACTCGACTCGTTTAGATCATTCAATCAGTGTTTCCTATTACAGTTATAAATTAGCTAAAAAATGGAATGGGAATGCAAAAGCTACGGCTCGTGCAGGCTTGTTACACGATTTGTTCTATTACGATTGGAGAACGACTAAGTTTGATGAGGGTACTCATGCCTATATGCACCCGAGAATTGCTGCAAAAAATGCAGAAAAAATTACTGAACTGTCAGATTTAGAACGTGATATAATTATCAAACATATGTGGGGAGCAACAATTGCCCCGCCGAAATACAAAGAAAGCTATATTGTAACAATGGTAGATAAATATTGTGCAATTAAAGAAGCGTCAGAACCAATGACTTCTTCAGTAAGGACAAAATGGAATCATTTTTTTGGCAGAAAGCAATCTGCTTAATGATTGTAAAAAATAGGACGCTTAGTGGAACCTAAAATGTTCCTTCTAAGCGTTTTTTTATCTTTTTACGAGTAAATTAAGAGTTTTTCTTGCACTTTTAAAAGAGTAATGCTATATTTTTTTTAACTAAATAATCTGAGGGCGATGGTGTTCGCCGATAACTATTTATTGAATAACAATAGATTAATGACGCCTATTGAAGGGGATAAGTGTCCCTTCAATAGGCTTTTTGAATTGGAACTATTTATTTATCTAGAAAACTGGGGAGTGACATGAGGATGAAAAAAGAAGGGCTTATGCCAATAAAAATGAGTATCTATATGGGAAAATGGTTGGTAATTACGGCAATTATTAGTTTATTCATGGGAAGTTTGTCAGCGTTTTTCTTAACTAGTCTAGAATTTGTAACTAAGCTACGGATAGAAAATCCTTGGCTTTTAATTGGCTTGCCTTTTAGCGGGGCGCTATTTGCTTTTTTATACAAAAAATATGGAGATACAGCAATAAAAGGGAATAATTTAGTATTGGATCAGGCAAATGGAGCAGAAGAAAGAATTCCTTTGCAAATGATTCCTTTAACGTTGTTTGGTACAATCACTACACATTTATTTGGGGGTTCCGTTGGTCGGGAAGGAACCGCAGTTCAAATGGGTGGAGCGATTGCAAGTGCTGTGGGAAAAATTTTTCGTTTAGAAAAGGAAGAACGCGAAATAGTTATTATTACTGGAATTAGTGCTGGCTTTAGTTCAGTTTTTGGGACCCCTTTAGCAGGTACTATTTTTGGGTTGGAAGTTTTAGCTTTAGGTCGTTTAAGAGGAGAAGCGATTTTTCCTAGTTTTTTTGCAGCTTTTTTTGCTAATTTTGTGACAGAGTCTTATGGTGTTACTCATACTCATTATGGAATGGGAGTTATTCCTGACTGGACAGTTTTGTTATTTTTAAAGATATTTATTGCTGGCATTTGTTTTGGACTTATGGGGTGGGTGTTTAGTCGTTCGATTGTTTTTGTAAAGAAAATGTATAGCAATTATTTTGAAAATCCAGTAGTAAAAACTTTTGTTGGAGGTGCTGTTGTTGTTACTCTTGCAGTAATTTTGCAAAATAGCCGTTATTTAGGTTTGAGTTTACCTTTATTAAAAGAAGCTTTTGACGGAAGTGGCTATCTATTTGATTTTCTTGGGAAGTTAGTTTTTACAGCGTTGTCTTTAGGTGCTGGGTTTCAAGGTGGCGAAGTCACTCCGTTGTTTGAAATTGGGGCTAGTTTAGGTAGCAGCTTGGCTTTACTACTCAATGTGTCTGTTCCTTTTTTAGCAGGTTTAGGATTTATCGGAGTATTTTCAGGAGCGACAAACACACCAATAGCTTGTTTCATTATGGGAATAGAACTATTTGGCAGTGATGCAGCGGTTTTCTTATTTATGATTTGTGTAATAAGTTATATGTGTTCAGGAAATTCTGGCATTTACTCAGCTCAAAAAATAGAGGTGGAAAAGGGAATAGTCTTCTTACCTTTGTGGTCAAAGTTAAAAAAATAAAAAAGAAAATAGCTAGAATGAAGGATTCTTTGAAAAGCTATGATAAACTAGTTTACATGAGGTGAAGTGAAATGAAAGAATATCAATACCCAATTGATTTGGATTGGACAACAGAAGAAATGGTGATTGTAACCAATATGTGGACAGCAGTGGAGGAAGCCAACGAGAAGGGGATTCCTATTACTACTTTTATAGAAAAATATAAACTATTTAAAGAAGTAGTTAAAAGTATTGGTGAGGAAAAACGTTTAGGAAATGAATTTGAAAAGGCATCTGGTTATTCATTATATCGCACGGTTCAACAAGCACGGAAACAAGAAAAAGGCATCTTAAAAATAGGGGCTGAAAGAAATGGCAATAGATAAAAGAATGGTAAGTGAAGTACGAGTGTGGCTGGAAGAAGCAGCTCAGTTTATTCGTGAAAGTTTAGATCACACTATGACTGTAGTGGAGAAATCAGGTCGGACAGATTTAGTCACAAACATCGATGAAGAGACGCAAGAATTTTTAATGAATAAAATACGTAGCCATTATCCTGAAGACAAAATATTAGGAGAAGAAAAAGGGTACAACACGATTGATTCTTTGGAGGGTCGGGTGTGGATTATCGATCCAATTGATGGTACGATGAACTTTGTAATGGAACAAGAAAATTTTTGCATCATGCTAGGGATTTTTGAGAATGGTATCGGACAATTGGGATTTATCTATGACGTAATGAAAAATGAGCTTTACTGGGGTGGCAAAAAACTAGGGGTCTACTTAAATGAAACGCGACTAACTCAACCAGCATTCGGAAAGCTATCGGAAGGATTACTTGGTTTAAATGCACATATGTATGGCGAAAATACCCATTTTGCAAGAGTTCTTGGAAATAAAAGCATGGGTGTTCGAATCAGTGGTTGTGCAGGTCTTGAGATGATTGCGATGCTGAAAGGAAATCATAACGGCTATCTTTCTAACTTAAGTCCGTGGGATTATGCTGCGGGAATTGTTTTACTTGAAGAGTTTGGGTTTAAGTATTCTAATTTAAAAGGAACACCGCTGTCATTTGATGGTAGAGAATATTTTTTAGCAGGTTCACCAGAAACCTATGAAGAAATTTTACACTATGTGTTAGTTAATGGGGCATGAAAAAAATTAACACTCAGCTTTTTATGAAAAAGAACAGTTGAGATACTATTACATATACTAGTAGGGGGATTTTTTCCTCTATAATATTTAATAATTTAAGTAAAAAAGCACTTGAAAATCAGCTGTTTTTCATGAAAATAATGACAAAATGTAAAATTTTCATCATTTTTACATGCTTTAGACTATATTTCATGAAAAAAATTTGCTATAATAAACAGTCGGATTTAATGAGCAAGTGACGCAAGGCAAAAGGATAAGGAGCAATTACATTGAAATTCAGAGAAGATATCCGCAACGTAGCAATCATCGCTCACGTTGACCACGGAAAAACAACATTAGTAGATGAATTATTGAAACAGTCTGATACATTAGAAGGACACACACAATTACAAGAGCGTGCAATGGATTCAAACGCCATTGAAAGTGAACGTGGAATTACAATCTTGGCGAAAAATACAGCCGTTGATTACAAAGGAACCCGTATAAATATTTTAGATACACCAGGACATGCGGATTTCGGTGGTGAAGTAGAACGTATTATGAAAATGGTAGACGGTGTAGTTTTAGTTGTTGATGCCTATGAAGGAACCATGCCTCAAACACGTTTTGTATTAAAAAAAGCATTAGAACAAAAAGTGACACCAATCGTTGTCGTAAATAAAATTGACAAACCATCTGCTCGTCCTGAACACGTTGTTGATGAAGTTCTAGAATTATTTATTGAATTAGGTGCAGATGATGATCAGTTGGATTTCCCAGTTGTTTATGCGTCAGCATTAAATGGAACTTCAAGTGATTCTGATAATCCAGAAGACCAAGAGCCTACAATGGCGTTTATTTTTGACCAAATCATTCAGCATGTGCCAGCGCCAGTTGATAATTCAGATGAGCCATTGCAATTCCAAGTATCACTATTAGACTACAATGATTATGTAGGACGTATCGGTATTGGTCGTGTTTTCCGTGGAACAATGAAAGTCGGAGATCAAGTTGCCTTAATGAAATTAGATGGTAGTGTTAAAAACTTCCGTGTTACTAAAATTTTTGGTTTCTTTGGTTTACAACGCGTTGAAATCAATGAAGCTAAAGCTGGCGATTTAATTGCTGTTTCTGGTATGGAAGATATCTTTGTGGGAGAAACAGTTGCTGACGTTGCTCACCAAGAAGCGTTACCAATCTTGCACATTGATGAACCAACATTACAAATGACATTTTTAGTAAATAATTCGCCATTTGCAGGGCGCGAAGGTAAATTTGTTACTGCGCGTAAAATCGAAGAGCGTTTGATGGCAGAGTTGCAAACAGACGTTTCACTTCGTGTAGAACCAATTGCCCCAGATGCTTGGACTGTATCCGGTCGTGGAGAGCTACATTTGTCTATCTTGATTGAGAATATGCGTCGTGAAGGTTTTGAACTGCAAGTATCTCGTCCAGAAGTAATTGAACGTGATATTGAAGGAATTAAATGTGAACCTTTTGAACGTGTTCAAATTGACACTCCAGAAGAGTATATGGGTAGCGTAATTGAATCATTGAGCTTACGTAAAGGTGAGATGCAAGATATGATTCATACTGGAAACGGACAAATTCGTTTGATTTTCTTAGCTCCTGCTCGAGGATTAATTGGGTATACAACAGATTTCTTATCAATGACTCGTGGTTACGGTATTATGCACCATACTTTTGATCAATATCTACCAATGATTAAAGGAACAATTGGCGGCCGTCATCAAGGAGCGCTTGTTTCTATTGATACAGGTAAAGCTACGATGTATAGTATTATGAGTGTTGAAGAACGTGGAACAGTATTTGTAGAGCCAACAACCGATGTATACGAAGGAATGATCGTTGGCGAAAACAATCGTGATAATGATTTAACAGTAAATATTACAAAAGCAAAACAAATGACTAACGTTCGTTCAGCGAATAAAGATCAAACTTCTGTCATTAAAAAAGCAAAAATTTTGACGTTAGAAGAGTCTTTAGAATTCTTAAATGATGATGAGTATTGTGAAGTTACACCAGAAAGTATTCGTCTAAGAAAACAAATTCTAAATAAAAATGAACGTGAAAAAGCTAGTAAAAAGAAAAAGAACGTAGATTAATTGTCATCTACACTTTGAAAAAGATTGAAACAAAACTAGATCTAGTTTTGTTTCAATCTTTTTTTGCATTAAAGGAAGTAGATAAAAGAGATCCAATGGAGCTAATGAAAATTAATTGGAGGTTTTTTACCGTGATTTTTTTTCTAAATTTGTTGGAATCAATTAAAAAGCTTCTATATTAATGTTCTGTCTATTCTCGTTCAGTATTGTTTGATGCCAGCATCTGGGAGAAAATATAAGTTTCTTATTTAAAAAGGAGATTATATATGTAAAAACCAATAATCAAACTTCCTATAATCGGTGGGGAACCTCATTGATAATTTTGGGATTAAAACCTCATTTTATTGGTTATGTGGATAACTTTCAATAGCTTATCCACATAAATGCGTAATCTATTATTAGAAACCTTGTTAAACAGGCATTTATTATTTCGTTCGTTCAATTGATGTTCCACAAGAGAGTAGATGTTTCACGAATATAAGATGGAGATTGACTTGAACGCAAGAAACTTGCATGTTAGAATAGCAAACAGAGTAAATGAATGGAGACTATTTCATGGTTGATATGAAACAACTATTAAAAGAAAAATTTGGTTATGACGAGTTTCGTCAAGGACAAGAAGAAATCATCAATCATGTGCTGAATAAAGAGAATGTTTTAGGTGTCATGCCTACAGGTGGCGGGAAATCTATTTGTTATCAACTACCAGCGTTGATTTTAGAAAACTTGACGTTAGTGATTTCGCCGTTGATTTCGTTAATGAAGGATCAAGTGGATGCTTTGAATATGATGGGTATACCAGCTGCATTTATCAATAGTAGTATTTCGCAACAAGAAATGAACCTTCGAATACAACAAGCCGTCAACCAAGAAATAAAACTACTATACGTAGCGCCAGAAAGATTAGAGTCTTTTGATTTTCAGCAATTACTATTACATGTTCCGATAGATTTGTTAGCTGTTGATGAGGCTCACTGTATTTCACAATGGGGTCATGATTTTCGTCCAAGTTATTTAAGATTAGCAGAAATTATTGAAGAGTTTCAACAAAAACCAACAGTAATTGCTTTAACTGCTACAGCGACACCGCACGTTGCAGAAGACATTGTGAAGCAACTGCATATCCCTGAAAATAATCGAGTACAAACAGGCTTCGCTCGAGAAAATCTTTCTTTTCAAGCAATCAAGGATCAAAATAGAGATGTATTTTTATTAGAATATTTAAAAATGAATCAAAACCAATCAGGAATTGTTTATGCCAGTACTCGTAAAGAAGTGGAAAGAATTTACCATTTATTAAAAAGTAAGAATATCTCTGTTGGGATGTATCATGGCGGAATGGCTGAAAAAAAGCGGAGTGAAAACCAAGAACAGTTTCTTTTCGATCGAGTACAAGTTATGGTAGCTACGAATGCTTTTGGAATGGGAATTAATAAAAGTAATGTCCGTTTTGTAATCCATGCGCAAATTCCAGGGAACATAGAATCTTATTACCAAGAGGCAGGACGTGCAGGAAGAGATGGATTACCAAGTGATGCCATTTTACTTTATGCGCCACAGGATTTACAAATCCAACAATATTTTATCGATCAATCGGAGATGACGATTGATTATAAGCAAAAAGAGTATCTGAAACTTAGAGAAATGTCTCAGTATGCCAACGCACAAATGTGTTTACAAAAATACATCTTACGCTACTTTGGCGAAACGGGCGTCAACTGCGGTCGCTGCTCTAATTGTTTAGATGATCGAGATTTGGTAGATATTACCGTAGATACTCAAAAAGTCTTATCTTGTGTAAAACGTATGGGAGAAAAATTTGGAAAAGGGCTTGTTGGTAAAGTGTTAACCGGCTCTAAAGATCAAAAAATTGAACAGTGGCAGTTTAATAAATTGCCAACATACGGTCTAATGAAAGATCGTACTCAAAAAGAAGTCAATCAATTAATTGATTATTTAACGGCAGAAAGATTTCTCGTTCCTTCAGATGGGCAATTTCCTTTATTGTCGGTATCTCCTCTAGGGGTTAAAGTTCTAAAGGGAGAACAAACCGTTTCTCGTAAAGAAGATCGAAAAGTCAAAAAAGTTACAGCGTTGAATGATGCGCTTTTTGAACTATTAAGAGCATTGAGGATGGACTTAGCCCAAGAAGCGGGAGTCCCTCCGTATCTTATTTTTTCAGATAGTACCTTAAAAGAAATGTGTGAAAAATTACCAGAAAATTCCATTCAGTTATTGCAAATTAAAGGTGTTGGACAAAATAAGTTAGATAAATATGGAGAGCAGTTTTTGAATGCAATCAAGGAGTTTGAAATACCAGAAAGTGGCGATGAGTAACTCTTGCTCATCGTTTTTTGTATAAAATATAGATAACGCAGATAATTACTGTTAGAATATAAATGGATCTCGAAAAAGTGCTTTTTTATGATAGAACAATAGAATGTAATTGTTTCGGAAGCTTATTTTTTTAGTTTAAAGCTTAAAACCTTCAAGGATTGATTGTATTCCATAGAAGAAAGAGGAAGAATGCACAATGACGGACAAGACAAAAGTAGATATCTCCGAAGATAGTTAAGAACGTTATGCTTAAAGATTTACAAGTACTGCTAAGAATACTAGAAGTCAAAGACAGGAAGATGACTGGTGAAAGTTATCGGTGACGGTTCCATTTCCTTTATAAAAATTAATAATTGAAAATGAGAAGACTGATGACAGATGAAATAACTGAAATCGGTCTTTTTAAAAAATAAATAGACAAAAAAGAATCAGATAGTAGGAATGTTAGAAATTTTTAAAACAAATTTTTTTCAGAAAATTTTTGTGAATAAGATTAAGAATTATGCTATAATTACATAATTAAGATGGGAGGTTGAGTGCAAATGGAATCTATTTCAAAAGAGTTTGCCGTTCAACTATTAAATGATGATGCAGAAAGAATTATGATGTTGATCAAGAACCAGAAAAATAGTATGTGTATCTCACAATGTAAAGCTTTTGAGGAAGTAGTGGATACCCAAATGTATGGTTTTTCACGTCAAGTTACTTATGCAATACGAATTGGAATATTAAGTTCAGAGGATGGACATCAGTTGCTTAGTAGGTTAGAAAAGCAATTGAATCAATTATATAGTGATGTATATGAAGAAACACAAGATAAAAAAGAACTTGGCAAGGAGGTTTAAACTTTGCCAAAAAAAGTTAATAAGCGACATTTGTTAGATTATAGTATCGGAATACCATATATTTTATTGAGTATTATTGGATTAATTATGGTTTATAGTTCAACTTCAACCTATGCACTGAAACAAGGTAAATCAGCGGCTTCAATGGTTACGAATCAATTTTTATTCTGGATAGTTAGCCTCATAGCCATATTTTTTATTTATAAGATGAAGACAAGTGTCTTTCAAAATAAAGGATTTATTATGTTTGCAATTACAGTTGTATCTGTATTGTTGTTACTTGTTAAATTTACTCCGTTAGGTTCAAATATCAATGGAGCTGATGGGTGGATTTCAATTGGTAGCTTCAATATGCAGCCGGCGGAGTATTTAAAAATCATGGTGATTTGGTATTTGTCTTATATCCTTGCCAGAAGGCAGCGATATATTGATAAAGAATTTAAAAAAGCAGTTTTTCGACCAATGCTTCTAGTTGGTTCGTTAATTTTTTTAGTTGCTATTCAACCTGACTTTGGTAATGCGGCAATTATCACATTGATTGCGATCGTTATTATATTAGCAAGTGGCATTAATTATATGTATACGTATATTGCAGGTGGGGTAGGAATTATAGGTAGTATTGCTGCAATCGAATTATTGATATTGTCAGGTGGTAATTTTATTCCGGCTAAATATAAGTATATTTACAACCGTTTTGCCATATTTACTAATCCATTTGTGGATGAGAGAAATTTAGGGCATCAATTAGCGAATTCATATTATGCGATGAGCAATGGCGGTTGGTTTGGTAAGGGATTGGGAAATAGTATCCAGAAAAAAGGTTTTTTACCTGAGGCGTATTCTGATTTTATTTTTTCTATTACTATGGAAGAGTTAGGTTTAGTAGGCGCATTGGTTATCTTAGCAATTTTAATGTTTTTAATCGCTCGTATTATTTTAGTAGGTGTTCGTTCAAAACGTCCATTTAATGCACTAATGTGTATTGGAATAGGTACAATGATGTTGTTACAAGTTTTTATTAACTTAGGAGGTCTGACAGGAATAATTCCATTAACTGGAATCACTTTTCCGTTCTTAAGTCATGGAGGCAATAGTTTGCTTATAACATCAATTTCTGTTGGTTTTGTCCTAAACATCAGTGCCGATGAGAAAAGGCAAAAAATGGAGCAAGAATATCACATGTTAACAATGCAATAAAAAAATAAATTGAAGGTTAAATAACTGGTAGGAGTGAAAGAATGAAAAAAGTTTTAGTAGCAAATCGTGGAGAAATTGCCATTCGTATTTTTAGAGCCTGCACAGAAATGCATATCGGGACAGTTGCAATCTACGCAGCTGAAGATGAATATTCTGTTCATCGTTTTAAAGCGGATGAATCGTATTTAGTTGGTAAAGGAAAGAAACCAATTGAGGCTTATTTAGACATGGATGATATCATTAGAATTGCCAAAAAATCTGGTGCAGATGCAATTCATCCTGGTTATGGTTTCCTTTCTGAGAATTTGGAGTTTGCTAAGCGATGTGAACAAGAAGGACTTACTTTTGTTGGTCCAACGTTACATCATTTAGATATTTTTGGGGATAAGATTAAAGCGAAAGAAGCAGCCGTTGCAGCAGGTATTGCATCCATCCCAGGATCAGATGGACCTGTTGATTCCGTAGAAGACGTGTTGGCTTTTGGAAGTACTCATGGATTCCCGATTATGATTAAAGCTGCTTTAGGCGGTGGCGGTCGAGGGATGCGTGTTGCTTATGATGAAAAAGAAGCAAGAGATGGCTATGAACGGGCGAAAAGTGAAGCAAAAGCAGCCTTTGGTTCTGATGAAGTTTATGTTGAAAAATATATTTCCAATCCTAAACATATTGAAGTTCAGATTTTAGGAGATAAACATGGAAATGTGATTCATTTGTTTGAACGTGATTGCTCTGTGCAACGCCGTCACCAAAAAGTCGTAGAAGTAGCGCCTTGTGTTTCAATGGATGAGAGGCAACGAAAAGAAATTTGCGATGCAGCTGTTCAATTAATGAAACATGTCGGTTATATAAATGCTGGAACAGTAGAGTTTTTAGTTGAGGGAGATCATTTTTACTTTATTGAAGTTAATCCTCGTGTTCAAGTAGAGCATACCATTACAGAAATGATTACAGATATTGATATTGTTGTTTCTCAGCTACAAATCGCTCAAGGGTTGGATTTGCATAAGGATATGAAAATTCCACAACAAGACGATATTATGTTAAATGGAGCGGCAATTCAGTGTCGGATTACGACAGAAGATCCATTAAATCATTTTATGCCTGATACAGGTAAAATTGATACGTATCGTTCGCCAGGTGGTTTTGGGGTTCGATTAGATGTGGGGAATGCGTATTCAGGGGCAGTAGTGACCCCCTATTTTGATTCTTTACTAGTAAAAGTATGTACACATGGTCACACCTTTGAAAAAGCTATCCAAAAAATGCAACGTTGCTTAAAAGAGTTTAGAATTCGTGGTGTAAAAACCAATGTACCGTTTTTACAAAATGTTGTCAGTCATCGTCAATTTGAAACAGGGGAAGCAAAAACAACCTTTATTGATAGTACGCCACAATTGTTCGAATTTCCTAGAGTAAGAGATCGTGGCAACAAAACGATGAAATACATTGGGGAAGTTACTGTAAATGGTTTCCCTGGAATTGAAAAAACAACGAAAAAATATTTTGAGGTTCCTAGAATTCCAACCGATTTAGAGCTTCGTAAAGATTATGTTACAGCAAAAAATATCTTAGATAAATCTGGCGCACAAGGTGTTGTTAATTGGATAAAAGAACAAGAAAATGTTCTACTGACAGATACAACTTTCCGTGATGCTCATCAAAGCTTGTTAGCAACTAGAGTGAGAACACAAGATTTCAAAGAAATTGCACGTTTAACTGACGAAGGAATTCCAGAACTATTTTCTAGCGAAATGTGGGGTGGAGCAACCTTTGATGTGGCGTATCGTTTCTTAAATGAAGACCCTTGGCAAAGACTTAGAAAAATTCGTCGTTTAATGCCTAATACACTGTTACAAATGCTGTTTAGAGGCTCAAACGCAGTTGGTTATCAAAACTATCCTGACAATGTTATCGAAGAGTTTATTAAAGAATCTGCTAAACAAGGAATTGATGTTTTCCGTATTTTTGATAGCTTAAATTGGCTGCCTCAAATGGAGAAAAGCATCCAGTCTGTCAGAGATACTGGTAAGATTGCTGAAGCGGCAATTTGTTATACTGGTGATATTAATGACCCAACAAGAGCGAAATATAACGTCCAGTACTATATAAATATGGCGAAAGAACTTGAAAAAATGGGTGCTCATATTATTGCAATTAAAGATATGGCGGGCTTATTAATGCCTCAAGCTGCGTATCGACTAATTAGTGAGTTGAAAGCGACCACCGATTTACCTATTCATTTGCATACACATGATACAAGTGGAAATGGTATCATCACATACTCTGCAGCGACTAAAGCAGGAGTAGATATTGTCGATGTAGCAACTAGTGCAATGAGCGGAGCAACTGCTCAGCCTAGTATGAGTAGTTTGTATTACGCTTTAGTAAATGGCGCACGTACACCAGATATTAATGTTGATAATGTCCAAAAAATCAATCATTACTGGGAAGATGTGCGGATGTATTACAAACCATTTGAAAATGGCTTGAATGCACCACAAACGGAAGTATACATGCACGAGATGCCAGGAGGACAGTATACAAACCTTCAGCAACAAGCAAAAGCAGTTGGGCTTGGTAACAAGTGGGATGATATTAAGAAGATGTATCACACTGTCAACCTGATGTTCGGGGATATCGTAAAAGTAACTCCTTCTTCTAAAGTGGTTGGAGATATGGCGCTATTTATGGTACAAAATGATTTAACTGAAGAGGATATATTCAATCATGGAGATGAATTAAGCTTCCCAGAATCGGTTGTAACATTCTTCCAAGGAGATTTAGGTCAGCCGGTAGGTGGTTTCCCTAAAGAATTACAAAAAATCATATTAAAAGGTCGACCAGCATTCACAGAACGACCTGGAAGTTTGGCAGCCCCAGTTAAATTTGATAAAGTGAAAGAAGAATTAGCAGAAAAAATCGGTTTTGAGCCAAAATTTGAAGAAGTTTTAAGTTATTTAATGTATCCTCAAGTCTTTTTAGATTATCAAAAATCTTATCAAATGTTTGGGGATGTAACGCTTCTTGATACACCGACATTCTTTAATGGGATTCGTCAAGGAGAAATTGTTGAAGTTCAAATCGAAAAAGGAAAAAATCTAATTATTCGTTTAGATGAAGTTGGAGATCCTGATATCGAAGGGAATAGAGTGTTGTTCTTTAACCTAAATGGACAACGACGGGAAATTTCAATTAAAGATATGTCCATTAAATCAACGGTTCAAACAAAACGTAAAGCTGAACCAACCAATAAAGAACAAATTGGTGCAACTATGTCAGGCTCGATCCTTCAAGTATTAGTTAAAAAAGGGGATAAAGTTAAAAAAGGCCAAGCACTGTTGGTTACTGAAGCGATGAAAATGGAAACGACCATCGAAGCTAGATTTGATGGGGTAATTGAACATATCTATGTTATTGAAGAAGAAGCAATTAGTTCTGGAGACTTGTTAATTGAAGTGAAAGAAAAATAATCTAAAGTGGGGAAAAAGATGAAACGACTTTTAGCTTTCATAACCGTATTCTTTACAGTTTTAGTGATTGGCTACTTACAGCCAGTCTTTTTCCCTGCTGAAAAAGAACAACCAAAAATACAAAGCAGTGGGCGGGATACCGCTCACAATGCTTTACCTTATGAAAAAATTAGAACATCGGGATATGCTGTTTATGTTGAGGGAAAGACTTCTGAGTTCATTGAAAAATTTGGAGAACCTAAAGAAAAAAAAGCAACCAATTTTGACTATGAACTTTGGATTTATGGTACACAGGATAGCGAGTATCTTGAAGTGAATGTACGCAGTGAACGAATTTTAGCTATTAAGGCGTTTAATGAGACGGAACATACAAAACCCTTCAATCTTGATATGACTTTATCAGAAGTATCGGAACTAACAACAATTTATTCCAACTTTGCTTTTACATATGAAAGTCAAAAATATGATATAGAGTTAACCGAAGAAGATATGAACTATCGGCCATTGATAGCATTTGATAACGATACATTTGCCATTTTATTTTTTAATCAAGGTAGTGGTGAGTTAACTGCAACAGTCTATTTAAACGATGAAATGTTGCTAACTTTGATGCCTTATCAATTATACGAAGGAGAGCCGCTATCGGTTCAAGTAATTAAGTCAGATGAGTCGCTTAATTCAGAAAAAAGCCAGCAATTAATTCGAGTAATTAACCTTATAAAAATGAGAGAAGGCTTACCTTCCTATTACGTTAATACAGAAAGTCAAAAAAATGCTAAAATGTTATACGAGCTGTTACAAAAAGATCAAAAATCAATTATTTCAAGTGACCGTTTAGAAAACTGGAATCAAAGTCAACAAGAAAATCTTGCGACGGTTTCCTTTACTTTAACAAATGAGGAATATCAGAAGTTACTAAAAATGAGCCCTATAGATCAAAGAAAAGCAACTGGGATTTTTACAGAACCTGTTTTTGATCCCTCTTTCACAGCTCTTTACTGGTTCTCAGATTCTTTATATCACTCTCGATTCGCTCATCAAGAAAATGAGAACATCGGCGTTGCATTTTCCAAAGAAAGTGTGTTAGTCTTATTACAAGAGGCTGAAAATAAAAAGACACAAACAACAGAGGAAAGTGAATAGCATGATAGTTACAGAACAACTTTTTGAATTAGAAGATCAGGCGGAAAAGCTTGTAGAGACCCTTTTGACAAGCAATACGTTTAAAACATATAAAAAAAACCGCAGAAACATGTATGCATCACCGGAAGTTATCAAAAAACAAGCTGACTTCTTATCTGCAAAAGAAGATTTTGAAAAAATTGAAGCCTATGGAAACCATGCACCTGATTTCCGAAAGAAGCAACGAGCAGTTAGGCAAGCGAAACGAGCATTGGACATGACGGAAGAAGTAGCTGAGTTTCGTTTTTCTGAAACGGCTGTTCAATCAGTCTTAGATGCTATTAGTTTAAATATTGCTAAGAATATCTCTGAAGAAATCAAAGTGGATGTCGGTAATCCTTTTTTTGAAAAAGGAAACCATGGTTGTGGAGGAAATTGTCATGCAAGTTAATGAAGAAAAGGAATTTGTCATTCAAAAGCGACGCTGTCTAGTCGTTTGGGTATATAGTTTGAAACAATTGAAAGTGCTGAAACGTTATGGTTTAATTCAATATATTTCTCGAAGAATGAAATATGTCATGATTTATATGAATGAAGAAGAAATTGAGATGGCAGAAACAAAAATTAACGGGTTACACTTTGTTCGTAAAGTAGAGCGTTCTTATCGTCCAGATGTTGAAATGAATTTTGCGGAAAAAATTGGCACCAAAGCTGCTTATCAATACGAAGATGAAGGATTTGAAGTGGAAGAGATCGGTACTCAGATTCGTTTAGCAGAAAATGTATAAACGTAAAGATGAAAAATGTTAGAGAAATTCAAACATTTTTCATCTTTTTTTTCATTATATTTGATATACTAAGAGCAGTTTAAAGGAGCGTGATACGATGCGTGTTATTTCAGGGGAATATGGAGGTCGAAGATTAAAAGCCTTAGATGGTGAAAACACTCGGCCTACAACAGATAAAGTGAAAGAATCAATTTATAACATGATTGGTCCTTATTTTGATGGAGGTAAGGTGTTAGATCTTTATGCGGGAAGTGGTGGTTTGGCCATTGAAGCAGTGTCAAGAGGGATGGATTTAGCTATTTGCATTGAAAAAAACTTTGCAGCCATTAAAGTGATTAAAGAAAATATATTAATGACTAAAGAAACAGAAAAGTTTATTGTAAAAAAAATGGATGCCAACAAAGCAATAGATCAATTAAAGCTGGATGGTTATACTTTCGATTTAGTTCTTTTAGATCCTCCTTATGCGAAACAGGAAATAGAAAAGCAACTAAGTAAAATGTTGACGCTAGATTTGTTAACAAAGCAAGCTACCGTTGTTTGTGAAACCGACAAGCAAGTTGTTTTGCCAGAAAAAATCGGTCAATTGAAAAAATATCGTGAAACAGTCTATGGTATTACTCAAATAACAATCTATGAAATGGAGGACAATGATGACTAGAATTGCTCTATTTCCGGGAAGCTTTGATCCTTTGACGAATGGTCATTTAAATACAATTGAAAGAAGTTCGAAATTATTTGATAAAGTGATCATTGGTGTTTTTGTTAATACAAATAAAAAATCATTGTTTTCTTTGGAAGAGAAAATGTTGCTGATTAAACAAGCAACTAGTTTTTTAACGAATGTCGAGGTTGTTGCACAAGAATCAACTTTGACGGTGGAAGCAGCGAAAAAATTAGGTGCGAGCTTTCTGATTCGTGGTATTCGTAGTGTAAAAGATTATGAATATGAGAGAGATATTGCTACAATGAATCATCACCTTGCGCCAGAATTAGAAACGGTTTTTCTATTAGCTGATGAAAAATATACGCATATTAGTTCCAGTTTATTAAAAGAAGTATTACAATTTGGAGGAGATGTTTCGACTTATCTTCCTTTGGTAGTCAGTGAAGCTCTAAATCAGAAGAATCGTGAGATGAAAAAATAATGGAAAATCGCAAAGAAAAGCTGTCAATTAAAGCAATGCTGCCCTTATTATTTACGCTATTAGTAATCGGGGGGATATTAATTCCTCTTCCTTACTACATAGAAGGGCCAGGTACAACAGAAAACTTGAAGCAGTTTGTTACAGTGGATAATAAACAGGATACCCAGTCAGGGGCGTTTTACTTAACGACAGTTAGTGTGAGACGAGCAACATTATTTACAGCAGCGAAAGCAAAACTATCAAAATTTGAAGATTTAATTAGTAAAGAAGAGTTGATGGGCTCTAGCTCAAATAGTGAGTACAATCGAATTCAACAATATTATATGGATTCTTCTAAAAATGCTGCGATTGAACAAGCTTTGAAGTTAGCTGACGTTCCCTACAAAATGGATTTTAAAGGAGTCTATGTGTTGGGAATCGATAAAAGTTCCAACTTTTATGGGAAAATTTCGGTTGGAGATACGGTCATTAGTGTAGATGGAAAAAACTTTAAGAGCAGTGAAGAATTTATGGATTACGTAAAAAGTCAAAAAATTGGACAAGAAGTGACGATTAGCTTTTTACAAGACGGCATCGAAAAAGAAGCAACAGGAAAATTAATAGAACTACCTACAGACAAAAAGGCTGGGATTGGTATAGGCTTAACTGACCATACTGAGATAAAACCTTCAATTCCGGTAGAAATTAATGCAGGGGATATTGGTGGTCCATCAGCAGGTCTGATGTTTACTTTAGAGACTTATGAACAGTTAACAGGTAAAGGGATTCGAAAAGGGCATGACATCGCTGGGACAGGAACGATCAACAGTCAAGGGATCGTTGGACGAATTGGTGGTATCGATAAAAAAGTAGTTACTGCTAGCGAAAATGGCGCAGAAATCTTTTTTGCCCCAGATGATGAAATTACTAAAGAAATGAAAAAAGAAGAACCGAAAATCAAAACAAATTATCAAGAGGCTAAAGAAGCGGCCGCAAAAATTAATACTACCATGAAAATTGTACCCGTAAAAACAGTTCAAGATGCTTTGGACTATTTGGAGACACTAAAAGAGAAATAAATTAAAAAGACGTTTCCTTTTTAAAAGAAAAAAGTAGTTGACTCGAAATCATTTCATTTCTGTAAAGTAAGAAAAATGTTGTTTTGATCCTAACTTTTAAACGTTCTATAAGGAGAGTGGGACAATAGTCAGAAATACATCTGATTGTTGCCTCACTTTTTTGATTTCTAAAAAAAGAGAATGTTCCGTTTAAAAAACAAGAGGGATCA
>NZ_MIEK01000017.1 GCF_001742285.1 Enterococcus rivorum | reverse complement strand
AAAGCTCTTTCAAAAGAAAAAACAGAGACGATTTTGATAATAATAGTCAAAATCGTCTCTGTTTTCTATAAATAGTAGTTTATTGTCCCACTCTCTTTTTTAATTAGTAATTAATAAGCTTTCGCCCAGTGAACAATATGCTTCGCTTCTTTACCGCAATGTGGACAGGTTTTTCCAACAATCGGTTCTTCATTGTCTTCAAATGTCATACATCTCGAAGTTGCCGTAGTTTCTTCTTTTACTTTTTCCTCACAAGATGCGTCGCCACACCAAGGAGTTACAGCAAATCCACCTTTTTCAATTCGTGCATTAAATGTTTCACGGTCTTCCATGTATTCAGTCTTTTCATCGGCGCGTTTTTTAGCACTTTCAAAAAGATTTTTTTGAATTTCATCTAATAATTTAACGATATTTTCTGTTAGACCTTCCATTGGCATCGCAATTTTTTCGCCAGTATCACGACGAACAACGATCACTTGCTGGTTTTCAATATCTCTAGGTCCCATTTCGATTCGCACTGGAATACCTTTCATTTCGGTTTCATTGAATTTCCAACCAGGATTTTTGTCGCTATCATCCAAACGAACACGAATTTTTTCTGAATGTAATTTATCTTCAAGTGCTTTAGCATTTTCTAAAACACCAGCTTTATTTTGCGCAATTGGAACAATCATTACCTGAACAGGAGCAATTCTTGGTGGCATAACCATTCCACGGTCATCTCCATGAACCATGATTAGCGCTCCAATGGACCTAGTAGTAATCGCCCAAGAGGTTTGATGAACAAATTTTTCTTTGCCATCTTTTGCAGTGTATTTAATATCAAAAGCTTTCCCAAAGTTGTCTCCCAAATGATGAGAAGTTGTGATTTGTAAAGCTTTTCCATCATACATTAGTGTTTCATTTGTATAAGTTTCAATAGCACCTGCGAAACGTTCGCTTTCAGTTTTTCTTCCTCCAACAACTGGAATCGCTAGGACTTCTTCACATACTTCTTTGTATAAATCTAAAATCAATAACGCTTCTCTATCCGCATCATCATGATCTACATGGCATGTATGTCCCTCTTGCCAGAAAAATTCAGTTGTTCTTAAAAATGGACGTGTGGTTTTTTCCCAGCGTACAACACTTACCCATTGATTGTATAATTTTGGTAAGTCACGATATGAATGGATAATGTTACGGAAATGCTCTGCAAATAAAACTTCTGAAGTAGGTCGTATTGCTAAACGTTCCGCTAATTCACTATCTCCACCATGTGTTACCCAAGCGACTTCAGGTGCAAATCCCTCCACATGTTCTGCTTCTTTAAGTAGCATGTGTTCTGGAATTAGCATTGGCATTGCAACATTTTCATGGCGCATTTCTTTTAATCGATCATCTACATAACGTTGGATATTTTCCCAAAGCGAATAGCCCGCTGGACGTAAAACCATACAGCCTTTAACACTTGAATAATCAGCCAATTCCGCTTTTCTAACAATATCTGTATACCATTGAGCGAAATCGACATCCCTTTTCGTAATATCTTTTACAAAATCTTGACTCATTCTTTCCACCTCGTCATCGTATTTCTAAGAAATATTTTTTCCTCATTTTTATTCACAAACATCTCTGAATGAATAGTTGTTTCAACAGAAATTTTATTGACTACTTCATTTAAGTATCCCTACCTTAGTTAAATTATTTGCAAAAAAAATAGCAATTCCTCTAATTCAGGGACCATATAATATGGCGGTACCACCCTAATTTAAAGCATTGCTTTACAACTCTAATGGATAACGGTCATTAACCGTGCAAACAGGCAACTTTAGTTGGTAGGTTCAAGGACTTTATTACATGAAAATCTTTCAGCAAATAATTTTCTCTCTATTGGTAATAAGGTTGGTCTCTACTAATCCACTTAAACGTTCAAATATGAATATAGCTAAATTATAGCGATTACTGATTTAGCTGTCAATCTATTTTATTGGTTATTTTGATTCATTCGAAGTTTAGACACTTTCCAAAGACAACAAAAATTGATTGTTAGCCATTATTCCCTTAAATGATGAATAATGACCACTAAATTAACTTTGTTGTCTATGGATAAAATTTACTTTACATTTATTTTATTGTTAATCGATCTAATTCTCTTTTAATTGGCAACGGTATGCTAGATGAATGAAAATCATTAATCGAATATGATTCTAATAAATTCACATTTTTTCGATATTCGTTTGCAGCAAAATATAAAATCGTCCCATTAAGTTCAAAAAGATCAATCATTTTTCGTTCTTCATGATACCCAATTAGCATTTCTTTAATATAGTTTGATTGTGATTTTACAATAAATGAGTCAATTAGCGTACCATCTTCCAATCTTCGAACCAACTGTAATCGTCCATTGATGAAAAAACGGATCAAATCATCGTCATAAACACCATTCAAGTTATCTAAACTTTTCAGTATAACTTCTGTATTTTGTAAGAACACTTCTCGCACATTTTCTAGCTCTTCTTTATGGTATTCTCTACGATTTGCTTCATTCTTGTTTACCCAAAATAGTTTAGGATGAATGAAAAAAGTAATTACTTGTCTTACAAATAACAACCAAAAGCCAATGATTGACAACAATTGACGAGCAATCGAGCGTTCCATTCGAGAAATTAATCGTTGATAAATACGATAGCCTTCAACTCCAATTTCTTTTTGACGAAAACTTTCTTCTAGTCCATCGCGTTCAATTGAAACAATTAGTGCTCGAAGCTCTTGCACATCTTGTCTTTTTTCAGAAGAAAGCTGTTTCGTATAGAGTTCTTTAATCCGATCTTGATAATTTTCAATTACTACATTCATTTCTACTTGCGGATTTTTTTCGTTCTCAATAATTAATTCTTCAATTACCGCTTTTAGTAGATCAATTTCAGCATCATTAGTATCTTCAGGTTCATCTGACTCTGTTAAAAATGGAAGAGCAACCATGCCACCAACTAAGGTAACTAAAATAACACAAGCAGTAATAAAAAGAAGCAAGGCTCTTTCAGGAAAACTTTGCCCATTGATCGTTAAAGGTAAAATAAAAACAGTCGCTAAACTAACCGTACCTTTTACTCCTCCGAAAGTCAAAATCAAGATTTCATTCATCATTGTTTTCATCTTTTTAAATCCATTTTTTATGGTATAAATAACAATAATTGAGAGAAATCGAACAAGAAACAACGTGATTGCAATCAGTAAAATAACTAGTAGCATAAAGCTATTTGAATAAGCTTCACTATTCCAAATCGGAGAAAAGACTTGAGACAGTTCTATTCCTAGAAAAAGGAAAACTAGCGCATTAAGAGAAAAACTAATTGTTCCCCATGTGCTTTCAGACACACTTGCAAGCTCTGCTTCAAAAAGAGAAAGTTTTTTAAATCCAGCTGATTGCATTACTCCTGCAATCACTGCTGCAATAATTCCTGAAACACCGAAATGTTCTGCTAAAGCGTAAGCTAGAAAGGGTAATAGCAATTCTAACAACAAATAACCTGTAACGTCCTTAGCTGAAACTTTTTCTAAAACTTGAACTACTTGTCGTTTGAACATTACTAAGACTGCACCCACAACTGCGCCTCCGATACTGGAAACAAACAGCGTAACGGTGGCATTAGCGATGGAAAAGCTACCTGTCAGTAATGCCGCTAAAGCGAATTGAAAGGCTGTAACTCCTGATGCATCGTTGATTAGTCCTTCTCCTGCCAAAATATCCATAACTTTTTCAGGGACATTTATTTTTTCAGATAATGTATTCACTGCAACCGCATCTGTTGGGCCTAGAGCTGCCCCAAATGCAAAACAAGCTGCAATCGGCAATGCTGGAATAATTAAATGTAATACCCAACCGACACTGAATAAGGTAATAATGACTCCTGCAAATGCCAGAAAGAGAATAGTATCGAAATTTCTCATAAGTGAACGAGTATTTGCTAGTTTGCCTTCTCTAAAAAGTAAAGGAGCGATTATCATAATTAGAAACATTTCTGGTTCAAAAACAATTTCCTTTCCTATACTAGTCAACCCTATAATTACACCAAATATAATCTGCACAATTGGCAAAGGGATGATGGGTATGATTCTATTAAAGACATTGGAAAAAGTGATTGCAAATACAAATACAATAATTAAATATATAAAATCCATCGCCTAGCTCCTTTTATCTTGCATCATTCTATTTGTTTTGTAATACATTTTAGTAGTTTTTCCTTTTTTAAACGAATTTTTTCTTCCACTTGGTTTCGTTCTTTATTACGATCGCATAATTCTAACTGTGCTCTTTTAGCTTCTAAGCGCAAAAGATCCTTTTTAATTAACTCTATTTTTTTATAATTCAAAAAATTCTTCTTTTTTATATGGCGCTCAATTTCTGCTTTTTTTTCTGATGGCAACTCACAATATTTTTCTTTCAAATCTGCTAAGCGTTGCTCAAACTCTTTATCCAAAGTATAAACTTCCTCTCGAAATAATCTATTGACCATTATAACAAAACATGAATTAAGTACCTACTAAAACAACTTCTGCTGGTGACCAAAATCAAAAAACTGATATCGAGATGTAGATAATCTCAACATCAGTATTCTATTACCCATTTTCTTCATCAATAATAATACTTAATTCCGTTTCTTCATTCAATCGTTTAGCTAAAAAAGGAATCATCTCTTCTAAAGGAATAATAAATGTCATCAATGGACCTCGATGGCCATTTTTGAAATAATTCATTCGAATCTCATCTGCTTTTTTTAACAGGACAATCTTTTCAATATCGGTATATAACGTTCCGGATTTATCAAAAGGCGTGGTAATAATACGATCCTCCGTTAAACCTTTAGAATCAAGATTAAAACTAAGTAACATAAGAGCAGATAGAATATTTCTTATTAGTTGATTCGTTGTTCCATCTGTTGTAAAAGCAATAAAAAACATTAGTAGTGCTAAAATAGAGGCTCCTACTCTTACCAACCTATTCTTTTTTCCTTTTATCAACACACTGGAGCGAACTAAATACAAATAAATATACATTAAAAATACAAAAACAATTAGTAGTACAGTTAAAAAATCTAAACTCACATGCTCCTCCTTTTACAAAAAAACCAGTATTCATTTTACTTGATAAAATTGTTTTTCTCGTAAAGTAGAGAAACCCTTGACTAGTCTTCAGTCGACGTATTTAACGCTGTTAATTTTTCATTAATTTTTTTAATTTTATGCTTACAGGCCAAGATATCTCGAATCACCTGATCGCGTTTTTTGCCAGCTGGCAAACCATCTGAAAGCTGATAGTATGTTGCGAGCAGCTGAACTTGTTTCAATTTTTCTTTTTGCAATGTCTCAACAGTTTTTCTCATCTACCCGCCTCCTGTAATTAAGTATACCTTACTTTCAAAAGGATTTGGGTAAAGATCTACTCTTTTTCACAAAATAATAGAAAATTACATTAAAGTAAACATTTAATAGTGGTTCTTTCAAAAAAGAAAACTGTATAAAGGAAAATAATTTTTTCTTCCTTTTAGTACAGTTCCTTTTAATCTATTGGGCTGAAATAGCTAAACCAATTGCTTTTTCACCTAAATGTGTCCCAATCACTGGACCAAAATGACCAATCTCAATTTCTGCCTCAGGATATTGTTCCTGAAGTTTCAATTTTTCTTCTTCCGCAACTTCTAAATTATTAGCATGAATAACATACAGTTTCACTGGATGCGCAATGCTTTGGTTTAGCTTGCCAATAACTTCTTCTGAACGAGAAAAAGCTCTTTTAGTGGAGCGTATCTTCTCAAATAAAACGATTTTTCCTTCTTCAAAAGTCAAAATAGGTTTAATTTTTAAAAGCCCACCAATCAAGGCTGCTCCGTTGGTCAAGCGTCCTCCTCTAACTAAATTATTTAAATCATCAACCACCAAATAGGCATAGGTATTATCACGTATGATATCTAGTTTTTCAAATATTTTTTGCAAATCGATATTATTTCCGCTTAAATCTAGAGCAACTTCTACCATATGCCCCATAGGTAAACTCGTTATTCGGGAATCATAAGGATATATTGTTGCTCCTTCAATTGACTCTTTTATCGTTGATAAGGTATTAACGAATCCTGAAATCCCAGAAGAAAGATGAATACTTATAATTGTATCATATCCTTTAGAGACAATTGATTCGTACAACTCTATAACTTCTCCTAATGCTGGTTGAGATGTTGTAGGAAATTCATTACTATTATTAAGCAGATCATAATATTCATCTGCCTCAATATCAATTCCTTCATTGTAAACTTTACCATCTAAAATCACTGGAATTGGGATAACAAACAAATTAGGATGATTCTTTATTCTATCTGGTAAATAAGCCGTACTATCTGTTACAATAGCAATCTTCATAGGGTAACCTCATTTCAATAATTTTCCGCAGTATAATTAATATAGCATAAATAGAGCTTCTTTGAAATATTTTCATCTATTGATTAAGAAAATTTTGGATAGCTGAGCGGTTCATTTCTAGGTCAATTTGTAGAACACTTCCAGCATAATCTGATTCCCCATAACTCCAAGAATCTTCAACCGGAATCGCTAAACGTTCAACACCCCCACTGCCTTTAAGAAGTAATGATGGACCATTCATTACCATGAAACTCGTAGGAACATCTGTTGACATATAACCAACTAGCCTTCCTAAAGATTCTGGCATGCGAACTACCGTTAAAGGATTTTTTAATTGTCCCATCACTGCTGACATCACTTGTTGTTGTCTACGAACACGTCCAAAATCGCCTTCTTCATCCATTCTAAAACGAGCGTATTGAAGCAAAGTATGGCCATCCATTTTTTGTTCTCCTTTGGCGATATCTACACCATCTAAGTTAATATCTTTTTCAGCATCAATTTTTACACCACTTGGAAATAGCGAGTCAACTATTCTTTCAAAAGATTGGAAATCAACCTTTGCATAGTATTTACAGTCTAAATTGAAATTTTCAGCCAATGTTTGACGCACTAAATCTGCACCACCATATGCATAGGCAGCATTGATTTTATTCGCTCCGACACCAGGAATATCAACAAAAGTGTCTCGCATAAAAGAAATTAGCTTAGGTTTCTTTGATGGTCCATTCAGTTGTAAGACCATAATTGTATCCGCACGCCCAGCATCTTCTCCTCTAGTATCGCTTCCTACAATTAGAATGTTTTTTGCACCATTAGCACTTTTGACCCCATTAAATGTTTCAACTGATTCTTTAGGCAAAGATGTATCATTTTCAGCGTATGTTTTTCCTTTAAAAAAGAATACTACAGATAATCCAATAATAAATAATAGCAATAATGCAATCCGCTTCGGCCAACTAAAACGTTTCTTTTTTCTAGGTTTCTTTGGTTTCTTATCTTTGGAATTGCTGTAGTTTGGACCTTCAATGTGACTATTTGATTGATTTTGTTGTTGAAAAGTTTCTTCTTGCTGTCTCACTTTCTCTTTACGAGGATTGAATCCCTTTTTATCTTCTATCGGTTTTGCGTTATCGTGTATTTGTTTATAACGATCCATTCGGCTCATTATTCCACCTCATTTCACTTCTTTTCAGTCATCTTTAAGCATACCTTATTTTATAAAAAATTCCTAATACATAAAATAAATTTAATAAAAAATAAAAAGACCTTTTCAGATCTTTCTACATACCATGAATAGAGTGGACTTCATAACTGCCAAAGATTTTTACTGTTCCTCCCATTAATCGTACTTCTGTTATCGCATTCTCTAACAATTCTTTAGGTTTTAAAACATTAATATCAATTAAAAAGAAATATTCACCTAATGAAGTTTTTAATGGTCTAGATTCAATTTTACTTAAATCAATTTCTCTCCAGCTAAATGCGGATAATGCTTTGTGAAGTGCTCCTGGCATATTGTTCGGCATTGTAATCGCAATAGTCATCTTTTTTTCTTCAACAGGAATTGAAAGACTTATTTTTTTTGAGCCCAAAACCCAGAAACGTGTCCGATTAATAGCAATATCTTGAATATCGTTGCAGACAATCTTTAAATCATAGGTTTCTGCAGAGACTCTTGGTGCGATTGCAGCTATTTTTTCTTTAGGATTTGAAGAAACATAATGAGCAGCATAAGCAGTTGAAGGCGTCGGTTCCAATTCGGCTAAAGGAAAATGTTCACTTATAAAAAGTTGTGATTGTGCCAAGGCTTGCGGATGCGATAGTATTTTTGTTATTTTTTTCCAGTCATTGGAATTTTTTTTTGCAACCATCAATTGCTGATGAATTGGTAAAACAATTTCTCCAATAACAGGGATTGTCGATTGATGAAAAAGATAATCTACAGTTGTATTCACTGAGCCTTCAATTGTGTTTTCAATGGGTACTACTGCTAAATCGATTTCTTTGCTATCTACTCCTTTTATACATGCAGGAATAGAATGGTAAGGAACAAGTTCATCATTTGGAAATGCTATTTTTGTTGCTGTATGAGTGAAGGAAGCTTCTGGTCCTAAATATCCAACTTTCATCTGTGCCACCTACTTATATGCTTTCTAAAATTTCTTCTACTACTTCTTCGGGTGTACGATTATCTGTTTCTACTATTAAACTAGCACTTTCCTCATAAAATGGGATTCTAGAATTAAAAATAGCTTTAATTTCTTCAGCTGTTTTAGAAACTACTAGTGGACGAACCATCGACTGATCTTGTTTCAATCTAGGAATAAATACTTCTGGTTTTGTTTTAAGATAAACCACTGGAGCCATTTGTTTTAAAAGCTCGCGATTTTCGAGGCGCAGGACAATCCCACCACCAGTAGAAACAATTTTATTATGGTTTAAGTAACGCCCTAACAATTCTGTTTCTCGCTCTCTAAATGCTTCTTCACCATGCAAAGCAAAATAGTCTTGAATGGTCATTCCAATTTCTTTCACAATTTCTTCGTCAAAATCGACTTGCTCTAGCCCAGTTTCTTTCGACAACAACTTCCCAACAGTTGTTTTTCCAGCACCCATAAATCCAATTAGAATAATCCCCTTCATTAATCATTTCTCCCTTTTAATTGTTTAACTTTTCAATATCCACAAAAAAATTCGGATAGGAAACGCTAATTGCTTCTGCCTTATCAAGAACTACTGTCCCCTCTTTGACTAACAACGCAGCAATTTGAAGCATCATTCCGATACGATGGTCGCCATAACTCGTCACATTTCCAGAATGTAATGTTGTTTTACCATGAATAATCAAACCATCTTCTGTAGGTTCGATCGTTGCTCCAAGCTTTGTTAGTTCGTTCGCTACAGCATCGATTCGGTTGGTTTCTTTGACTTTCAATTCTTCGGCATCTTTAATGATAGTTGTTCCTTCTGCTTGGGTAGCCAACAATGCAATAATTGGCAATTCATCAATTAATCTTGGTATTATTTCGCCACCAATCTCAATTCCTTTTAGATTACTTGTTGCAACGGTAATCGTTCCTGCTTTATTCGCATCATCCCCGGTTTCTTCCACGGTGATCTGACCACCCATTTTCTGAATGACATCAATAATTCCCGTTCTTGTTGGGTTAAGCCCAACATTTTCTAACCTTATCTTACTATTTGGAACAATTAATCCAGCAACTAAGAAAAAGGCTGCAGAAGATATATCGCCTGGAACAACAACCTCTTGACCTTTTAGCTGTTGCGGGCCAATAATTCTAATTTCTCTATCATTGACAGTGATTTGACCACCAAATTGACGAATCATATCTTCAGTATGATCTCTTGTTTTTTCTTTCTCAACAATAACAGACTCACCTTTAGCTTGTAAAGCTGCAAATAAAATAGCTGATTTTACTTGTGCACTTGCTACCGGCATCTGATAATTGATTGGTTTCAAATCCTGACTCCCCTTTATCGTTAAAGGAGGATATTCACTGTTATCTTTTCCTGCGCAAGAGGCGCCCATTTCGTTAAGAGGTAGCATCACACGGTTCATGGGACGTTTTGCAATCGAACTATCCCCTAATAAAGTAGTTGTAAAGGGCTGTCCTGCTAAAATCCCCATAATCAATCGAATGGTTGTTCCAGAGTTACCAACATCAATTGAACTTGCCGCTTGTTTTAAGCCCCCAAAACCATTTCCGTTAACAACGATTGTTTCACCATCATCTTCTATTTTAATTCCTAGTTTTCTGAAGGCTTCAATCGTGCTCAGGCAATCATCACCACGTAAAAAGTTTCTGATAGTTGTTTTTCCATTCGCTATTGCTCCGAACATAACACTTCTGTGTGAAATGGATTTGTCACTAGGAACTGTAATTGTCCCATTTAAGTTCTGTCTATTCGTTACTAATTCCAAAGAATTGCCTCCTTATTTTTCATAACATAGATAGTCTGTTTGTTTTTCAATTATTTCTTTTGCTTTTCGTAAATCTCCTTGATTTTTGAAGGTCAATTGTAGAATACCATAAATATCTTCTCTTGTTTCTAATATCTTAAGATTAATTAAAGACAATCTTGCTTCTCCAAGAATCCCAGTTATTTGAGCGATTACTCCTGGAACATCTGGCACATCCACGAACAAATCGTGGAAAGCTGGTATCGCCCCTTCTTTATGCACCGGCATTTGATTTCTAGTTTCTTTTGCTTCATAAAAAAATTGGAAAATAGCTTCTTTGTTATCTTGGCTAATCCATTTTGACACTTCTGACATTTCCTGTTGCCAATCATCAATTAGTTTCAACAAAGGAGCTTTATTGCTTAGTAAAATATCTGTCCACATTTGCGGGTCAGAGGAAGCAATCCGTGTAATATCTCTAAATCCTCCGGCAGCCAGTTGTCTTGACCGAGGATGTTCTAAGTTAAAGACTTTACTTTGATTCACTAATCCTGCTGCAATAATATGGGGCAAGTGACTAAGCATACCTGTAATTGCATCGTGCTCACTAGCTGTTAATGTAACAAATTTTGCTCTTGTTCCTATCAATAATTGTTGAATTATTTTTTCAGCGTATCTGTTAGCAGAATCGACAGGTGTAAGAATGTAATAGGCATTTTCAAATAGATCTTCATCTGCCGCTGTCACACCTGATTTGTGGGAGCCTGCCATTGGATGTCCACCAACAAAATTATTTAATTTTAGTTCCCTAACATGTTCAATAATTACAGCTTTGGTACTTCCTACATCAGAAATCACAGTAGTTTCTTTTAACTGCAATTTACTTAACTCTTCCAATTGTTTCATCATTGTCTTGACTGGTGAGCAAAGTAATATTATATCAGCTTCAGGTGCATTATTTTTTAATGAAGAAGCTATTTCATCAATCATCCCTCTTTTTAAGGCAAAATCTTGTGATTCTTTTTTTGAATCTAACCCTACTATCGTTGTTGCTGGATGTTCTTTTTTTATGCAAAGAGCAAGTGAACTGCCAATCAATCCAAGCCCTACAATTAATATTTTATTCCTCATGTCGTTTCCTCTCTCCATTTATTTATTCATTAAAATGTTTGAGTATAACGACGATACTGTTCTATTTCTTCCTTCATTTGTTCAAAAGAATCACTAGAAAATTTTTCTAATACGGCTTGTGCTACTTCCGTTGCTACAACAGCTTCGCAAACAACACTGGCTGCTGGAACCGCTGTACTGTCAGAGCGTTCAACACTCGCTTTGTAAGGTTCTTTTGTATCGATATTCACACTTTGTAGCGGCTTATATAAGGTTGGGATTGGTTTCATTACGCCACGAACAATAATTGGCATTCCATTTGTCATACCGCCTTCAAATCCGCCTAAATTATTAGAAGTTCTGGTATATCCTGTCTCCTTAGACCAAACGATTTCATCCATCACTTGACTACCAGGTTTGTTTCCCATTTCAAAACCGATACCAAATTCTACCCCTTTAAAAGCATTAATACTTGTTACCGCTTGAGCGATTTTTGCATCTAACTTACGATCCCATTGTACGTAGCTTCCTAAACCAATAGGAACCCCCCCAATGACAACTTCTACAACACCACCAATTGTATCGCCATTTTTTTTCGTTTGGTCAATTAGCGCTCTCATTTCAACTTCTACAGTCGGATCTAAAACACGCACATCTGATTTTTCTGATATTTCTTTTATTTCTGATACGGTTAGATTCTCAGGTATCGTTGCTTTTATGCCACCAAGTATTGCCACGTGTCCAGCAACTTCGATTTGTAGTTCATTAAGCATTTTCTTTGCAATAGCACCGATAGCCACTCGCATAGTCGTTTCCCGGGCTGAAGACCGCTCTAAAACATTTCTCAAATCATCATGTTTATATTTTATGCCACCTACTAAGTCAGCATGACCTGGACGTGGTTTATTTAAACGACGGATTTTCTTTTCTTTTTCACTCACTTCTTCAACGGACATTACAGAAGTCCAGTTTTTCCAATCCTTATTTTCTACTACCAAAGTAACGGGAGATCCTAATGTTTTTCCATGACGAACCCCAGAAGTAATTCTCACTTGATCTTTTTCGATCAACATTCTACCGCCACGACCGTATCCCCCTTGTCTCCGGGCAAGTTCTAAGTTAATATCGTCTGCTGATAAAGGCATTCCTGCTGGTAATCCTTCAATAATCGCTGTTAATTCTGGTCCATGTGACTCTCCTGCGGTGATAAAACGCATAAAATCCCCTCCTAATTAATGTATTCTTTCATTTCTTCAATAGGAATTTTAACAATTTTTGCTGTTCCTATTTCTTCCAACAAAATAATGTTAATGTTTCCACCTCTAGTTTTTTTATCATGTGTTAATGCTTCAAAAATTTCATCTTCTTTCCAATGATCGGTTGTAATTGGCAAATTAAACTTTTGAATCATTTGATTTAATTCTTCTGTTGTTCCTGATTTAGTTTGTCCTTTTTCTTCTGCTACTTGGTTGATTTTACTCATTCCTAGTGCCACACCTTCACCATGGGTCAACACCCCATAGCCAGCAGTATTTTCTAAAGCATGTCCAATCGTATGACCAAAGTTTAGCAATAACCGGACACCGTTATCCAATTCATCTTCTTCTACTACTTTTCGCTTAATTCTGCAGCAAGCGGCAATAATGTCTTCCGAATGAGTGAGTAAATCTTTTTCATTCGCTAACTCTTCAAGTCTATTCCAAAGTTGCTTATCTGCTATAGCTGCCGATTTAATAATTTCTGCGATTCCTTCACGAACTCTTCTTTTTTCAAGAGTATTTAACGTTAGGGGATCGATCAAAACGCCATCCGGTTGAGCAAACGTTCCAACTAAGTTTTTCGCTTTACTAGTATTGACCGCTGTTTTCCCACCAATACTACTATCTACTTGTGCTAAAAGGGTCGTCGGAACTTGTAAAAAATGGAGTCCACGCATATACGTCGAAGCAACAAATCCAGCTAAATCTCCAACAACGCCCCCACCTAATGCAATAACTCCATCACTTCTAGTTAAACCTTGCTCTGCTAAATAATCATAAAGTGTTGCAGCTACCATTAGACTTTTGCTTTGTTCACCAGGCTCAACGGCAATCAGAGTCGCTTCAAAATGTGAAGCGTTTAAACTCTCCAATACTTTTTCACCATAAAGTTTTTCAACATTTTTATCTGTAATTACGACTATTTTTTGAGGATTCCATAAAGTTTCCGCCCATTCACCAATTGACGAAA
Source organism: Enterococcus rivorum (assembly GCF_001742285.1). Taxonomy (GTDB): domain Bacteria; phylum Bacillota; class Bacilli; order Lactobacillales; family Enterococcaceae; genus Enterococcus_L; species Enterococcus_L rivorum. The sequence goes on along the minus strand of NZ_MIEK01000017.1, from coordinate 43,234 downwards.
GCAATCCTTTTTCGATTGTCAAATCATAGGAATGGTTAGGTAAAGTCACTGTGAGCTTCATTTTTTTCAACTCCTATTTATTTATCTAATTTGCTAATTTCTTGCATCGCTTTTTCAACAATTTTAACTTCTTGCATCATTCTCAAGTATGTTTTTTCATTTAATGATTGAGGACCATCTGACCAAGCATTAATTGGATCTGGGTGAATCTCTACAATCAAGCCATCTGCGCCTGAAGCGACACCAGCTCTTGCCATTGGCGGAACTAAATCCCAGATTCCAACGCCGTGACTAGGGTCTACAATAATTGGAAAATGACTCAATTTTTTAATTAGAGGAACAGCACTTAAATCAAGTGTATTTCTAGTTGCTGTTTCGTAAGTACGGATCCCTCTTTCGATAAAGATTACATTAAAGTTTCCTTGAGCAGCAATGTATTCAGCTGCATTTAACCACTCATCAATTGTACCAGAAATCCCACGTTTTAAGCCAATAGGTTTACCTGTTTTACCCACAGCTTCCAATAACTTGAAATTTTGCATGTTTCTAGCACCAATTTGCAGGATATCACTATATTCAGCTACCATGTCAATATGGGCTTCATCCATCACCTCAGTAATTACTTTCATATCAAGCTCGTCAGCAGCTTGACGAATGTACTTAAGACCTTCTTCTTCTAATCCTTGGAAAGCGTATGGAGATGTTCTTGGCTTGAATGCACCACCTCTTAAAATACTTGCACCGCCAGCTTTCGCAATTCTAGCACATTCTCTAATTTGCTCTAAGCCTTCGATTGAACAAGGTCCTGCCATTGTTGTTAAACTTCCATCTCCAATTTTCACCCCATCAACATCTACAACTGTATTTTCTGGATGGAATTCTCGGCTTGTCAGTTTGTATGTTAAAGAAATTCTTACCGCATTTTCTACTCCTTCATAACTAGTAAAGGCGACATCTTGTAATTTCCTTGTATCTCCAACTAAACCAATAATTGTTTGCTCTTTTCCTTCGCTTAAGTGAACTTCCATTCCTTCTTTTTTCACACGTTCTATTACTGACTTAATTTGTGCTTTCGTTGCTTCTGATTTCATAATTACGATCATGTTAATTCTCTCCCATTTATAGTTTTTTTTTAGTTAAATTGATTCAATGATTGGTTTTATCTTATCTATTGGCATCTCTTGCCCCGTCCATTTTTCAAAAGCGGCTGCCCCTTGATAAAGCAACATGCCTAATCCGTTATTGGTTTTTGCGCCTCTTAATCGAGCTTCTTTCAAAAACTTTGTCTCTCTCGGTGTATAGATGACATCGCAAACCGCCATATTCGGACGAATAATAGAAAAATTTTGAATAGGAGCTTGATTTTCTAGAGGTTTCATACCAACTCCAGTTGCGTTTAATAACACTTCACTTTCAGCAACATCTAAAGCTAACTGCTCGGTATCTGCTAAATCATGTAGCTTGATTTTGCAGCCAGTACTTTTAGCAATACGAGCTATTTTTTCTTGAAGCTTTGGAAAAAATTGTTCTTTACGATTAAAGATTGCAATTTCTTCGACACCATCAAGAGCTGCTTGAACAGTAATTGCAGTTCCGGCACCGCCAGCACCAAGAATTGTCATTTTTTTTCCAAGAGGCGTTACTTCTATGTCTTCTAAACTTCTCATAAATCCAATTCCATCAGTGTTATGCCCTGTTAATTTACCATTTTCGTTCGTAATTGTATTGATTGCCCCAATTAAACGTGCCGCCTCACTTAATTCATCCATGTAATCAACTGCTTGTATTTTATTAGGCATTGATAAGTTGGCACCCATCATTTCTAAATTCCTAATAGACTCAACAGCTGCTCTTAGTCCACCATTTCCTACTTCAAAAGCTAGATAAACAGCATCGATACCTAATGTCTGGAAAGCTGTATTGTGAATCATTGGTGAAACACTGTGGCGAATAGGCGTTGCAAATAGCGCAGCCAGGCGTGTATGACCTGTAATCTTATTTTCCATTTGTAATCCTCCATTATTATTTTTTAATAGAAAAAAGGTGTTCACGTAAATTTTCAAAAAATCTACAGTGAACACCTAGAAAAAATGTGTAAAATAAAAGCCACTATAGATTTTTCATCTACGCGGCTGTAAGTCGTCCCAAAATCCCCTAGCCATCATAGATACAAACGTTTAGGTCTGCATCCATAATGTTATGAACACAAACTTATCTAAAATAGCTAAAGTAATAATTATTCAGTTGTGATTGACTTTGTTTCATCGTTGTCATAATAAATCACTCCATAACTGATATTTAAGAATTGAACTAAGTATACCTCTCAAAAAAAACGGTGTCAACACTTTTTCTCTTAAACTTAAAAAAAAGAGACCCAAAACATCTGGGTCAAAGTTGTTTTTTAATTAAAATTCAGTTGAATAGACTTCCTCAACAGTTTGTTTAGGATCAATCACAATGTATAAGCTTTTTGTTTTTTCGCTTACTTTTGTTGATTGGTAGGCGTTATCTAATCCTTCATCAGTTTTATCTTTATATGGGAAGTACACTAAATCTGGCGTACCTGTTTTGTATAAAATTTCCATACGTTCAATGTCTTCATATTTTAAAGCACGAGCAAACATTCCTAGCTCAAGACCACCTAAGTTAATATCATGAGTTTGAACATGATCTCCTTCGTGGAAAATTTCAATTTTGAATGCTTCACAAGGATGGATCTCCATAAAATCACTTCCATGGATACGACCAAAACTTGTTGTTACTTGTTTAATCCATAAGTCTCCAATAAAACGTCGGTTAACAGTCCACGTTTCCTCATTTCTAAAATAAAACTTTAAACCAGTCATTTCTCTAGCCATAGTAAATTCTCCTTACATAAAATAATTTCTACTTCTTTAGTTTAACATAACTTAATCCATAGGTCACAAAATTAGTTTCAGTTATGTTAAATTGTTCATTCTATTTAAAAATAGTTCTGTTAAAATAACAACTCGTTGATGGTTTCCATTTCCAATTAAGTCGTTCCCATCGAAAACTTCGAAAGAAAAATTAACCTTTTTTTCTTCACGAGAGTCAATGATCACCTGAACGGTTATTTCAGCACCAACTTTTGATGGTTTCAAATGCTTGGTTTCAATAAATGAACCGACACTGCTTTCTTTTTCAGTTAAATCGCTGCTTATCGCTTCTTTTGCTGTGTTTTCTATCATTGCAACCATAGCTGGGGTAGCTAAAACTTCTAAATCTCCAGAACCCATTATTTTTGCGGTATCACAATCTCTTACAATAAATGTTTTAATGTATTTTTCCATCTTAAGTACTCCTTTAAAAAAACGTCTCTTCAGCAAAAACTAAGAGTGTTTTTTTATTATTTTCAACTTGTCTATAAAGAACTGACCGTTCAATATATTCAATCAATTCCCCAACCCATTTGCCAGGTTTTTTATCAAAATACTCAAGCAAATCATTACCTGTTACAGCTAACTGACTTCTTTCATAAATCGGCAGTGCTTCAAATTGAGTCTTCGTCTCTTCACTAGAATTGATTTGACCAAAATAAGGCAACAATTCTTCAACTAATAACGCTTTTTCCAATCCAAGTTGATAGAGATCTAAAGAATTCCATGTGTCCAACAAACGTTGATTCAAACCATAATGTAACTGCTGAATTTTTTGCATCCTATGATTTGAAAGTTTCCATTCTTTTAAAAATGATCGAATTTCAGAATTCTCAAGATTCAACGAATGTATGAACAACGTCCAAGCCTGACTTTCGGAATTAATTTGTTTTTCCAGTAAATCAGAAAAGTTTAAAATCGATTCTCCGTATTTTTTTAATCCCGGACAATATTGATAGCATTTAGTTTCTACAAAAGGGATTAACCCAGACTTACGGTTCATTCCTAGCAATAACTTAATAAATTCGACTGTTATTCGTTCTACTGAAATTTTTTCAAGCAGTGAATGAAATTTCTCAATTGCTTCCAACGTTTTGTTCTCAATGGAAAAATCTAATTGGCTAGCAAAACGCAAACCTCTCATCATCCTTAAAGCATCTTCATAAAACCGTTCTTCTGGATTACCGACTGCCCGAATAATTCGATTGTGAATATCGTCCATTCCGTCAAACAAGTCAATGATTTCAGCATCTGCGTTCATTGCTAAAGCATTTATTGTAAAATCTCTTCTCTTTAAATCTTCTTCTAGTGAGCGTACAAACGTCACTTGATCTGGTCTACGATAGTCTTGATAAGTCGATTCAGTTCTGAAAGTTGTGATTTCATATTGTTCATCATCTACTAAGACTAGGACTGTTCCATGTTCAATCCCTACATCCACTGTTCGTTTAAAAATTTGTTTAACTTCCTCTGGATAAGCACTGGTAGCAATATCCACATCATGAATTGGCTTATCCAGAAAAATATCTCGAACACAGCCTCCTACGAAGTAAGCTTCATATCCATTTGCCTGAATTTCACGAATTACTGTTGCTGCATGAATAAATTCTTTTGGTAACTTATTTAGCTTCATAACAAATTTTCCAACCCATAAACAAGTTCTTTGATTGCCACTACTTTTTCACAACCTAAAGCCACGCCACTCATGAAAGAGCTTCTATCATAGGAATCATGACGAATTGTTAAGCCTTCACCTACACCACCAAATTGAACTTGTTGATGGGCAATTAATCCTGGCAGTCGAACACTATGAATTTTCATTCCCTCAAAATCTGCTCCACGGGCGCCAGCAATTAGCTCTTCTTCTTCAGGATGTCCTTGTTTTTTAGGTTTACGAACTTCTGCCATCATTTCTGCTGTTTTAAGCCCAGTTCCGCTTGGAGCATCTAATTTATTATCATGGTGCAATTCAATAATTTCCACATCTGGAAAATATTCAGCAGCTTTTTTAGCAAATTGCATCATTAACACTGCTCCAATTGCAAAATTAGGCGCAATTAGTCCACCCACTTGTAACTCTTTAGACCGATCAATTAGTTCTTTTAATTGTTCTTCAGTCAGTCCTGTCGTTCCAACTACGGGAGAAATATGGTGTTCAATCGCAAATTTCGTATTTTCGTAAGTTACTTTAGGAATGGTAAAATCAATCCAAACTTCTGGAGAAACAGACAAAACAGCATTTTTGTCTTTAAAAACTGGAACATCTACTCCATGATATTCTGGTAATTCTTTCAAATTCTCTTCTTTTGCAAAAGGATCTAAAACACCTACTAATTCAAAATTTTCATTTTCAATAACCATTTTTGTAGCCGTACTTCCCATCTTTCCTTTAAATCCTGCTACTACAATTCTAATCATTTATTTGCCCATCCTTTCTTTCAAAACGATATTTGTCTCGTTGATTAAACTTATCCATTGTGGCTTGAAACGCTTCTGTTAAGTCAATCCCAAGAGAGTTTGCCATACTAATCGTCACAAATAGAACATCTCCTAGTTCTTCTGTTACTGTTTTAAGTTCTTCATTACTTTTTTTAGGTTTCTCTCCATAGTAATGATTAATCTCTCTAGCTAATTCTCCAACTTCTTCCGTTAAGCGAGCCATTTGGCCTAAAGGTGAAAAGTAACCCGTTTTAAATTGTTGAATATATTGATCTACTTGATTTTGCATAGAGTGTAATGTTTGTTTTTCCTCTTTCAATTTTCCCACCCTTTCTTATTCTCTTATATTATCAAAATATTGTCTATCTTTAAAGGTTGCACTTGTCGATTTATCTTTTGAATGATAAAGTGGGTATTGAAAAAGGATGTGTGGGCATGGAAGAAAAGAAATTTTATTTAAAAGATGTTATTTTTATTTTGTTAGGAACTTGTTTATACGCTTTTGGTTTAGTAACTTTTAACATTGCTAATAATTTAGCTGAGGGTGGCGTTACTGGTATCACGTTAATCTTAAGAGCGCTCTTTGATATTAATCCTGCTTATTCTACTTTGTTAATTAACATTCCTTTAATTATCATTGGTGGAAAAATTTTAGGAAAACACTCTTTTTATTATACGATTTTAGGGACTTTCTCCTTGTCTTTTTTTCTATGGATTTGGCAATTATTTCCTGTAGAAATCAATTTAGACAATGACTTATTAATCGCTTCTCTACTGGCTGGTTTAGCGGGAGGCATCGGTAGCGGTTTTGTCTATCGTGTGGGCGGAACGACAGGTGGAACAGATGTTATTGCACGGATTTTAGAAAAAAAGATTGGTATCAGTATGGGGCGCTCGATCCTTCTTTTTGATGTTCTCGTTCTAGTTCTTTCTTTAACATATATAGATGTAAAGAGAATGATGTATACACTAATTGTTTCTTTTGTATTTAGCAGAGTGGTTGATTCCGTTTTAGATGGCGCATACGCAGCCAAAGGAATTCTTATTGTTTCCGATCGTTCTGAAGACATCGGCGAAGTTATCATGCTGATGTTAAGTCGGGGTGTTACCTATCTTGATGGTACGGGAGGTTATTCACAAGTAGAGAAAAAAATAGTATATGCCGTTATTAGTCCTAGAGAAATTATGGAAGTCAAGCGAATCGTCCATGAATTAGACCCTAGAGCATTTATTTCCGTGATTAACGTTCATGAAGCAATCGGTGAAGGTTTTACTTATTTAAAACCCCAAACTTCCTTATTAAAAAAGAAAAAAATACTAGATTAGGAAAATAAAAAGTTTGAGTCCATTTTTGAACTCAAACTTTTTAAAGAATAGATAGACCAGATTAAGAAGTTTTCAAACGATTTAACTCAGCTGTTAATCCTATGAATGCATCAATATTTCCGTCTTCTAAAGAACTATCAATCTGCTCATAAAGAAGCTTCATTTTAGCTTCCTTTTCTTGTGTAGCTAAATAATCATCGATACTCTCGAAGAGCTCATCGTCAATCTGCTCGTTCCAACTAGCGAAAGGATTATCCTCTAGAATACCAATATAACGACTATTTTGCCAAGCATCTTCAAAGATACATTCCAAATATAATGGTTTTTTCCAATTCATCCGTATTTCATGAAATATTTGATCGGTATCGTTAAATTGTTTTCCTTCTAAATAGAGCATAATTGGTTCTTGTTCCATCTCAACTGAATGAATTTTGATTCCCCTTGTAGCTTTATCTGCCAGTTCAACAAAATGCACATTTTTTAAAATGGCTTCATGATTAATCAAGTAATTCAAAATCCAAAGAATCTCTCTTTGACTAAATGAAACATTGTGAACTAGCCAAACTAAAAATTCTTTTTTATCAGCAACATCAATAAACATTTTTCCACCTATCTCTCGTCTGTATCTTCTAAAAACGATATTACTTCGCTGTCTGTTGGTTCATAATGAAGATACTGTTGTAATAACTCTCTTGAAGAATCTATCTCGCCTTCTTCTCTCAAAAACAATCCATATTCTTTTAAAAATTCTGGTTCATGAGATAATTCTTGAGCCGCTTTTTGGTAATGGCTTTTAGCTAACTCAAAGTTCTCTAACGCATTATTAGCATGAGCTAAATTCCATTCTGCATAGGGATGGCTTGTTTCTTCCATTTGTTTAAGGCTCTCAATAACCTCTTCAAAACGCTCTTCATTTAAATACAAATTACTTAAGGTTAATAACGTTTCATCTTTTTTCTCTTCTAAAGCCAAAGCTTCTATCAACAAAGATTCTGCTCTTTGAACGTCATGAAGTCGATAAGCATTTTCAGAAGCAAATTGATACAATTCTACTTGATAAGGATTTTCTTTGATTCCCTCGTCTAAAACTTCTTTCGCTTCAGTCAACATTTCTTCCTCCTGCAAGGCTTCTGCTAAGAAAAGATATAGCGAATGATAGTGAGGATTCAACATTCGTAATTGTTGTAACAAAATAATCGCTTTTTGGTTATCCTCTAATTGAATGTAGGTAAATGCTAACTGGAACAGACGGTCATCTGTTTGCCCTTCTCTCAACGCATGTTCATAATAAGGAATAGACTCTTCAAATTCACCTAACATACTTAAACTGCTGCCTAAACGCTCGTTAATAGACACGGAAGAGATAGTTGTTACTTCTTTATTCAAAAGCTCTTGGTAAGCTTCAATTGCTTCTTTAAACTGCCCATTTGTAAAATACAACTCACCTAAAGCAAAAACAATTAACGTTTCATCTGGCATCAATTGTTGCGCCTCTTTTAATTTACTCTCACTAACTTCGGGAATTCCCAGTACTTGATACAAATCTGCAGTTACTAATAACCCTTGCACATAACTATCACTATCTTTACTAATTTTTTCTAAATACTCAAACGCGTCATCAATCCGATTATCTTCGATTGCAATTTCTGCTAAAGGAATATTTAACCCATCGACTTCTGGAAAAAGAGAAACTAGCTCTTGAAAAACGCGTTGTGCTTCTTCTAGAAAACCTAAAGACAATAATTCGTCTCCTAAATCTGCTAGAATATCCTCATCATCATTGTGCAATGCCTTAGTTAACATCAATTGTGCTTCCGCTAAGTTTTCTTCATGAATCGCTTGTAATACCTTTTCACTATATGTTGTCATCATTTACCCTCTTATTTCCTCTATGATTTCTTTATATTTTTCTACTACCATTAACAATTGATTCACATCTGGCTCCTGATAGTCATTTATAACACCAATATCATCTAAAAGCAATGCTTTATGCCACTGATTCATTTGATTTGTAACACTTTCTACGTAATCACTCACAAGAATTTGTTTAGGAAAATCAATCGGATACCCTAAATGAATCAACCATACTAAAAAATTTTTGTAATGAAAATCAAATTGACTCACTTCTTGAGACCAAAGCAGTTGCAGTAAACATCCTAGTAAACGTTTCATATGACTAGAAAGTAAGTGTCCATTTTCTGTTTCCAGAAAGGCTTCTTCAAACAATTGACCAAAACGATTGATTTCTTCCCCTTGAATTTCATAGTAGTGAATCAGCTCTTTTAACATTCCATTAAAAGAAGTGTGCTTTAGGTGATTTGCTTCGTTGTAGTTAAGGTAAAGCATTCTCAGGAAGTCATGGCTACAAACTAATCCGCATTTTATAAATACTAAAAAATCAATCAGCTTACTATCTCCGCGATCATTAAGCAATGTATGGTCATAAATAATACGTTCTGGCAACTCTTTGCTACCTAAAACAGCTTTATTATTTAGCTCAATCACAGATTGCACTAATAAACTTTGACTTAATGACTGAATCGACAACGGCAGCAACCAGCAAACAGCTTTAAATAAACAATTTTTTTTAATAAAGTTTGCTAGTTGAACAACGCCTTCATTTCCTACTCCTAAAAAAATAAACGAGTGCTGCTGATTTAACTCTGATAAAAATGCCAAGACTTCCTGTAACTCCTCAAAATTATTACAGTGACTGTCATTCCTACAAATATACCAATCAATACTTAGCATCCCTTCAAACAACTGAATTAGTTTATCAGAAAATAAATCATAATAGCGCTGATTCGTTAATAACACAATGTGCTTTGAACTAAGTGATTCTTTTCTTAATTGAGCAGCAAATGTTTCTCCATAAGTAATAAGCGTTTTTTGGTCGCTTTTCTCATAAGCCAATTCCATGAACAACACCTCCGCTCTTATTTTACCATTTTTCGTGAAACTAGTATATTCTTAGAGCGTTGGTAGGTAGCTCTGCTCTTTTACGATTGGGTATGTTACAATCATTCTAAGAGGTGATTTTATATGCTAAAAACTAGTGTCGATATAACTACTATCATGAAATCCGTTGCTGTAGAGGTTGCAGAGTCTTTTGATAGTGCATCCATCATTGCAGAGTATGAAACACCTGAAGAGGTATTGAATTTCTCACAAGAAGTTTTCGAACGTACTTTAGATCAGTTTTCAAACTCTTTTCGAACAAATTTCCAAGCTGCTTATGTTACTGAACTAGTCAAACAATTGAATGAACAAAGTGTTAAATTTCATTAGGCTTGCACTTAAAGCCTTTTTTTATTGACTATGATTTTAATTTATATAGTATGCATTTTTTCTAAAAAAATTTTATTTGTAAGTTAAAATCACTCAGATCAATTTATTTCAACAAAATTCCAGCTGATTAATTCCTCTATTTAATAACTAAATTTTATTGAGTCATGCTTTTATTTTCATTTTAATCTTATCCATCCTATAATTATTGTATCGACAAACAATTGATCGAAATTCATTAGAAAATACAGGAGAACAAAATTATGGAAAAAATAATGGGATATAAAGCAGATTTAACATTCTATTTATCCGCGTTTGCTAAGACAACTAATAATGACATCATTATACATACTCAAAATGCAACAATCGCTGGAACTGCAATTGCAGATGTAGCAGAAAATGAGTTAGCTGAAATTTTTATGAATGCTTTTGCAGAATTCAATGCCGAAAGAAATAAAGGCATTCCAGATGAAAAGCTAAAAGTCCAAGCTATTTTTTTAGAAAATGTAACAATCCAGCAATATGGATCTGAGTTTACTACATCCGCTCCCTTTTTAATTGTCTTTATTGATCAAATACTAGGGCTATCTTTCGGTCAGATAAATTAAGTAAGTCCTTTACCAATGACTTTTTTGGCTCTATCTACTTATTACAAGCAAAAAGAAAGAGAGCTGAAAACGAATTGCCACATTTTACTGCCCCTTTTGATTTTAAAAATTCAAAACATAAAGAAAAACCCTTGATTTCTCAAGGGTTTCTTAACTGTCTTATTTAACAGCATCTTTCAACGCTTTACCTGGTTTAAATGCAGGTACTTTACTTGCTGCGATTTGAATTTCTTTACCAGTTTGTGGGTTACGTCCTTTACGAGCCGCGCGTTCGCGAACTTCAAAGTTACCAAAACCGATTAATTGAACTTTTTCACCTTTAGCAAGTGTTTCTTGGATTGTTGAAAATACAGCGTCTACAGCTGCAGTTGCGTCTTTTTTAGTCAAGCCAGTTGAAGATGCAACGTTTTCGATTAATTCTGCTTTGTTTGCCATGGATTATTTCACCTCCTCCACAAGGGATAAAATGCCTTTATCTAAAAGACACCATTCTTATCAATTTTTGAGTGGTCCAAAAATTGATAGCAAATATTGATTTGGTTCAATATTCTGTTACCACGATATCATAGGAAGCTTGTAATAGCAAGGTTTTTACTGCTTTTTAATCAGTTTTTTTGAAATTCTCAGTTTTTTATTATAAGTGACAGAAATCATTTGAACATTTAAAAAGAATATGGTAAAATGCTCTATTTTCTTCTTCTAGGAATAATTTTTATTGGTGTCCCCTCAAAAGTAAAAGCTTTTCTAATTTGATTTTCTAAAAATCTTTCATAAGAAAAGTGCATTAACTCTTCTTCATTCACAAAGATAACAAAAGCTGGCGGCTTAACAGCGACCTGCGTTGCATAGAATATTTTCAGACGTCGACCTTTGTCTGTTGGTGTTGGGTTAATTGCTACAGCATCCATAATCACATCATTTAATAACGCTGACGGAATCCGTAGATTTTGATTCATACTCACTAATTGAATTAATTCCGGAAGCTTGTTCAATCGTTGTTTTGTTAATGCTGAAACAAAGATAATCGGCGCATAATCTAAGTATTGGAACTCATCACGAATTTTTTCTTCAAAATCACGCATTGTGTTCGTTTCTTTTTTTAGTGTATCCCATTTGTTTACAACAATTACGATTCCTCTACCAGCCTCATGAGCGTATCCAGCGACTTTCTTATCTTGCTCACGAATTCCTTCTTCCGCGTTTAAAACCATTAGAACAACATCTGATCGCTCAATAGCACGCATGGCGCGCATAACACTATATTTTTCAGTATTTTCATAAACTTTTCCACGTTTACGCATTCCGGCAGTGTCGATCATTAAGAACTTCTGACCATCTTCTGATTCAAAATACGTATCAATCGCATCTCTTGTCGTTCCTTCTATTTCAGACACAATCACACGGTCTTCACCTAAAATAGCATTAATTAAAGAAGATTTCCCTACATTAGGACGGCCAATTAAACTAAATTTGATGATACTTTCATCCTCTTCTTCAATCTCCGTTGAAAAATGCTTGACAGCCTCGTCTAAGACATCTCCAATCCCTAAACCATGACTTCCTGAAACTGGAAAAGGCTCGCCTAAACCTAGTGAATAAAATTCATAAATTTCATTTCTCATTTCTGGATTATCAACTTTATTCACTACTAAAATAACTGGTTTTTTGCTACGATATAAAATTTTTGCCACCATTTCATCTGCATCTGTGACGCCTTCACGTCCGCTTACTACAAACAAAATGACATCAGCCTCATCAATCGCAATTTCTGCTTGATGTTTAATTTGATCCATAAATGGTTCATCGCGTAAATCGATTCCTCCAGTGTCAATAACACTAAATTCGCGACCTAGCCACTCTCCTGTTGTATAAATTCTATCTCTTGTAACACCAGGGGTATCTTCGACAATCGAAATACGTTCCCCAGCTATACGGTTAAAAATTGTGGATTTGCCTACATTAGGGCGTCCGACAATTGCAATCGTTGGATTTGCCATTACTATTTCCTCCTTGAGCGTTCTCAATCTTTACTAGTTTACCTAAAGCTCGCCTAAGATGCAAGAAAAGTTTTCTCCTTGAAGAATTCCTTTTGTTTGAACATCGAAATCTGTTCTCATTCCCTCGAATTTGAAATGTGATTCATTTTAACACGAAAATCCAAGTATCCTAATTTAGTTTCAACACGATAACCAAAATTCTCTTATTAAACAACAAGAATGCCTTTCAAACAAACGAAAGGCATTCCCGATTATTTATTATTCAGAATCAGATTCTTGTCCTTTTAAAGCGTCACCTAAGATATCGCCCATAGTAAAACCAGTGTTTTCTTCTGGCAATTCATAAGATTCGACTTCTTTAGGCTCTTCTTGTGATTCCGGTTTAGCTTCTAATGCTTTAATACTTAAAGCGATACGGTGCTCATCAGGATTCACTTCTAAAACTTTCACTTTCACTTCGTCGCCTTCATGTAAAACCTCATGAGGTGTTGCAATATGTTTATGTGAAATTTGAGAAATATGAACCAACCCTTCAACACCAGGGAATACTTCTACAAATGCCCCAAAACTAGTCAGACGTTTCACTTTTCCTTCTAAGACAGCGCCAACTCCTGCTTTGTCCTCAATATCAGTCCAAGGTCCAGGCAATGTTTCTTTAATAGACAACGAAATGCGGTCTTCTTCAGGATTGATTGAAAGAATTTTTACTTTCACATCTTCTCCAACAGTTAATACATCACTCGGTTTTGCCACATGTTGGTGTCCAATTTCAGAAACATGGACTAAGCCATCAATTCCACCTAAATCAATAAACGCTCCGAAATCTGTTAGACGGGCAACTTTTCCGTCAACGATATCTCCATCAGTCAATTGAGATAAAATTTCTTTTTTCTTTGCTTCTTTTTCTGTTTCTACCACTGCTTTATGTGATAAAATTAAACGATTTTCTGAAGGTTCAATTTCGATAATTTTAAATGCCAGAGTTTGACCTTTATACTCAGAAAAATCAGCAACAAAATGATCCTCTACCATAGATGCTGGAACAAAACCACGTACACCTACATCTACTACTAAACCGCCCTTAACGACATTTGTAACAGGCGCTTCAATAATTTTACCTGCTTGGAAATCTTGTTCAATTTCTTCCCAAACTTTTTTCGCATCTAAGCGACGTTTAGAAAGCAAGTAGCTGCCATTCTCTTTATCTTTTCCGATTGAGGTAATGACAACCAAATCTAGAATATCTCCTACTTTAACAAGTTCATTAATATCCTCTACTTGTAAAGTGGATAATTCTTTCGCTGGAACAACCCCTTCTACTCCAGCCCCTTCAATCCCAACAACAACTTGCTTGTCTTCGATTGCAAGGACTTCTCCTTTAACGATGTCCCCAACACTCACTTCTTGCACGCTGTTCATTGCATCTTCCATTGTTTCATTTTTCTCAACTTGTTTGTCTTCAAAATCTGTCATGTCTACTTATCCTCCTATTACCAACAAAAATTCGTAAAAAATAACCTACTTCCTTTATAGTAAGGGATTTTCATCAAAAAATAAAGCGATTTCTCTTAATTTTTCTGTTTTTGTCCAAAAAATCGATAATTTTCTGTTTTTTATGGTGAAAACGTATGCTTTTTAGTGAAATATCACTGTTGAATAGAAAAAAGTTGGTGGTTCATGAAACCAATCAACTTAAAGTATTTTTTATTCTGCTTTTGAATGAATAATTGCTTCAATTGCTAAAACAACTTCTTCAATGTTCATTCCAGTTGTATCAATTTTTATGGCATCTTTTGCTTGCACCAAAGGAGATACTTCTCTTGTAGAATCAACATGGTCTCTTTGCTCAATTTCTTGTTTTAAGGTGTCAAAATCTGTTGTAATCCCTTTTTCAATATTTTCTTTGTAACGGCGCTCCGCTCTTTCTTGAACACTTGCAACTAAAAAGATTTTAACTTCTGCATTAGGCAAGACTGCTGTTCCAATATCTCTACCATCCATCACAACACCGCCGAGACGACCGATTTCTTGCTGTAAAGCAACCATCTTACTTCTGACTTTGGCATGCATTGCTACAAAAGAGACACCATTTGTCACATCAGGTTGTCTAATTTCATTTGTTACATCAACATTGTTCACAAATACCAATTGTCCTTCTTCTGCTTGTTTAAAAGAAATCGAATTATTCAAAATCAACGCTACTAATCCGGCTTCATCTTGAAAATCAATTCCTTCTTTTATCGCTAAGTAAGTGAGTGCTCGATACATTGAACCTGTGTCACAATAAACAAAATCTAATTTTTTAGCTAAAATTTTGGCAACGGTACTTTTCCCAGAAGAAGCTGGCCCGTCAATAGCAATACTTAATTGTTTCATCCGAAAATCTCCTTAAATTCTATCATTTAAACAGTAAAAATTGGCTGGAATAGAACTTAGGAACATGTTCTACCCTAGCCATAATTACTTATTCGCTTTATTTCACTCTTAATTGTTGTCCTGGTTGAATAATTGTACTACTCGACATCCCATTAAGACTCTCTAATTCAGAAATTGAGATCCCATTGCGCTCAGCAACTTGTTGGAATCCTTCTCCCTTTTGAACAGTATCATAAACTGGTTGTCCATCGCCTTGCTGTTGATTGTCTGATGAAGTCGGTGTTCCTTCCGCATTAGTGGACTCTGGTAAAGACTCTGAATCAATAGCAGAAGATTTAGCTTCAGCACTGGATTTAGATGTTGATTTTACAACAGAGGATGAAGGCGTTGTATTGGCATTCTTATTGCTATTTGATTTGTCTCTTGTAATAAAAAAATAAGTGCCTGTTGGTAATGCAATAATCATCACTAGCAAGAAAACTAAGAGGGTCAGAAAAACCGTATTTCCTCTTTTTCCTTGACGCTTTTCTACACGTGAATGTCTTGTATCGCTCTCTGGTTCATAAATGGATTGTTCCCATGGTTCACGGGCATCTGACTTTCTAACTTTATCTTTTTTACTCACGTATATGTCCTCCTAAATTTCTCTCGTTGATATTATACCACAGCTTTTTAGCTGTTGCTTATTAAAAAAAAGATTATTCCTCATCTTTAAATAATCTTAGAAAACTCTGTCTCCAATGAAAAGATTTTGTTGCATCTTCTGGTGATTGTACTATTTCAGCTTGGTAATTGTCAAAAGATAACCCACAGCAGTCACAACAAAGTCCCTGTGGCATCTTAACCTCTGTTTCAGAGAATGCTTTTTGGATGAAATTGCGACGACACGTTTCTTCTTGAATGTAAGCCATCATTTCATATAATGAACGTTTTCTCGTGCCTTCTTTTTCTACTAATCGTAACTCTAGTTCCTCCAAAGAATATTCTTCGTCAAGGTATCCTTGCAACCATTTTTGCTGAATCTCATTCACTAAAGGAAAAGCTTCTTCTAAATTGATTTTGGGTGACTCTACCATCGTCTTTAATAGTTCTCGGTCAATCTGACTTTCAGTTTGAAAAAAATAATGAATTCTTTCGTCACCTTTTCTGTAGAGTAAAATGGCCAAGCTTGCCTGCCCATCTCGTCCTGCACGTCCAATTTCTTGAACATAATTTGACAAACTATCAGGACAATCATAATGAATGACAAAGCGAATATCAGGTTTGTCGATTCCCATACCAAATGCATTGGTAGCACAAAGAACATCTAGTTGGTTTAAAATAAATTGTTGTTGAATCAAAAGTCGCTCCATGGGAGTCATACCACCATGATAAAAAGCCGTCCTAATACTTGTATGAGTCGCTAGAAATTCATGTACTTTTTCTGTATTTTTTCTGGTAGAACAATAGATAATTCCTTTAGCTTGCAATTTTTCTATATATTCTAATAGCAGTTCATCTTTTTCTATTGTTTGGTTGACAATTAAACCAATGTTTTCACGATTAATGGAATGAATGACTTCCGTGTAGCATTTGTTACTGGAAAATAGTCTTAGTTTAATTTCTTCCCTTACCTCCGGAGTGGCAGTTGCTGTTAAAGCAAGTGTTAAGGGATTCCCTAATTCATTTTGGATCAATGACAGCTTACTATACTCCGGACGAAAATCCACGCCCCATTGAGATACACAATGCGCTTCGTCTACAACAAATAACCCTACCTTATAAGAAGTCAATGTTTGCCTTACTTTTTCTTGGAACAACATTTCTGGACTAAGAAATAGGAATTTGTAATCATTAAGGTTCTCTAATAGATATTCTTTTTCAAAAAAAGTTAAGCTGCTATTCATCGCAATTGGCTTGCCAATATTTTTCATTTGTAGTCGTCTTACTTGATCTTCCATTAATGAAAGCAAAGGTGAAACAATAATAACTAGACCCTCCAGCAACATTCCTACATATTCATAACATAAAGATTTGCCGGTTCCAGTAGGTAAAACAGCTAAGGTACTTTTTCCAGAAAGTAAGTGAGTAATCACTTCTTTTTGCCCAGCTTTAAAAGAAGAATAGCCAAAATGAGTCATTAAATTTTTTTCTAAATCCATTCTATTTGAAGCCCTCTTTTCTAATATTTTGAACTTGGTATAAACGGAACTCAAAATAATCTAAAGTAGGAATCTGACTTTTGACAGTCGGATATGACCATTCTTGTAATGGTCTTTGTTTAATTTCGTTTAGAAGCTTCTTTATTTTTTCATCTATAAATAGGTCAAAAGGAAAGTCATCAACCAAAGATAGCTCTATTAGATGATCCTTAATTGTACTAACTTTTAGTTTTCTTTTTTTAGCAATCAATTCTAAATTCGTCGTCATGTCTAAATAACGTTTTGTTTCTTGAACGCTTTGATTATCATTTTGAAAAAAAGACCAATTCATCATGGATTGAAGTAAAGGAAGTCTATGGTTTTGTTTAATCGTCACTAATAAGTGATGTAAGTAATTCTTATTCAACAACTGTTTTTCAAGGCAAGAATCGCTTGTTTTTAACAGTTGATGGACTGTTTTCCCTACCTGTTGGTAACCAGAAAATTGTTGAACAAAATACACCGCTTCTTCATCTGGTAGGCTTTCTAGAACCATCATCCACTCTTCTTTAAGTTGATGAATCAATTCTTTTTTCGGCAAAGTTGTTAGCCATTTCTTTAAAGCCCATTGATAAATTGGTGATGATTCTATTGGAACATACTGCTTGTTCTCATAGGATAAATTAGAAACCACTTGAACAGAAAATTGAAGCACACGAAACATTTCAAAATCTTTTTTTCCAAAATGATAATTATCAATCCAAGGATACCTTTCTAGGGGTATCCCTTTTTCTCTTAGCTTTGACATTCCCTTTTCAGTGATTTGCGCTTCATTCGCATGAATTATTTTTAGCAGCTCCTGATGCGATAAGGCTTGAATCATTTCACTGTATTCTTTTTCATTTAAATCGGGAAAAAATTCAATAAATCTTAAATTATTATAAAGAAAACCGTATAATAGTACTGAACTTGATCGCTTCCCTCTTAATAAATGATACAAAGTAGAAATTCTTGCCTTGTATCCATGTTGAAATAAGGCTAAAATAAAATCAGTATTCATCTTTTTACCTCTCAAATACTAGATTGGAGTTCGATTATGTATTGTAATATAATACCTGAAAACTGTATTGCTTGCGGTCTTTGTCAAATATATGCACCAGAAATCTTTGATTATGATGATGAAGGAATTGTGCTATTAAAAAAACATTCCGATAAGCAACAACAAATTATTCCATCAGAAGAAACGGATAATGTGCTAATAGCTTATCGTAAATGTCCAGTTCGCGCAATAGAGCTTATTAAAGAAACCTAACTTTTTATATCTTCTGCAACCACTCGATTAAAATTTTGACAACTTCATCTTGCTGTTCTTGATTAGTAATCTTTGCTTTTTGATCTCCTTTTTGGTCTCCATAGCTTCCGAAGCCAGCGTGATTTCCACCTTGGATTGTTTGAAAATTAGTTTGTGTTGGCAGATATTGTTTTGATTTGTCAAACGCAGCCCAATTTAAAACCCCATCCTTTGAACCAACAATTGATAATACGCTGCCTCCAAATTCTTTAAGACTTCCTTTTTCATCTGGATAGCTAGCTAAAAAGAACACACCTTTCAAAGCGGAGCTCTCTTGGTTTTCAGCAGCAAATCTACTAGCCATTACACCACCCAAAGAATGTCCACCAATTACATAACTAGAAAGCTTTTCTGAATCTATGATTGTTTGTGCTTTATTTCCTCCTAATACAGCTAAGTTTAAAGGCTGCTTAGTTAAGTAAACTGTAAATCCCGCTTCAGCAACTTTATTTGCCCAAATACTATAACTAGCATTATCTACAAAAGCTCCTTGATAAAAAATGACGGAGACTTTTTTAGGATTTCCTTTAAAAACTAATGTATTTCCTTTATAAGTCGCTTGTTTTGCAGCATTTAGCGCTTCTGTTGTCGGGGTATAGGTTACTGATTTCAAATAAATCAATGCAATAACTACAATGCTAATTAATCCTAATAATGAAATAAGGGCAATACGTTTCCATTTTTTTGTTTTGCTCATTTGCCATCTCCTTTACTTTATTAAGCTCTATTTTATCAGATAATATGATTTTTATAGAATATTATGAATTAAAAAAAGAATTTGAATCTGATATAAATCCTGTTGACTAACTCACGTTCTCATCAAAAAAAGCGAAGTATTTTTGGAGTTCACCTAAAGTACTTCGCTTTACTATTTTTTTATTTTAACATGGGTTTTTTATCACCCAGTGTATGTTGCTTTCTAATTAACCAAGGAACTAGTTTCGCATGAAGAACTAAGAAAACGCCACTGATAATGATTCCTTTAATTAAATTAAATGGGACAATTCCGATGCTGACATATTTTGCCAGTGACATCCCCAGATATTGATCTGCGTTTACCCCAAATAGATTTAAGTAAATAGGTGTGATAACAAAATAGTTAGCAATACTCATAAAAACCGTTAATGATAAGATGCCTGTTGTAACGCCTAAAACCTTATTTGAGCGCTTTTCACTACCTTTATTAAAGAAATAATACATCGGCAAGGTAAACATACAGGTTGCAAAAAAGCTTGCGATATCTCCAACCATATTTTGAGGAGATAACCCCGTTAAGACTAAGTGCAGTGTTGAGCGGATGAATGCTGTTGCAATCCCTGCTGCTGGGCCAAAAATGAACATACTTATCATAATTGGAATGTCACTAAAATCGATTTTTAGAAAGGGAAATGCTGGGATAATCGGAATATCAAAAAACTGTAATACCGTTGCTATTGCTGCTAACATCGCCACAATAACCATCTTTTGAACCTTGTTGCTTCGCATATGAAATCCTCCTGTTAAGGACCCATCTTCAAACGAACTTTTTTGAACAAACTTTTTTGTGAGATAATACACATGAACTCTCTTATCGGTACTGTATTTTCTAAAAAATTTTCTTGTAATTGTTTTATTCAATAACAAACAAAATTAGTAGAAACAGTCCTCTACACTACAAAAATACTCTATTTTCCACAGGGAAAATAGAGTATAGAGTTATCTTATCTGAAAAAAGTCTGCTTCAAATAAGCCCTATCTTCTTTATCCAGACTTTACTGTCGGTATTGGAATCTCACCAATTCAGCTATTTTAACATCATATCAAAATAGGTCGTGGACTATACCACCGGTCGGGAATTTCACCCTGCCCCTGAAGACGAACCTTTATTAAATTTAGTTACTCTTTTATTATACAACGAAACAGAAAAAAAGCAATCTTTATCAAAAAGATTACTTAATTTCGGTAAAAAGACAAGAACTACCTTACTTCTTTCTTAATTTAACTATTTTGCTTGATTTAGCAGACTGCTAATTTCTTTTTTATTTAAACTACGGTACTCTCCTGGTCTCAACCCTTGTAACGTTAAATCGCCATATTTTTCACGTTTTAACTTTTGTACAAGATACCCAACAGATTGCAACATCTTTTTCACTTGATGATTGCGTCCTTCGTGGATTGTTAATTGAATGATACTTGTTTCTGTTTTCAAATCTACTGAAATTATTTGAACATCTGCTGGAGCTGTCTTGTAACCATCAATTTTTACCCCACGAGTCAATGGCGCCAAATCATGTTTTTTGGCTAATCCTTTAACTTTGGCAACATATATTTTATCCACTTCATGACTTGGATGGGTTAATTTTTGAGAAAAGTCACCATCATTTGTCAATAGTAACAATCCTGATGTATCGTAATCCAAACGCCCTACAGGATAGATACGTTCTTTCACATGCGTAAAGTAATCCGTTACTACCTTTCGTCCTTTATCATCAGATACAGCTGAAATAACTCCTTTTGGTTTATAAAACAGGTAATAGCCATATTCTTCTTGATAAATGGGAACATCATCTACTTCTACTTTATCTTGCTTGCCAACTTGTGTCCCTAATTCACGGACAATTTTGCCGTTGACTTTCACACGACCATTAATAATATATTCTTCTGCTTTTCTACGTGATGTAATCCCTGCATGAGCAATCACTTTCTGAAGTCTTTCCATCTAATTTTCTTCCTCCGATTCATCATTTCCTAGCTGGTGTTCCTCTGAAACATTTTCTTCTAATGGTTCCTCTTTTAACTCTTTATAGCGATCGAAAAACAGATCCATCGGTAATTCTTCAGCTATCTCTTCTTCCATTTGATGAATATCTGGTAACTCCTCTAATGTTTTCAAGCCAAAATAATCCATGAAATATGGTGTTGTCCCATAGAGTATCGCTCGTCCGGGACCATCCACTCGGCCTTTCTCCTCTATCAATTGACGTGTAACCAATTTTTGAATAGAACCTGCTGACTGAACGCCTCTTATTTCATCTACTTCCATTCTGGAAAGTGGCTGCTTATAAGCAATAATCGATAGTGTTTCTAACGCAGCCTGAGAAAGAGAATTAGATATCGGTGACTGAGCATATTTTTTTAAAATCGGAGCAAATTTTTTCTTTGTAGATAGTACAAAGTGGTTGCCAACTTCTAAAATATGTAAAGCAGAACCGGCATCTTCTTCGTATTTGATTTTTAATTCAGTTAATGTTTCATACGTTTGCGGAGGAGAAACTTCTAGTAAATAAGAAATTTCCTCCAAGCCAATTCCTTCTTCCCCAACAACAAAAAGAATCGCCTCTACTTGACTTACTAAGGTCACTATTTTTCCTCCATATCTGACTCAATCTCTTCAAATGTATTATATAAAAGAATACTCCCGTAATTTTCTTCTTGCTCAACATGAACAATTCCTTTTTTCATCAACTCTAAAAGAGCCATAAAAGTAGTCACTACTTCTTGTTTTGAATAAGAAGTAAAGAATGATTCGAATCTTACAGATGATTTCCGATCTAAACGTCCAACTTCTAAAGAAATGGCCGCAATCTTTTCTTCAATCGATACATCGTCTCCTGAAACGGTAGTTTCTATCGGCTGAAGACTTTTTCTTTTTTCTAACATTGAATGGAATGCCAAAAACAAATCAATCGTGTTAATCTGATTTGGCCTTAGTAACGGATTATCTTCTTTATAAGCATCGATATCCATTGGTTCTTTCGTATAATATAAGCTTCTTTCTGATTCTTTTTCATGAAGCAAATTCGCTGCATATTTGAATTTTCGATATTCTAATAATTGAGCAACTAAAGCATCCCTCGGATCTTCTCCTTCAAGATTTTCATCCTCTTCTACAATGTCCAATTCTTGTTTAGGTAAAAGCATCTTGCTTTTAATCGCCATTAATGTCGCTGCCATCACAAGATATTCTCCTGCTACTTCCAATTCTAAAGTCTTCATGGTGTGAATGTAACTCATATATTGTTCAGTAACAGCTGCAATCGGAATGTCATAGATATCTATTTCTAATTTTTTGATTAAGTGTAACAAGAGGTCTAATGGACCTTCAAATACATCTAATTTCACATTAATTTCCTGCAAAACGATCCAACTTTCTTTTTCGACTCTCTAGTTTACCCTAAAAAATCTTATTTGTATTCTTTCCATTTCGATAAATAGGTTGATGTAGCTAATGTACCATAAATTTTTGCATCTGGATATAACTCTACCAGATCATCAAGCAATTGAAAACCAAGTCCTTCCCCACGAAAAGAAGGGTTTAGAGAAATATCGTGCAATACAATTGCCTCTGGCGTCTCCTTTTCTATTCCAAGAATTCCTTGAATATTACGATCGCCTTCAGGTACCCAAAAAAGTAATTTCAAATTTTCCTCTTGCTCATACGTATCGATTTCTTTCAGTAATGACTGATGCACAGATAATTTTTGATGAAAGCTTAATAACCCCATAGCGATTTTTCTTTGCTCTTTTCTGTAATTCGTTAACATATGCATCACCTTCTTTTCGGTTTCAATTTTTAAACTAAGCTCTAGGAAAGTGTTGTTTATAAACATCTGCCATTCTTTGCTTTGTGATATGAGTATAAATCTGTGTCGTTGAAATATCTGCATGTCCTAATAACTCTTGGACAATTCGCAGATCTGCCCCATTTTCAAGCAAATGTGTGGCAAAACTGTGGCGCAAGGTATGTGGTGTAATATTCTTATCAATTCCAGCATCTCTTACAATTTGTTTCAGGTTCTTCCAAACTCCCTGACGAGATAAGGGTCGCCCATGATGATTCACAAACAGATGCGTTTCATTTGTATTTTTTTTTAGTAACTCAGGTCGAGCTTCTTCCATATATTTCTCAATCCATTGAATCGCGTAATCGCCTAACGGAATAATCCGTTCCTTGTCACCTTTCCCTAGCGTCTGTAACAAACCAATAGACAAATGCAAGTCACCAATTTTTAATTCTACTAACTCCGTCACTCGAAGTCCAGTTGCATACATAACTTCTAAAATCGTCCGATTGCGAATTCCTAGTGCTTTGGTGGTGTCTGGTGTTTCAATCAGTTTGGTCACTTCTTCAACTGATAAAGTACTAGGTAATTTCTGAGCTTTTTTAGGGGAATCAATATGTTGCATAGGATCATGATCCACTACTCGTTCTTGTCGTAAAAACTGATGAAACCCTCTCAAACTTGAAATCATACGAATGATGGTTGCAGATGAGTTGTTTTCACTATGTAACTTTTGTAAAAAATCTATGATCACAAAACGATCCACATTTTGCCATGAGGAAACATTTTGCTCTTTTAAAAAAATAAGATATTTATATAAATCTCGTTCATAGCTTTTTCTAGTATTAGTAGACAGTCCGCGTTCAATTTGTAAGTAATGTAGGTAGTCAATTACTTGTTCTTCCATATGTTTTACCCCATTCCCTTTGTATATGATATCAAATAATTCTTTTCTTTGCACATCCTTGTCTCTAGGAACAGTCAAAAAATTATCACTAGCTTATTTTTTCACTAGTGACAATTTCAATGATTTTAATCCATGTATTTCTCTAAAAAACTAGCAACTTTTTCTTTGTATTTTTCTTTATCTTTTGAGTAAGCTTTTGCATGACCAGCACCAGGAACAACATATTTTTCCTTTGGAGCATCTGTTGCTTCATAAACTGCTGTCAGCATTGAAAAAGGAACAAATTTATCTGCATCCCCATGAATAAATAGCATGGGTGTCTTATTTTTTTTCAATTGAGCAACTGCGTTTGCTTCTCCAAAGAAATACCCTGCACGAATTTTCGTAATCAAGCTTGTCACTTGTACAAGGGGAAATTTCGGAAGTCCAAACATATCCTTCAACTGATAGGCTAACTCTGCATCTGCTGAAGAATAACCACAGTCTTCAACAATTGCTTTTACATTTTTTGGAAGTTTCTCTCCACTAGTCATCATTACTGTTGCGGCTCCCATACTAAGGCCATATAGCGTAATCGGAGCCTCTTTTCCATTTACTTCAATCACTTTATCAATCCACTGTAAATAATCTTTTCTTTCTGGCCAACCAAACCCAATATATTTTCCTTCACTCTTACCATGACCGCGAGCATCAGGAACTAATACATTATAGCCCCATTCATGGTACATTTTTGCAAAGCTAGACATTGTTTCAGCATTTCCCATATAACCATGTGCTAGGATAGCTGTTTTTTCAGTTTTGATACTTGCTGGTAAATAGATGGCTTGTAGCTTTAAGTTATCATTAGAATTGATCTCCCAATATGATCTATTTTCATCAGCCTTAAACCATTTTTCCTCTGGTGTTGCTTCTACCTTAGTCCCTGGTGTATCGTCATCTAAAAAATCTTTTTCAGAAGGAACGACAGCATAATTATAGAAATACATGCCTGCACCTATAAGTATTATAATTAATAATATCAGTATACCTATCAAGATTTGAATCACTCTTTTCATCAATTTACCTCACTTTTTTTACTATAAAATAGTATAATGTTTTCCAAAGAATTTCGCAATCGTCAAGATTTTCTTTTATCTAAAGAAATTGATGTTTTCACTATGTAATTATTTTATTGTGCCCTATGTGAATAGAAGAGGTTTTGGGGGCGAGAAATCAGCGCGCAAAGCGCACAATACACTTTATGTATTGAGTGCTTTGCGGGAAATTTCCGAACACCCAGACTTTTGACCACCGTTTATTCAGATTTAGAGGATGAAACAAAACTGATTTTTAGTTTTGTTCCATCCTCTTCCGTTTATCTATTTGTTAATGAATATTTATTTTTTATTCTCTACCAATTTAAAGCTTGACCAAGGTTTTAAGAAATCTAGTAGGAATAGTTCATCCGCTGAAATCCGGCCAACCACATTTACACGTCCATCGTTCTTCATGTCTTTTAGAGCAATTTGCGTTTCCCCTTTATATTGACCGTAGCCAACATTATCTATTAACACATCTCCTTTTGACATGTCTCGTGTGTTATGAGCTGGGAAGGGACGATCCTTGTAGTAAATTCTAGTCATTGTTGAACGTAAAATATATTCTGAACGGTCTCCACGATAGCTATGAAGATTATCAAAAAGAACGACTCTTTCATCCTCAGTAATATCCTCCGCTACATCAACTTTAATCGATGGATACTCTGCATTGAAGGCTTCTGCCATAGCTTTTAATTCTGCTTCTGAAGCATAGGCATTCGCAACTGAGACATCATCAATTAATCCAGTTAACATTAAATGTTTCACTTGTGTTGCAATTTCTAATTCTCTATGGTCTTCTAGCGAACATAATCCGTCTTGTGTTGGCCAAGGCCCAAACGTTGCGTCATGAGAGTTGACAAACGCCATTGTATTAATATTATATTTACGGAATTTTTCAGAACAAAAAACAAAATGATCGTAACTTAAGCCAGAGTATCGATGAGGATAAAAGTTATGTGATCCTAATAGATTATCTGTATTAGGAGAATAACTCATAATGTTATCGACATAACTTGTACCAGTACTCATATTGATTTCAATTTTGATACCGTAAGGATTACGAGTCATTTTGGCTTCTTCTTGTCCAGTAAACCCAATATCTAAACGGACACCATGAGCGCCCATCTCATGGAAGAACGACAAATCATCGTAAGAAATACCTAATTGTTCAAATAAAGCTGGATTGATGTCAACCATTACTTCCATATCAAGACTATTTGCATAGTCTACAACTTTTTTAAAGTCAGCCAAAACCTTATCTTTATCTTCAGTAATTTGTAATAAACTCGTAAAAACTCTTTTAAATCCATATTTATGTGCTAAATCTAAATACGCTTTATCCTTTTCAAATGTTGAACGTTCTGGATAAATAGAAATACCTAATTTTCCCATCAATAGTGCCTCCTAGAGTTTTTAATTATCATAATGTATCCATTTACATTATAGCAGAAGCAAAAATAATGGTCTACACCTTTCAATAGATTGCACTTTCAAATTTTTAGATAAAACCTAATATACGCAAAATTTTCGCATTTCTGTGGATGAAATATAAGAAAAAAAACATTCCTTGCTAATTTGTATTTTTAACTAGCAGTTTTATACATGTTTTGTTATCATTAATAGGTATTAATTTTAAACAGGAGGCTCTTATTTTATGAGAATGAAACATTTTTTTGCTGCAACGGCATTAGTGACTTCTTTAGCACTATTCACTGCTTGTAGTTCAAACAAAGAAAGTAAAACAGTAGCTAGTTCATCCGCTGCTGAAGAAAAAACAGTTGAATCGGTAGACTTAAATGCATTGGACTTACCTCAGTTATCTAATGAAGTTAGTGCAGATGAATATTTAGTAGAAATGGCTACAACGGAAGGACCAATTGAAATTAAACTCTTCCCTAAACAAGCACCAAAAACTGTTGAAAATTTTGTGACTCATGCAAAAGATGGTTACTATGATGGTTTAACTTTCCATAGAGTTATTAAAAACTTTATGATCCAAGGTGGCGATCCAAAAGGTGATGGTACTGGCGGTGAAAGCATTTGGGATAAACCGTTTGAAGATGAAATTTCAAATGAATTGTATAATTTGCGTGGTGCTTTGTCTATGGCTAACTCTGGACCAGGCACAAACGGCAGCCAATTCTTTATCGTTCAAAATTCAGACGATATTTCTGATGGGCTATTAAAAAGCGAATATCCTGACGCAATCATCGACGCTTATAAAAAAGGCGGTACACCCCATTTAGATGGTAAACACACTGTTTTCGGTCAAGTGATCAAGGGTATGGATGTTGTTGATAAAATCGCTAGTGTTGAAACAATTGAGCCCGGATCTAAAGACAAGCCAAAAACAGATATCAAAATAGAAAAAATTAACATTCTTCAAGAACCTAAATAAATAAAAAAGTTGAAGTGAACGAGTTTAAAATTGTTCCTTCAACTTTTTTATTCTTCTTAATTGTTTCTCCAGCCCACAGCCTGAATTGTTTTTTCTAATAATTCACTGATCTGTTTCTGGCTAGGTGCAATAATTCCTGATAAACTCATAGAAGCAATCCCTGAAGCAACGACTAACAAGCTGTTATGAATTTTCTCACAATCTTTTTCAGAAAGAGCAGTATATTGTTCATCATTTTTAATATGTTTCAAGAAATGCTTAAAAGTGTGCGCTTTTATTTCATCTCCATATCCATGTTGCTCTGTGTACAAAGCAATAAAAATATTGGTATTTTTTTTGGCAAAATCAATAAAATTGAATCCAAAATTTAAAGCGGCGTCTGAAGTTGTCTTACATGCAAATACTCCACTTGCTAAATCATCATAGATTGAATTTAGAAGTGTCATTTTTAAATCTTCCATATTTTCAAATTCCAGATAGATTGGCTGAGTAGATATTCCCATGTGATCAGCAACATTCCTTGCAGTCAAACCAGAAAAACCATTTTTTTGTAGAACTTCAAAAGCAGATTTCAAAATATGCTCCCTTTTGTAAACTTTTTTCCTTACCATTCTTCCCCCTTTTCTATATGTCTATTTTTCCAAAACTTTCTATTTAAATATTTATAGAAAGTTATCTGTTTACAAAACTACATAAACTATGTCACTTATTAGTTTACCCCTTTTTTTGCGCTACTTCTATCAATAATTCTAAAAATGATAAAAAAAAATGATAATTATTGTATTTTTTCTTATTTATTGAACAAATTTTATTGACCAATCTTAGTTTTTCAAGCTATAGTAAAGTATGATATTTACATATGGAGGAATGATAAATGCCCGATGAAACCAAACCCATAATCCTATTACATACACAGAAACGAAACCAAGAACTGAAAATGAAGCAACAAAGTTATGCTTTTCTGATAGGTTATTGTCTGTTGCTGATTGTTATCGGCTTGTTTAGTGAACCTCTCACCCTTTTGTATGAGGGGATGAGCAGAATTATAACTTCCCCTAGCAACTTGCTGACTGATTACACAAAACTAGGTAGTTTTGGTAGTGCTTTTGTTAATAGTGGTTTATTGACTTTAATAAGTGTCTTATTAGCAAAAAAGAAAAATATACCTATTAATGGTCCTTTAATTGCTGCTTTATTTACTGTTTCTGGTTGCTCTTTTTTCGGTAAAAATTTGTATAATTCGATTCCGATAATCCTTGGGGGCTATTGTTATGCAAAAATTGTTAAAAAACCTTTTTCTCAATTTATTGTGGTTAGTCTTTTCGGTAGTGCCTTGTCACCAATTATTAGTTATATGACTTTTGGCTTATCCCTTCCTCTAGCTATTTCTATTCCACTCAGTTATTTCGTTGGAATATTTATTGGTTTAATTTTGCCACCGTTAGCTTCTCATATATTGACCTTTCATCAAGGTTTTTCTCTATATAATGTAGGGTTCACTTCAGGTATTATTGCTATGGTATTTGCCGGAGTATTTCGAATGTTCGGTTGGACAATTGAAGGACATGAGATTATATCCACTGCTTACCATCATCAATTTATTTATTTTCTTTTATTTTTATTTATTTTAATGTTCTCTATTGGATTTTATATAAATAATTTCACTTTAAAAGGTCTAAAAGAAATTAGTCACACATCTGGTAAATTAATTACCGATTTCATTTCCATTGCAGGTGTTGGTGCTACGATGATGAATATGGCTTTAATGGGCTTATTATTAACTGGCTATACTCAGCTCACTCACACGACGTTAAACGGACCCATTATTGGGGCGATTTTATCTGCTGTTGGTTTTAGCGCATTTGGGAATCATATTTTGAATAGCACCCCACTTCTTCTAGGCGTGTTTATTGCTTCTCAATTATCCCCAGTATTTACGATTAGCCAAACAACAGTCATTTTAGCCGCTATTTTCAGTACTAGTTTAGCCCCCATTGCTGGTTTTTATGGAATCATTTATGGCGTTTTAGCTGGTTTTTTACACATGTCATTAGTCACAAATGTTGGCTCTCTTCACGGTGGTCTAAATCTTTATAATAATGGATTTTCTACTGGTTTTATAGCAGCCTTCATGGTACCATTACTTGATAATATTTTACATGTCAGAAAGGTGAAGCGTAGTGCAAGAAAGAGATAAAGCAAAAAGGATTATCGATGAGTTGTTAACCTATTTCTTTTCTAATGAAATTGAAGATATTCGTATTGGGTTAGACTTTACGCCTGAAGGATTTTATATTGAAATACAGGGAAAAATCGAAGAAGAACCTAAAAATGTTCTTCACTTATTAGACTTACTTAACACTCCTAGAGATTTAAGTATTGAAAGCTATTATGATGAATTATTAGGTGCTACCCATCATGAAGAAGAAGACTATCATTTATTAGGATTGATGATAGATGAAGCCGAAATTAGTTTTGACGCTCCAACCTTTGATGTGAAAGTATTCCGAAAAAAATAGTAATAAAAAGCTAATTAAGCTAAAAAAGTGTGTAGGACAACTTCAAGGAGTTTTCCGTTACACACTTTTTCTATTTTTGCTAATAAAATCAATCCAATTCATACACATTTTGGCTACAATCAATGGTAACTTTGGTTCCTTCACCAACTTTAGAAACCAATCGCATTTTATAGCCTAATTTTTCAGCCATAATTTTACTCATATACAAGCCTAACCCTGTAGCTTTTGTATAAATCCGACCATTAAATCCTGTGAAACCTTTTTCAAAAACGCGAGGAATGTCTTCTGGTAAAATACCAATCCCTGTGTCTTCGATTACTAACTGATGCTGATTCGACGGGTTCAAATAGAGCTTAATTTTTCCTTTTTTGGTATATTTCAAAGAATTTGACAAGACCTGTTCAATAATAAACCCTAAGCACCTCTCATCTGTAATTATTTTGCTATCTAAATCACCTAATTCCAACGATAAATTTTGATAAATAAAAAATGTAGAATATTTTTTTACTACAGCAGAAACCAATTTTTTTATCGCAATTTCTTCGAATACAAAATCTGTTCCACTGTGATTTAGACGGATATACTGCAACATCATTTCTAAAT
This sequence comes from Enterococcus rivorum, assembly GCF_001742285.1. Classification (GTDB taxonomy): domain Bacteria; phylum Bacillota; class Bacilli; order Lactobacillales; family Enterococcaceae; genus Enterococcus_L; species Enterococcus_L rivorum. The sequence continues at coordinate 12,788 of NZ_MIEK01000017.1, read as the reverse complement.
ATTGATTGATTTTAAATAGTTCTTGTTTCATTATTTCTCTAGGAATATCTTCATCAAGCGACATTAACTCTAAAACTGACATCGGTGTTTTTATTTGGTGGCTCCAGTTTCCATAATAGTCTAATAATTGATTGTTCAATTGCTCTTGCTGATTTAGTAAATCTAAATAATGTGTTTGCTGGATTTTAATTAGTTCAAAGTAATCCTTTTGAACTAAATCACTAGTTTCTGGAAATAAGCTTAAATCATTCGGCCAATTTTGTTTAAAGCCTGCTAACAGCTGGTGCTTTTTATAGATTTTGAAAACAGCTCTGACGGTTATGAAGAACAACAAGACGGAAGAAAATAAAAGTGCATCCCAATAAGCAACAATTGGAATATCATAGAGAAAATAAGTTGCTCCAAAAAGGCCTATTATTCCTAGATAGCTTAAATAATAAACTTTTTTATCATAAATATAGCTCAGAAAGAAAATACTTATTTTCAATAATTTACTCATTTGATTCACCTAAGAAATACCCTTTCCCCTTGACTGTTTGAATATATCTGTCTAACCCTAAATCCAGGACTTTTTTTTAATCGATTCATATTAACAGATAGTGTGGTACTATCAACAAAAGTTTCATTCTCCCGTAATCGTTCCATGATTTTTTCCTTCATAATCAGTTGATTAGGTTCTTGAAAAAGTAAGGAAAGAATTTTTACTTCAATATTTGTTAATAATATTGACTCTTTTTCAAAAAATAATAAGTTATCTGTCAAGTCGAGGCAATATTCTTTGAACTGCAAAAAAGGAGCGTCTGAAAAGTCGTATGTTCTTCTAAGTAACGCTTGTATTTTTGCGATAAAGACAGGTAGATCAAAAGGTTTTGCAATAAAGTCATCAGCGCCCATATTTATTGCCATCACGATATTCATATTATCACTTGCAGATGAGATAAAAATAATAGGTAACTTTGATTCTCTGCGTATTTCACCACACCAATAATAGCCATTATAGAAAGGCAAAGAAATATCTAGCAATACTAAATCTGGCTCAAAATCAGCAATGTCATTTACAATATTCTGAAAATCTGTCGCTGCTCTTACTTGAAATTGATACTTTTCTAATTGTGATGTTAATAGATTAACAATTTGTTGATCGTCCTCAACTAGATAAATTTTATTATTCATACAACTTTACACCGCTTCTCATCCGTTTTCCTTCATTATGACAGACTTTTCAATAAAAGGTCAAAGTATTTCTCAATACAAAAAAACACTCAAATCAAAAATTTGAGTGTTTTTAATAAAGCTATTTGCCATCAACAATATTTAAACGAACTTTTTTAGGGCCGTTAATCCGCACACTGTAAACAATTGTCCGTATTGCTTTCGCAACACGCCCTTGTTTTCCAATAACACGACCAATATCCTCTGGCGATACAGTTAAATTATACTCAAGGAATGCCTCTGATTCCGTGATTTCTAATGTAACCTGTTCAGGCTGACTGACTAACGGACGAACGATAGTTAACACTAACTCTTTCACATCTGTCATAAACAATCACCTTATTTCTTTTCGAATTTAGCTTCATGGTGTTTTTTCATAACGCCTTCTTTTGAAAGGATGTTACGAACAGTGTCAGAAGGTTGCGCACCTTTAGACAACCAATCCAAAACTAACTCTTCTTTTAACGTTACTTCTGCAGGATCTTTCAAAGGATTGTAAGTTCCAACAGTTTCGATAAAACGTCCATCACGTGGAGAACGAGAATCAGCTACTACAATACGGTAAAAAGGACTCTTTTTAGAACCCATACGTTTCAAACGGATTTTTACTGCCATTTTATTATTCCACCTCCATATACTTAATCACAAATGCTAGTTTACCAGATTTACAACAAGCTGTAAAGAGTTTTTTCTTGACACCCTTAAATTCCTTTCAAATTGCGATTTAAGATTAAAAAGAGAGCAGGTTTTATGCTATAATAAACATCCTTGGCAGGGGCAATACGATAAATTGGGAAGGTTATCTTTATTTCAAAGATACTCTTCCCCTTTTTATTCATCCATTTTCCAATTTATCCAATGAATCATAAGGCATTGTAAAAAAACAGTGAAGCCAAATAAGTTTCCCAGTCCTCTCTTAATTAAAGACGGGCCAAGTAGTAATTAAAGTGAGTATCTATTCGAAATCCAACAGATTGATAGAGATGAAGGGCTGGCTCATTCTCAGTTGATACTTCTAAATATACTTTTTGAGGCTCTTTTTTTAATAATTCTTGAATGACTTGTGACAAAAATTGTCTGCCGATGCCTTGACCTCTTAACTGTTCTTTTACCACAAAACCATAAATTGCATAACAATTCAGCTCTTCTTCAATCCTCATAGAAGCCACTATTTGGTTATTTTCTTTGGTAACGATTGTCTTTTGGATATCCTCCAAGCTCACAGTTTGATCGTCTTCGCTTTGAGCCAATGAGTTTTCTAATTGTAAAATAGTTTTTGCATCGCCAAAATTCGCAGATTCAATCATAAGTTTTTCTTTGTTTGATGGTACAAATCTTTTGAAGTCTAAGCTCATTCGATACTCCGAAAAATAATAAGTGTACTTCTTTTTTTCAAGACATTGCTTCATGTACTGATCCTGTTTGTCGGAAATAATCATCATTGTTTTCATTTGATGTTCTTTTACATAATTTCTCAAAGTAGCATCAATTGCTTCAAAAACTTCGGCTTTCTGCTCCATAATAATGGCAACCTCTAACTCAGTTGGATCAAAACAACTCATTACGGCGTAGCCTTTTAGCCTCTCTCCATCTGTATACAACAAATGTTTCACTTGACCACTTATATTGTTGAAAACCGCCAAATCAATTTTGTACCGAAGTCCTTTATTCTCCATTTTTTCTTTTAATTGTTGAATGGAAGTAATCTCTTCTTTTGTCAATTTAGTTTGTACAGATAAATATTTTCTCAAATTGGACCTCCTTTCTCCTTTAAAAATTTCTTTAAGTATAGGGTAGATGTCCTAGAAAATCAATGCAATTTTAAATAAAACGAACAACATTTCAAACGCTTGCATTTTATCATAACTACTTCTATCATTGAACTTAAGAGACATCAAGATTATTTCAAGAATGGAGGATTTATTCGTGAAAAAGAAAATCGGTTTTTTTGTAGGAAGTTTGCGAAAAAATTCCTATAGTAAGAAAGTAGCTCAAAGACTTGCTACTCTTTTCCCTAAGGAATATGAACCTGTTTTTGTCGACATCGGTCAATTAGAGCTCTACAATCAAGATTTTGATGATGAGGAACGGCCTCCTGTAGCATGGAAAATCTTTAGAGAGTTTGTCGCCCCTTTCTACGGTATCGTTTTTGTCACACCAGAATACAATCGTTCAGTACCTGCTGTCTTAAAAAATGCTTTGGATGTAGGGTCTAGACCTTATGGAAAAAGTGTTTGGGATGGCAAGCCTGGATTAGTATTCAGTGTTTCTCCTGGTGCAATCAGTGGCTTTGGTGCAAATCATCATTTACGGCAATCTTTAGTCTTTTTAAATGTTCCAACTTTACAGCAACCAGAAGCTTATATTGGTAATGTAACGAAATTAATTGATGAAGATGGTGAGCTCCTCTCGACAACTGTTGCGTACTTAAAAACAATTATCGCTGCTTATATTACTTTTTTAGAAAATAATAGAAGTGAATAAATCCTTTTTAGAGTAAAAAGAAAATCAGTTTTTGGCTTTCTTTCTTACTCTTTTTCTTTTCATTTGCAATCCGTTCTCTTTTTCTTTGTTAAGTTCATTACCTCTTGATGCCTAAAGCAACTAGTTACGTGGTCGTTTATCATTCCTGTCGCTTGCAAAAAAGCATAAATAATCGTACTGCCTACAAATTTAAACCCTTTCTTTTTCAGATCTTTTGCAATTGCATCGGACAAGTCATTGGTTGTAGGAATCTCTCTTTCATCGTTATATTCATTGTTCATTACTTGGCATTGATTGAATGACCATAAATACTTTGAAAAAGAGCCATACTCATTTTGAATTTCAATGACTTTTTTAGCATTATGAATAGCTGCTTCAATTTTCCGGCGATTCCTAATTATTGCTGAATTGTTCATTAACTCTTCAACTTTCTTCTCATCAAAAGTTGCAACTTTTTCTATCTCAAAAAAATCATAGGCTTGGTCAAACCCAGCTTCTTTATTCAATATAGTCTGCCAACTTAAACCAGCTTGGTTGATATCCAAGATCATTTTTCTAAATAGCTTTTGATCTTCGTAAAGTGGTACCCCCCATACCTCATCATGGTAATGCATCATTGTATTATTGCTTTTTGCCCAGTTACATCGCTCCTTCACCTTTCTCACTCCCTATATCTTCTTTTCATTAGTTTAACATAAATCCCTCAAAAAAATATTGACAGTTTTAACTGTACTATGTAAACTAGTACACATAAACAAACTTAAAAGAAAGGAGTTCTTTTTATGGTCTTTATTAATAAAACAAGCAGCAAACCATATTACGAACAGCTAATGCTAGGGATTAAAGAAGAAATAATCAGCGGCTTGTTAAAACCTGGCGACCAACTTCCTTCTGTCCGTGAAATGGCTCGTCAATTAATGATGAATCCTAATACTGTCAGTAAAGCATACAAACTATTGGAGTCCCAAGATGTCATTATTACCGTCAAAGGAAAAGGAACATATATAAAAACAATCGATCAAGAACTTAGAAATGAGAGCCAAATTCTTAAATTAAAAAAACAACTGAATGATTTAGTGATTGAGGCAAATTACTTAACTATCTCTAAAGCCGAAATGAACGCTTGGTTAGAAGAAATCTACAATCATTTAAAGGGGGAATCACGATGCGATTAGAAAATGTTAGCAAAAAAATTGAACAACATTCTATTCTAGAAAGTATATCAATTACCTTTAATAAACATGAAATTACTGGCTTAATTGGGCGTAATGGGTCTGGTAAAACAACACTATTTCGAACAATTGCCAGCCACTATGAATTGGATACTGGCCAAATTTTTGTTGAGGACTTAGATATTCAAAAACATCTTCTTTTGAAACAAAATATTTTTTATATTGATGAACAATACAACTTTTTTTCAAGCTATTCTTTAAAGGCGATTCAATTATTTTATGAAAATGCTTATCTGGGATTTGATAAAAATAAGTTTATTTCCTTATTAACGGAACATGGGCTAGACCTTCGTTATAAATATCGTTCGATGTCAAAAGGAATGCAAGGTCTATTTAAAATGATTTTAGCAGTTTGTTCAAATGCTGATTTTGTCTTACTAGATGAGCCATTTGACGGTCTAGATATTATCATTAAGAAAAAAGTCATCGGTCTTCTGCTGGATGATGTTGCCGAAAAAAACCGTTCTTATGTAATTTCCTCTCACAACTTAAATGAATTAGAAAGTATTATTGATCGTGCACTAATATTGAAAGAGCATCGTATTCAATATGACTATCATCTTGAGGACTTGAGAGAACAAGCTAGAAAAATTCAAATGGTCTTCCCAACAAAAAAAGTTCCTACTCTTGTCAAAGAAAATAGCAAACTTTTACACTTCCAAGGGCGTGTTGTCACAGCCATTTTTGAATCTTATACGCCTGATTTAGAAGAATCAATCAAGCAACTGCAGCCAATTTTATTTGAAGAGTTACCTTTGACACTAGAAGACTTATTTGAAGTAAACCTCTCAAAGGAAACCACAGACTATTTTATACAAGGAGATCAAAGATGGATAAACAACTGATGACTATTTTAAAAAAGAGATATGGTTTATTTTTAGTTTTGGCCATTGTAGTTATTCTAGGAACCTACACCCTAAGCGGGATAAATGGTGCTAGTTCTTGGAAAGCAACAAATGAAAGTATTTATTCTCCGGATCAAGTAAATATGCTAAAGAAAGATCAAGACAATTTTTTTTATGAGGATAAATATCAAGGTTTATCTTTTGATGAAAAGTTAGTTCTTTATCAAAAGGAAAGTTTAGATCTTTTTCTTTATAATAATTTTTCTGACGGATATACAAATAAAAAACTTTACAACAGTTTTTATTATAAAGAAGCCTTTTTTCCTCTGTTGATTTTTGTCAGCGCTACAAGTTTCTTATTATTTTTTGCTGATTTAAAAACATCTTTCAATACATTTTTATTCTCTTTAGGAACTTCAAAAAAGAAAATTTACTGGTATAAACATTTACTAGTTTCAGTCCCTTTTTTACTTAGTATTTTAGTAGGGAAATTTATATTGACGGGTATAATTCTAGCCAATATTCCAGAACGTTTTATCAATATTTCTAGTGGTGAGCTACTCAGCTCAATTATTGGAAGTTGGATTACTTTAGTCTTCTTCTACTCTGCTGGTTCCTTTATTGGATTAGTCACAGGAAATTTGGTCTTGGCTCCTCTTACTGTTCTTGGCTTCACAGTCACAATGAACTGGTTCATTGCTGGTTTTGTCAATGGCTGGAACTATTTTATCGGAAATCATTCTGATGCTGCACTATTTTATCAAAGTGATTTCTTCTACGAGCTGGGACAAAATAAAGTCAATTGGTCAAATGTCGCAATGACGTCCGGAGTAACCTTATTGCTTATTTTTGTAAGTGCATTTTTATATCCGAAGCTATCTTTAGAAAAAAATGGAAACTATTTATTGTTTGATGCCCTACGTATTCCTGTCTTACTGTTATTTATATTCTATACTACTGTTACCTTTACTTTCTCTGGCGGACTGTTTAGTTATGTTTTAGAATCAGAAAAATCAGTTTCTGCTATACCTACTTTGCTTATTTATGGAATTATTTCTACTTGTATAGGTAGTTATATTATCTTCAGAAATCAGATAAATTCTTTTCTCTATAAGAAATTTATTTTAAAAAACAAAAAATTATATTAGGGTGTATCTAAAAATTGCAACAACAAGTATTTTCAAGAATCTTATGTAAGATGTTGCGATAAATCTTGCTCATAGCATACGCTAGTTTCGTTTTTTCCCTAGATTTCCAAAAAAATTTCTGGAAATTTTTGATTTCAACACGTTTTTCAACTCTATATCAATAAAAAAGCACTTCTGGGATAAACTCGTTCTCTCAAGAAGTGCTTTTTATTATGTTTACAGTTGTTTAACGATTATTTTTTCTTCTTTTTCTTCTTCTTGTTTTTCTTAACCATACGATTCATGGCCATCTTCCCTAATTTCCCTTTGATTCCGCCACCTAGCATTTGATCCATTCCTGGAATATCCATATTTCCTTTAGACATTTGTTGCATCATTTTTTTAGATTCCTTGAACTGTTTAATCATTCGGTTAACTTCTACGACACTATTACCAGACCCTGCGGCAATTCGACGACGACGACTTGGATTTAACAAATCTGGATTTTCTCTTTCAGCAGGTGTCATAGAGAAAATCATTGCGCGTTTTCTTTCGACTTCTTTCGGATCTACTTTTACATTCTCAATTCCAGGCATATTGCTCATTCCAGGAATCATTTTCAAAAGGTCTTCAATTGGACCCATTCCCATTACTTGATCTAGCTGTTCAATAAAATCATTGAAATCAAAGCTATTTTCTTTCATTTTTTGAGCTAGTTCTTCCGCTTTCTTCTCATCGTAATCTTGTTGCGCTTTTTCAATTAATGTTAACATGTCACCCATACCTAAAATACGGCTAGACATACGATCCGGATGGAATATTTCTAAATCAGTTAGCTTTTCACCTGAACCGATAAATTTGATTGGTGCCCCTGTTACAGCACGAATTGACAGCGCGGCTCCACCACGAGTATCGCCATCCAATTTAGTAATCACAACCCCAGTAATCCCTAATTGTTGGTTGAAACTTTCGGCAACATTGACTGCATCTTGTCCAGTCATAGCATCCACAACTAGCAAAATTTCATCTGGCTGAGCCAATTCTTTAATTTGAGATAATTCTGCCATCAATGCTTCATCAACATGTAAACGACCAGCCGTATCAATTAAAACATAGTCATTTCTTTGCTCTTTTGCTAATGCCATCCCTTGGCGAACAATCTCTACTGGATTAGTATCTGTCCCCATATCAAACACAGGCACATCTAATTGCTGTCCTAGTACTTTCAATTGGTCAATCGCAGCTGGACGGTAAACGTCTCCTGCAATCATTAAAGGACGAGCTTTTTCATTTTTAATTAAGTGTTTTGCTAGTTTTCCTGCAAAGGTCGTTTTACCGGCCCCTTGTAGTCCGGCCATCATGATAACAGTCGGAATTTTTTCGGATTTATTCAACTCCACTGTTTCAGAACCTAAAGTAGCCGTCAGTTCTTCATCTACAATTTTTACAATTTGTTGTGCTGGCGAAAGGCTTTCTAAGACTTCGACACCAACCGCTCTTTCTCGTACTCGCTTAGTAAAATCTTTCACTACTTGTAAGTTTACATCGGCTTCTAGTAGCGCTAAGCGTATTTCTCTCATCATCTCTTTTACATCAGCTTCAGATACTTTACCTTTGCGACGTAATTTACTCATTGCCTGTTGTAAGCGATCTGTTAAACTTTCAAATGCCATTTTATCATTCCTCTATTTCTTGAATTTTTTCAATATACGTTGTGATAGTGTTGTCTTTCGGATAGGTTTCTTCCGTATAAGTTCGCAATTTTTCTAATAGTTCTCCACGAACAATGTAGTCAGAGAACAAATGTAATTTTTTTTCATACTCTTCAAGTATTTTTTCTGTTCGTTTGATATTATCATAAACCGCTTGTCGACTAATAGAATATTCTTCTGCAATTTCTCCTAATGAATAGTCATCTGCATAATACAATTCCATATAATTCATTTGCTTTTCAGTCAACAAAGTAGAATAAAACTCGAACAAGGCATTCATTCGATTCGTTTTCTCTAATTCCATCGTGTCTTACTCCTATCTTCAATCCCTTTTAGGTTACCGATTTCAATAGCATTAGTCAATACTTCTGACCCGATTTTCAAGTATTTTTTCCAGAGAGTCAAATAAATTAGTATAATAAGAATGGGAATGTGCGCAAATATCCTGCAAAACAATCGTTCGATGCTTTTTAATTTGCTTTTCATTTTCCTGAAAAATTCCCTATATAGCTAATTCTTTCCTTGTGTCTGAAAATAACTCTTTTAACTTTTTCAAAGGAATAGCATAAACAGCTGAAACTTCTTCCTCTTGTAGCACAAAAGTACCTAATTCTAATTTTTTCTTCACAATGAAGACATTGGTAAACTCATTGTCATAAAAATCTTCTAAATGAATTTGTACAGGAAACACACCTAAGCAATCCGCTGAATTAGGTGAAATTTCAAGACCAAGTTCCTCAGTTACTTCTCGAAACCCATCAAATACAGTCTCACCAGCAAGTAAATGTCCTGCAGCAGTAATATCTAGTTGGTTAGGAAAATCTTTTTTCTTCGCTGACCTTTGTTGAAAATAGAGAAATACCTCGTCATCATTTATATCATACATCCAACAATGAAATGTTTCATGCCAAAGCCCTTTCTTGTGGGCTTCTTCTCTTGACGCAGTTCCTATTAATTCATACTCAGAATTAAAAATAGTAATCATCTCTTTTTCTGACATGACAGTTATTCCTTTCATTTCAAAATAAGCTGTTGCAACGCCTAGTCCTTTTTTCTAGTTCCTGAAAAGAATCGTATTTTCCCCAATATGGACTGTTTGCTCTCATAACTACTTATTAAATATTATTTTCGTTCAATTTTTCATAAGCTACAATAGTACCCTATTTAATGGCTGTGTCACATTTTCTCCAGCTTTAGTAGGCACTATTTCAAGAGGTTCTCGAGGAATTATCCGTTGACCTAACACTTCTGGACAAATCGCAATCGCTCGCTTTTTTATGTGTCTTTTTAAGCCAAAATATCTTGTAAATTCCCATCACAACAAAACCAAATATCAGCTAAACAAGTACTAATTCCAGTTCCTTCAATCACACATTTCCACGTTCTTTATTATACCATGTCTTGCTTTATGAAAATAGCTAAGAAATATTCTATAAAACTTTCGATAAGAGTCTCAAATTATGCTAAAATAATCTTACATAGTGGTGAGTCCATTTTAAATTGGACCTATTGGAACCATTAAGTGACATATATTTCTCGTTAAAAAATAATCACTTTTACCTGCAGAGGAGCATAAAAATGAAAAAAGTTTTAGTCGTTGACGACGAACCTTCTATTTTAACCTTACTAACCTTTAACTTAGAAAAAGATGGCTATCAAGTGACAACTGCTGAAGATGGAGAAATTGGATATGAATTGGCTTTAAGCAATCAATTTGATTTCATTATTTTGGATCTTATGTTGCCTAAAATGGATGGCTTGGAGATCACTAAGTCCTTACGTAGAGAAAAAATTGACACGCCTATATTAATTTTAACCGCTAAAGATGACCAAGTAGACAAAATTATTGGCTTGGAGATTGGTGCAGATGACTATTTGACCAAACCTTTCAGTCCTAGAGAAGTGATTGCTCGTATGAAGGCTATTTTTCGGCGTTCCGCTACTCATTCCACTAAATCCGAAGCAATAGAACCTACGAAAGAACCTCTGATTTTAGGAGATATTGTTGTAGATGAACAAAATTATGAGGTTTCTGTACGTAGAAGAAAAATTGACTTAACACCGAAAGAATTTGAACTTCTCGTTTATTTTATGAAAAGAAAAGATCGAGTAATCGATAGGGATACTCTACTTGATCGAATTTGGAAATTTGATTTTGCTGGACAGAGTCGCATTGTTGACGTCCATGTGAGTCATTTAAGAGATAAAATTGAACTTGATCCTAAAAGACCTAAATATCTTGTGACTGTAAGAGGTTTCGGCTATAAATTTCAGGAGCCAACAAAATGAAACAACGGCAACGCTTTGAATATTTTCTAGCTTTCTTGATTATGATTGCCTTATTTTTAGGTAGTATTTTTTTAACTAATTATTTCTTTAAAAAGGAACTCATGCAGCAGCAAGAAAATTACTTACAGAAGAAAAGTACACTGGTGACTGAACAAATCTCTGACCAAGCGTTTTTAGATAAATCACTTAACGCAAAAGAACAAGAATTTGTTCAGTATTATGTTAAAGATGAAAATGAGCGTTTAACCTTGATGGATGCCAATGGAACTATTTTTTATGATAGTTCTAGTGGTCAATTAATCTCAGAATCTCGTCAAAATCGTCCAGAAGTCAAAGCCATTCTATCTGGAGCTGGTTTCGGCTCAGCAATCCGCAAAAGTAGCACATTAAATAGAGAGCTCTTGTATTTAGCTATCCCAGTAAAAAAAGATAAACAATTAATAGGGATTCTTAGAATTGCTGAAGAAGCGTCACAATTTTCACAAAGTATTCAGTCGTTTCGACGTTATATTATTTTCACTTTTGGCCTACTCTTTTTAATTATTACTATTTTTGTCTTTTTACTATTACGACAAAAGAACGAACCTTTAATTACTGTTTTGCCTGTCCTAAAAAAAATACTACAGCATCCAGATGAAAATAAATCTATTATTCAAAACTCTCCTGAGTGGAATGAACTATATCAAACCGTTAACTTATTAAGTCAACAAGTGAGCCAAACTTATCTAGCCTACACCTCAACGGAGGAACAATTCCATGCGCTTCTAGATGAACTAATGATTGGTGTATTTATTATAGATGTGAATGGAAATGTTGAACTAATTAACCCAAAAATGTTAACTATCTTAGGCATCCCAGACAGAGCTACAAGCGAGTCAAGAAATTATTTAGAAATGATTAAAGAACCGCAGTTAATTCATTTGATTCACCAAGTAATGGCTGAGAAAAATGTTATTCATAAAGAAATAAGAATCTCTAGTCTTCCAAATGAGACTGTTTTAGATACTAGCCTACGTTTTATTGAAGACGATGGCAATCACTATCAAGTGCTAGGAATCGCCTATGATTTAACCAGAGTCAGACAATTAGAAGCGATGCAAAAAGATTTCGTCAGTAATGTCTCTCATGAGTTAAAAACACCTGTCACCTCTCTGCTAGGTTTTACGGAAACCTTATTAGATGGTGCCAAAGATGATCCCGATACTTTAAAACAATTTCTTGAAATCATGCAAAAAGATGCGATTCGATTGCAACAATTAATCCAAGAAATATTACAACTATCCCATGATGGAAAAAATATTTCCTATGATTTCCAGCAAATTAAGGTCTATCCGTTTGTACAAGAGTTGCTTCATTCTTACAGTAAAATTATCAAAGAAAAGCAGTTATCTCTTGCCGTTACTGGGAATGAGCAAATTACCTATTTAACGAAATACGAATTGTTTTATCCTATTATTAAAAATTTAATTGAAAATGCGATTCAATATGCTCCAAATGGTGGAGAAATAACCATTCATTTTGCCCTTGAAAAAGAATTTACTTTCAGTGTTCAAGATAATGGTTTAGGAATTTCACAAAAGGATCAAGAACGAATTTTTGAGCGTTTCTATCGAGTAGATAAAGCTCGAAGTCGTCATTCAGGTGGTACTGGTTTAGGTCTTTCTATTGTCCAAAATTACACAGAACTTTTAGGCGGACATATCACATTAGATAGCCATCTTGGCTTAGGCTCTACCTTTACAGTTTATCTTCCAATTGAAAAAATTAACTAGCTAAAAGAAAGAGAGTGGGACAAACACCCATGAGGGCTAACGCCCTCACCAAACAGAATGAAAATAAAGTGATCGACCTGCAGGCTTTTTCCTGTCATACTAGAGATGACAGAAG
>NZ_MIEK01000016.1 GCF_001742285.1 Enterococcus rivorum | reverse complement strand
ACCATGGACACCCTTGTTTTCGACTAGGTACTTTCCGTTACTTGGACGTACTCGGGACTTTAACCCGTTAGAGTTTGACCATGCCGGGCAAACAAAAAAAGTTGTATAAAACAGCTATCGCTTTATACAACTTTAATTATTTAACTTTTTCAGCAGCCTCTAAAAACTATCCTAGTTTTTTTGTTTTTTTTCATAATTAATAAAAAAGCAATAGTCGCATTGTGATATGCTCATTTAACTTTATCCAAAAATAAATAATTATAAATTTCTTCAATCTTCTCAATTTGTTCCTGCCTTGGGCTATTAATTTCTTTGTAATCTAAGGCAACTATTCCTTTTTCAAATAAGACACCTAGATTCTCAACATTTTCAACAAATAATACAAACTTTCCAAGGCAGTCTTTTTCCCGAATTTTTTTCAAGTCTGCTAAATCCTCTTCACTATTTAAATCTACATGTAAAATATAGAGATTATTCGGTCCAGAAAATGCTAACTTTTGTTTCACTTCAATTAATGTTTTACAAGTTTGAATATAATCCTTTGTTGTTTCACACTGGGCAGCAATTTTTTTAGTTGCTTTTTTAAGCCAAAACCTTCTAAAAAAACTTGTGTCAGAAATAAAAATGTTCACAAATATTTTCATTATTGTTCACTTCCATAACGGCTACTTACTATGCATAAACTAACTCCTAATAATAAGTACCCTATAATCGAAAATCTAACTTTTTTTTCAGAAGTATTAGGAAAAGATTTTCTTGAGTTTAAATTCTTATCCTTATCTGAGTCTCCATCATTGTTTGAGGCTTTTTCATCAGATATTTTCTTGGAGCTAGCAATACTTTCACGCTTAGCCAAATTTATATTTGGTTTTGTCTCAATCAATTCCAATACTTCTAATTTCCCTTTTAAAATTATAAAATTACCTGAAAAATCACTTAAACGAATTTCTATTTCTTTTTCCCCTACTTGATTGGTATCAACTGAATTCTCAAAGGTAATCTTTACTTTTTTCGAATCGTGATTATCTGTAACTTGATCTACGAACATCTCAGGTTTGATATCTTCTCCCTTAATCACTTTTATATTTTTATAAATCCCTGTCGGCGCTTTAGTATCTTCTATTACTATTGTTCCCACCAATATTGTCTGATTACCGCTGTTATCTTTCAATTGAATTTTCACTTCTTGCTTGCCTAATTCAGAGAACTTAGGTCTTTCTAGATAACTTACAATTACTTCGCTATCCGAGTTATCCTGAATCTCTGTTACAAAATCTATTTCAGTTCTAGGTTCATTTACTTCTATAACCTGCTCTTTAAATTTACCTGTTGGTGATATTTTATCTGGAACTTTAGTATACATATTTTTTACTCTGGGTAACCCATAACCATATAGCTTATCTTTTCCATTTATACCCAAGTCAATACTTGAAAAAGCTAAATCCTCTTTTATTTGATTCACAATCGGCGAACTTCCTGTCAGCTTTTTATAATAAGAAATATAATCTGCTAAAATTCCACTAATACAAGGAGCAGCTAAACTGGTACCAGCGCTAAACATGTACCCTTGAGGAATTCCTATACTACCTAGCGTGTTATCTAATGTTGTAGGATACGATGTATAGATTAATTGATTGGCATCTAGCTGACCATCAACAAATACGTAGTCACCTCCAGGAGCTGACTGTTGTATATTACTTCCAATATTACTATATGATGCTAAAATATTATCAGCAGTTAAGGCACTCGTTGAGACTACTCCTGGAACACTCCCAGGTAAATGTCTCAACTCTTTATCTTCAAATTCTAAGTCTAGATCTAATCCTTTATTTCCAGAAGAGGACACAATAACTACATCGTTTTTTAGAGCATAATCTACCGCTCGTTCAAAAGATTCAATCGTGATTTTTTCATCTGCAATATTTTCATATTTATAAGTACCAAGACTCATGTTTAAAATGTCTTGATCGTCATTGACTGCTTGAATCATTGCTTCTAATGTCCAAAATGAGTCCCCACCATTCGAGGAGAGAACTCTGTATGGTGTAATTTTTGTTTGTGGAGCGATTTGAGCAATAATACCTGCAACCATCGTTCCATGACCGTTGCTATCTTTAATAGATAAGTCATTATCAACAAATGATTTCGCTTTAGCTATATCTACTACTGGGGAGAGCAAAGGGTGCAAAATATCAATACCACTATCGATCAAACCTATCTGGACCCCTTGACCTTTTGACTTTTCCAATATTTGCATATCTTCCAACATCGTATTTTTATACCATGCAAGTTCCTCAAGAATAGCCAATTCATCAGCTTCATCCGATTCAAAAGTTACTGTCTCAGGAATAATCATATTTTTTAATAACGATTTTTGTTTAATCAAACGATTGTCTTCGATAAAAACATCTGATAATTTGCCAATCAATTCAACATTTTCATTTTTTTTAATTTCCTGTTTAACTGCTTCGGAGTTTGACTTTACACGCAACAAATGTATTTCAGGTATTTCTTCAAAAACAGCCGTATAATCAATTGTTAGTATTTCTTGCTTCACTGAATCTATTTCAATGCAATCCTTTAATAGCAAATCAATCTGCATTTCTGGCGTATTTTCTGACATCACAGAACTTGGAAAACCTAAAATTAAAATTCCCATAAAAATTGCAAAAAGAATTACTTTGCTCTTTCTAAATCGCACTTTGTTCACCCACGATCTCATCTACATTAGTATTACCTGAATAAATATAACTATACAAACCTTGATTATCCATTAACTCTTCATGCGTTCCATCTTCAACTATTTGCCCCTGATTCATGACGATAATTCTGTCAAAATGTTGTATTGTATTCAATCGATGTGACACTATCACGCAAGGACAATCATTTTCCTTCACTCGGTTCATAATGTAGTTTTCAGAAATATTATCTAATGCACTAGTAGGTTCATCCATCAACATTAACTTAGGCTGCTTTACTAATGCTCTAGCAATCGCAATCCTTTGCATTTGTCCACCAGAAAGATTCATACCACCTTCGGAAATTAATGTTTCATTTCCCATAGGCAACATCCGAGTTATTTCATCTACTCGTGCATCATTAATCGCTTTAGTAAGTAAATCTTCCGATACATTGGAACTATTCATCAAGATGTTGTCCTTTAAACTTAAATTGAAGATTGAAGGATTTTGATTCACTACACTAATCATTTTTCGAACACTCTTTGAGGTCACCAAATTCATACTTTTGTTGTTAAGATAAATGTTTCCCGATGTAGGTAAGTACAATCCTGAAAGTACTTTTAGTAGTGTGCTTTTCCCAGAACCACTTGGCCCAACAATTGCAACTTTTTCTTTTTTTCCAATTTTCAAATTAATGTTTTTTAAAATGGGTTCTTCAAATTTGCTAAAACGAAAGTTAAGATTTTCTAATTCTATTGACTCATATTCATCAAATTCAATTGCTTTTTCTTCATCAGTAATTGTTTTTTGTTCTAAAATTTCAGAAAGTTTACCAAAATAGGAACGCAAAACTAATAACTGCGTGTAGGAGTTCATAATAGTGATGATTGGAACAACAAAAGAAAGTGCAATTGTATTAAAACTGATTAATTCTCCAATACTAAAAGTTCCTTTGCTTACACCAAATAATCCTAATCCTGTAATCAACAACGGTAATACAAACTGCATACTAACAGAAATATTTCCAATCCAACCTGTAATATGACTCTTTTTTTTCTGAATATCTAGCTGACTTTTAAAATCCTTCTCCCAATTCTCATAAAACTGAGGTTCAGCTCCAATCGATTTTACTGTCTCCATTCCTTCAAACAACTCTACTAACGTTCTGTGCACTCTTGAATAGGTAGAAATTTCTTTATCTGTGATCGCTTGGAATGCTTTTGAATTAATTAATGAAGAGGTTAAAATGACCCCAATTGCCGCCAAACTTATCATCGTCAACTCTACCGAATAGCTAAGCATTAACGAAAAATAAGCTAACGCAAAAACAATATCAATTACAGTAGTAATCAATTGACTACTTAATATTTGTTGAATATATGTGGTTAAATTAGAACGAAAAATCAAATCTCCTGTTGAACGGTTGACAAAAAAGTTTAAAGGTAGTGACATGATTTTTTTCATGAATCCTGTCATCAAATTTTTGTCAAAATAAATTTGAAATTTAGTGATGATTAAATTTCTGCCTACTTGCATCAAATAGTATGAAATGAACACAAATCCTACAGCAATCAATATCGAACTCTGGGTCATGTCTTTTGCAACTAAAAGATAGTTATCAACTGCTCGTTGCGTAATGATTGGAATGCCTAAACCGCAAGCTTGAATTAGCACCGTCAGTAAAATGACTGAAAAAACTAAATGTTTTTCTTTCATTAAAATGTTTATCAATATGTTTTTTTGCTTTTTTGATTGTATTGGTGGTTCAATTGATTCGTCGACTCCATTCAGCAACAATGCAAAATTGGAAAAATGTTGTTTAAACTCTTCAATTGAATACTTTTTACGTCCCAAAGCTGGATCTACCACTACAAATTTTCTACCTGTAAATTTTTCAAAAACAACATAATGTTTAAAATCCCAAAATAGAACACAAGGCGTATTATTCTCCTTAAAAAATGAAGTTGGATTATCAATTTTAGCCCCAATAGAATCAACGCCAAAATCATGGAAAATAGATTTCAAATGGAATAATGTGTTTCCTCCTTTAGGAACTCCGTAGTGATCTCTTACATCACTTAATCTAACTTTTAAATCTAAATAGTTTAAAATCATCGTAACCGAAGTAATCCCACACTCACTATGTTCACTTTGTTCAATAAATTTCACTTTTTTACTCATAATAATCGCCTACTTCATTCTTGCTGGGTTGACAAACATTGCTTCAAAAAGTTCTGGCGGAATAGAATGACTATTCTCGTTTCCTGACCCAACAATCACTTTCATAGTATCGTTACTAAGTGCCTCAAATTTTCTTTCTTTTTTTTCAAATTGCTTTTTGAACTTCATTTTCATTTCATACCCCTCCCTTTTAAAATTCTAGATTGAATAAATTCATCTGCTACGTAGCGTACTTGAGCATTACCACTACCCATTGCGCCTTTCAATTCGTCCTCGGTTAATCTGTTCTCCTCTTTAAGTTTAACAGGACTAAACTTTTTTTTCTTTTTAGTGAACATATAAAGCCTCCTTTTTTTTAAGATTTGACAATTATTCGTTAACGGCAATTGTACTTCCCTTCCGAAGTGAAGATATCCCAGATGCCTCTTTTTTGAGGTCTCACATCTCCTTGTCCTTGAACTTTTTTCATGTCTTCCTCTTTCAAATCTTCAAATTTACTCCCAGAAATTTCTTTTGACGAGAGCTTTGCTTTTTTCAATCTATCTTTTCTATTATTTTTATTTGTCATCGTTGCTATCTCCTTAATATTTTTATTTTAACAATAGTATGTTCGGGATCTCAGGATTTAAAATACGTAACCAATAGAACCCGATTCCTGACATCCCTGACATAAATCCTAAATTAGGAAAAGCTTTCATTCCTTCAAGCATTATTCCTTTGTATAACAATTTACTTTCAATTTTTGCTAACTTCTGTAAAATCTGACGATTCCTTACCTTATCCATGTATCCCGTTTTGTACACTTCCGATAAAAAAATGTAACTCCCCGTATTACCATGGCATAAGCAATCATCCTCTAAATCAGAAGAGAGAACACTATCTACACAAGCAACTAGCTCCATTTGAATCCTCTCATCAATAAAACCCGATTGCATTAATTCTAAACGTGCCAAACCAATCCCTGTGCAGCCATGACACCATTGAATAGTGAAATCTACATTTTCACGCAAGTCTTTCCAAATTTTCCCGTTAAAACTGCTTCTTTCTCTCATTAAACATTCCTGAATCATCTGCGCATACTGATGATCTTCGTTTAAAAGCTGGCGTAGCTCGTTTAGTGCAACTATTAAACCAGAGTAGCCATGAGATAATCCATTATGTTCAACCTTTGAAGGTTTAATCTTAAGTGCCAGTTGCTTTGCCAATCTAATGAACACTATATTGTTTGTCAACTTATAAAATTCTGCTAAAAGCTTGATTAATCCAGAAGTTCCTGTCAACCAGTCTACTTTATAATTGATTTCGGTTACTTTATTACTAATTCTCTCTACAAGAGTTAGAGCTAATGCTAAGCTTTGTTTGTCTTTTCTCAGTAAATACCGATAATATAAGGCTACCAGCATTGATAGCTTACCTGTATACACGCTATAGCTTATCAATTGGGTTTCACTATCATTAAATAAGCTGTTTTCTAAATTCTGAATTAACTTTCGCATTTTTGGATTGGAGTAATAATTGTTATAGTAAAGAAAAAATACATAGATTCCTGCCAAACCATCATAAAAATCAATTGTAGATATATCAAAAGTTTTTTCGCCATTTTCCAAAATAAAGTCTAAAAATAATATTTTTTTCTGTTCATTGTCCATGATTCCTCGCTTCAAAATATGTTGAACAATATCTTCCAATTGTTTTTTTGGACTGTCACTTAATAAATAGTTAAATCGTTCGTTGCAATAATTTTTTAAAGAAGTATTCAACATTATCAATTGATAGTTTTTATCCTCTTCACTTAAAAATTCAATCCTGTTTTGTACACGATCTAGTGCTGTCCTAGAGTAATAATTCTTGATTTCTTCCCCTCTACTTGTAAATAAATTCTTTTTAGAGACATTAGTGAAAAAGATCGGCACATCGTTAGTCAATAAATCCTCAATTTCATAATTAACTGATAATTTATTTTTGTAAGAAAACACCCATTGATTTTCAAAAAGCTTCTCTCGTTCTAAATAATCTCTCATACAGCTAGAATGTGTAGCATAATTAAGCATGTCATAATACTGTTGTGTTGGTTTTAATATACATCTGGCTATTGTATTTCCAAATAACTCTTTGATTTTTCTAATGAGAAATTGCTTATTAGTGACAAAAAAATCATACTGATCTATAAAACCTTTCATAACACTATCAACATAAACCATAGGGTTAACTTTTTTATCTTTAAGTATAGGAATGTTCTCCTTCTCTCCCAAATGATGTTCAACATATTCAAAATGAGCGTTATCTGTATTCTCTTCCACAAGCTTCAATACTTTAAAAGGTAACAATTGCTTCCCACCGCTAAAACCGCTCATATTTATCTCAATACCATTACTATTCTCTCTATTAGCTTTGGGTTCAATTCGATTAGAAAAACAGGCTATCGGAAGCAAACTAGTGGATAATACTGATTGTTCTTTTTTCAAAGCTACCTTAGCGTAGAGACTGTCTGTTTCCAACAGTGGACTATCATTTTGCAAAAGCGTTTCAATATCGATAATTACTGGCCTATCCCCACAAGCTACAATATTCTCTGAATGAAAGTCATTACCGCATAAAAAATAACAAATTGCTGTATACTCACCAAAATGATAATAATAGTTGGCTACTTCTTCTTCGGACATACAAGGAACCGATTCGATAAACTCCTCTATTGTATAATCTGTCGCAGTGAATCTCTTGACCTGATAAAAGGAACTTCCCGTTTTCTGTTCAATAATTGATAAAAATTTATTCCATTGCTGACCGATTGTAAGATTTTTAAATTTGAATACATACTTTTGTTCATTGATTTCAAACAGAATCACTGTCTTACCTTTTTCATGACTATCACTCTTGTCTAAAGAATCGATAAAAATATTAGCCGGTGTCGAAAAGTTAAACAAACACTTTAAATCTTCAAAAGACGCTTCTAAGCTTTTGTTAAAAAAAATGAAATTATCGATATGAAACTGTAACCGCTCAGCCAGTAGCCGCCATAGTACAGGATACTCTTCTAAAAAAT
The DNA here is from genome assembly GCF_001742285.1 of Enterococcus rivorum. Taxonomy (GTDB): domain Bacteria; phylum Bacillota; class Bacilli; order Lactobacillales; family Enterococcaceae; genus Enterococcus_L; species Enterococcus_L rivorum. Next base: position 49,216 of record NZ_MIEK01000016.1, on the reverse strand, counting down.
TTTCAACGGCCTGAACGGTTGAAAACCTTCTAATCAGATAAAAACGAAATCTTTCTGCAGAAGAATCACCGCCAAAAACGACTGTCTTTTTTTGTTCATGTAAATCAAAAATTAATGTTTTTAAACTAATTGACAACAAATCTTTTTGTGCATGTTCAACTAATCGTTTCAATCTCTCCTCATCAAGTCTAAACTTTAAGAATGTTTGTTTCTCCAACTGATTTCGAAAATAACTCATATGAAAACGAATAAAATAGGTAAAATCAACAGGCTTAATTTGAGACATTAACTCCGTTTCAGCAAATATTTTTTGGTTTAATTTAAACCAAGCTTTCCCTTGCAATTGTTTCCATAAAAGCTCCTTATCTTTGCAATTTAATCGTTTAATCCCAATGTTAAATTCTTTAGGATCAATGCCTAATAATTGAGTATATTCCTCAAAATGTTGTTTTTTACATAAAGATTTTCTTTTTTGCCATTTTGATAGCTGATCTTCTATTTCATCTTCTTTACCCTTGTAATGAGGTAATAAGATTTGCATCCGTTCTGCAATAGATAAGGACTTTACTAGATTTAATTTCTCCATTTACTTATACCACCTATCTATTTTGGGGATAAATAGTCGTTCAAGTATTACAAATTATTTTTTGTAGAACCTAAAGTAGCTTCTACAGCCAGACATACAACAGTAGTCCCTTCATTTACCGACCCAGAACCTTGTAATGCTTTCATTTCCTCTTCACTTAATGACTCAAACGAACCGCCACTAACCGATAATTCTAATGCAGCTTGAGCCTTCTTCAGTAACAATTTGTATTGTTCTGGATGCTTATTTATGAACAGCTCCATTTCTTCCCTAGTATTCACGTATAGAGCCATATCATCCTTAATCAAATTTGCCAACTCCATAAACAACTCTTTATTAAAGCTTGCTGACATAGTTTTTCACCCACCTTTCCATTTGCTAGTTAACTATCCCTGTCATCGATCAACGGCATTAGATAGTGATTTTAATCGTCAGATTTTCTATCTATAGTTTAACTATAGTCAGCTTTTGTCTACTTTAATAGGGGTTCACCCTGAATGGTTGTTTTTCCAACCTGAACGCACATTTTTTAATCACTTATTGGATGGATGTCTATTAATTGCAACAGAAGCTGAACTAAATTTCTGAAATTTGAGCATAAAAAAACAACCATTTCAGAGTATTTAGCCGAAATGATTGTTCTAATAGTTCTACTTTTACGGACTACTTTTCTTTAGCAGAGCTTACATCGATTCTTTGCTTCGATTTATTTGTACCACTAAATACATCTATACATAAAATCACACAAACTATTGCTAAAAAGAAAATAGCAATCTCTGTCACAGAAACATTCTGTAGATTTTTTAATATTTTTATAAGAAAGAGCCCTGCAACAGCGCCACATCCAGTTGTTAATATAAAATAATACGCTTTTTTCCCTTTTAATGAATTCAATTTTCTTCCCCCATTTTAAATAATTTCCGAAAAATTTGATTGATTAGCCAGCGATTGATAGATTGTTCAATACATAATAGGTTCTTGTTATCAAGCTAAGCAGAAATGGCTAGTTTCTCTTATATTACATTTTTTTGCCATTGAATATCTTCTAACTTCTACAAAGTAAAAGACTAAATATAACATCGATTGAAATGTTCTGCTTCTAATATGCTTAAATTAATTAGAATTCCTCTTCCGTTGAATAAATTACTCACTGCCAAACCTGTATATGACAAGAATCCAAGATTTAAACTAGCATTTGCTGCATTTTTCTTCTCTTCTTTATTTATTTTACTTTGATGTAAAATAAATGTAACTAAATTTAGAAAGCAATCCACTACTTTCTATTCAAAAATCAATAAATCAGGGATTGCATAGTCAGTCAGGATACGAAGCCATTCATAGCCTATACCAGATAAACCATTCATCAAACCAATTAATGGATACCCACTCATTCCCTCAACTGTTACACCATCAAACAACAACTTATTTTCAATCAAAACAAGTTTTTTTCGAATCTTGTGCTCTTTTACTCCACTTACTATACCGGTCTGTAAAACCTTCATCAAAAATGCATGATTGCCTAAATTCCCATGACACAAACTATCTTTCTCTAATGTTGTATCTAACACTGTATTTATACACGTTTCCAATTCTTGCTTTAGCAGAATATCTTCATTTCCAGACTGAATTAATTCTAATCGAGCTATTCCGATTCCAGCACATCCATGACACCACTGTGCAGTTGCATTTTTTCCTTCTCGTAAATCAGCCCAAACACCATCAGTATAATATTGTCTTTCTTTTGTTAAACAGTCCGATATTAATTGACTATAAGCTTTATTAGGAAGCAACATATTTAATTTATTCAATGCTACAGCTACTCCTGAATACCCACGAGATAGTCCACATAATTTTACAGTTTCAAGTGTAACTTTTCCAGCAAGTTCCTGTGCAAAATTTAAAAATTCTCTATTTGTAGCTTCAGTATACAAATTGACCAATACAGTAATCAATCCTGCGACACCAGATAACCAATCTTCTTGAAATATCAAATCAATCTGCATTTTTTGAAGTGACTGAACAATCAAAAAAGCCCTATTCTTATCCTTCTCCATATGAAAAAGTCGAATGCGATGATATAGCGGAACCAACAAAGACAAACTTCCTTGATAAACACTAAAAGAAGCAAATGTCTCCGGTAATCGCTCAAACAGTATTGTTTCTAAACTATCTAAAAAAATTTTATTTTTTTGATTAGGATAATATTCATTATAATAAAGTAAGAATGTATATATTCCTGAGCTTCCATCATAAAAATCTACTGGTAATGTACCAAATTCTCTTTTACCATTATCAATAAGAAAATCTTGAAATACAGACTTATTACCTTTACTATCACTGACACTACGTTGAACAATTATATTAACAATTTTCTCCAATTGAGTGTAAGGAGTTACACCAAGAGAACAGGTACATTCTTCACCATCATATATACCTAAAGAAGTAGCTAAAAGTACCTTCTGATAATCGAAGTCCGCCTTATTTAAACTTGAAATGCGCTCAATAATTCTTCCTAGAGCAGTTCTATTGTAGTATCCTTTTATTATCCTACCACCACTAGTTATGATTCCTTTGTTTGAAGCATTATTAAAAAATATAGGTACATCGTTTACTAGTAAATCATCAATTTCAAATGCTATTACGGACTTATTTTTATAATTGAAGCCCCAAAGATTTTCGAAAAGCTTTTCCCGTTCTGCGTAATCCATCATGCAATTAGGGTGATACGCATAATTGATCATATCCAGATACTGCTGTGTTGCTTTCAATACATTTCTCACTTCAACATTTGCAAATAAGTCATTTATTTTCCTTATGATTTTTTCTTTATTTTCCATAAAAAATACATACTGATCTGTAAAACCACGAAGTAAGAACCCAGTATACTCCTCTGGTTTTATCTCTCTGTCCAGCATTGCAGGAAGATTGTTCGAAGCTTCCATCCACTGCTCTTTATAATCAAAACGAACTTCATCCGTACCAGGATTAATCAACTGGAGTACTTTAAAAGGTAACATCTGACCTTTTCCATTAAAAGCACTCATCTGTAGACCATCCTGCTTCTCTCCATTTTTCGGTTCTAAACGATTGCTAAAATATTTTGCTGGGAGCAGGCTTGTAGGTAAAACAGATTGCATTTTCTTTAAATTAGCTATTGAAAATACAAAATCCAATTCATTTAAGGGATTGTCATTCTGTAGCAAAGTCTCAATATCAATAAGAACAGGAAAGCTCCCATTTGCTACAATATTTTCAGCATGAAAATCATTCCTACACAGAAAATAACAAATAGCAGTAAACTCTCCAAAACGATAATAATATGTCGAAATTTCTGTCTCGGTATCACAAGTTTCACTTTCTATAAATTCTTCGATTGTATACTTTTCTATGTATATACGTGATACTTTATAAAAATCAGAACCCGTTTATTCTTCCACAAAACCAAGAAATTCGTTAAATTTTTCACCAACAGTAGATTTTTATATTTGAATACTAGCTTTCTACCATTGATTTTGAAAATAATAACACCTTTCCCTTTACAATGACTGTCTCCAGCATCTAGTTTGTACACCTCCAATTTGAAAGGTTTTTTCACCGAAAATACTTTTATTATTTCTTCAATAGATTCCTCAATTCCCTGTATAAACTGGATATAATTATCTAAATGAAATTCTAAACGCTCTGTAAGTAGGCGACAAAGTACTGGATATTCGAAAAAAAATTGCTGAATACTACTAATCGAGCCAAATCTATCCGTTAAATACGAGTAATAACGCTCTTCTGGACTGGATCCTGCAAAAGGTGCCTTTTTTTTGTGTTTATGTAAATCAGATACAAAGGTTTTGATACTAATAGAAAACAAATCCTTCGCTAAATGTTCTAAAAATTTCTTTTTGTTTTCTTCTTCAATTTCCAGAAAAGGCAAGGCATAATCATTAACCTTCTGTTTAAAATAATTGACATGGTAACGAAGTGCATAAGAAAAATCTATAGCCTCTATTTTATCATAGTCTATTTCCTCTTGTGCTAATATCTCTTTTGTTACCAAAAACCAGTTTTGCTTTTCAAGCATAAATAAAGAAGCTTTTTATCATCAGAATCCAACGGTTTTATTCCCAAATTGAACTCCTCTTCTCGAACATTTGTCAATTCAAGATACTCATAAAAAATTTTCTTTGAACATAGTGATCTACGACTAGTCCATTGTGCTATATGATCCTCAACAACCTTATCACAATATTTTTCCGACTAGGCGCGATAACTCTCGTTGATTGATAATTAATAAACTATTTTATACCTTCCGTGACTTTCTCCTCCAGCTATTAACTAATCTTTATCAAAACCATTTCTTGAATACAACCATAAAAACCACCCTATCGATAAAAGAAGTTCACCAATCAAGACTGACCAATTTTGTATACTTAAACTGAATTGTTCATTAGCCAATAATTTAGGGATTGCTTTCATCAGAACACCTGTATATAAATTATCTAAGATTGTCTTCATTGTCGGAGACAAATTTCTCAACAGTGGGATAAACATCAAAAGCATTGTCAAAGGCATTGTAATCAATGTTGCGCTCATTTGATTCTTTGATAAAATACCAAAACACATACCTAAAACCGTGCTACTCACTATCCCAATAAGACTGATAATCATATACATAGTAAATTGTCCAACAGAAAATTGTATACCTAACAATGGGATAATAGCAGCTTGAACAAGTGAACTGACCAACACGATTGGTAATAAGTTACCTAAGAAGAATTCTAACCCACTTATGCTGGATACCATTAATACTCTCAACGTATTTTTTTCTTTTTCCTCAGCTAATAAGGTCGCCGGAGTAACATATGCAACATACGCTACGTTTAAAACTGCCGCAATGTTGATACACATAGTCAATTCCTCTAAAGATAATGGTCTATTATTGATTCGTTCATTAAGAAACTGCAGGACTAATGCAATTCCTAGCGGAAAAAGTAAGTAGCTTCCTATCAACTTGTTATAATAAAAACTCTTCAGTTTCGCTTCTGATAATACCAAAACTCGCTTCATTGATAACACTATTCATACTAATTCCTCCCCTGTAACCGCTAGAAATACGTTCTCTAATGATGGCTCATTAGAATGAATTGTCTCTATCTGATCCGAAGTCAACCACTCACTCACCTGTGCAATATGTTCTGATTGTTGTGCAACTTGATGAAATTCTCAATTTCTCAAACGAATATCGTAGCTGACATTTTGATTATATTTAAGACAAAGTTCATCAGGACTACCAAATTCAAGCAATAGTTTATGAATCCCTTCAGCGGTTGCTGGATCTAGCCCACTAGTTGGTTCATCTAAGAAGAGAATTTCTGGTTTATGCAAAATAGCTCTTGCCAGTATTAAACGCTGTCCCTGTCCTCATGACAACTTACTCGCCTTCTTCTTTCTATGCTCATAAAGTCCTACTTGATTCAATAGCTCGTCCACACGCACTAAGGGAACATTCAATAATCTTGCAAAGAACCTCAAATTTTCATAAACGCTTAACTTCTCATAGAAACCACTATTATCCGATACAATTCCGATTCGTTGATAAATTTCTTTATTGATCTTTCTGGAATCCATACCTAAAATCGTTGCCGTTCCAGCTGTTTGCTTCAATTGTCCCGTCACAATTTTGATTGTAGTGGTCTTACCTGCTCCAGATGGTCCTAATTCTCCCTGCCTTATTTCAAAGTTGATATCGCTCAGAGCTGTATACTCTTTGAATTTTTTCGACACATGATCGATTTTCAATTTTACTTTTTTATCCATTAGCCTTACCTCCTCTTTTGAGTAAACAAATAAACAGTTTGCCTATACCAGTATAGTGATGCACTAGTAAAAAATATTTGTTAAAAAGCTGATTATTCTAGTCAATAAAATAATCAGCTTTTCAAAAGAACTTAGAATTTGTATTTATTACTAGAAATTATTTACAAAATGGACGAATTGATTTCAGTGCTGTAAGAATTCCTGTTGCCACACAACGATAAGTTGTTTCTGGATTTATATCTCCACCGGCACCTACAATCTCTTGTAAATCCTCTTCACTTACTTCATCAATCGCCATTTGCATTTGCTCTAGTTCATCCTGTGTAAATTTTTTCAAGTTTTTTTTACTCATGTTTCTTTCTCCTAAAATTTTATTATTTTTATTATGAAATTCAGCTACTATAACCAATTTCCTGATTCTTCTGTATAGCCACTAAATATTCTCCAAAACTATCAAATTCAATCATTCCAGTTTGCTTCCAATAATCTAATTCTCCCTTTTCACTTTCCACATGTCTAAAAGCTTCTTCTTGTTTCTTTATTGCCCATTTAGCGTCACAAAACACTTGTTCCAAATATTTGTTCGATTGTGGATGCTTATCGGTATATTTAATGATTCGGTGAGTAATTTCACTTGCTACCTCTTTAAGCCATCTTTCATTATTGATTTGATCAGGAAATTGTGCGGCATTGGATTTTGCTATCACATTCCCACCCATAAAATTCATAATTTGACTTAAAGCATTAATAACAGTATGATGCCCATTTGTTCCACAGGTACTTAAAATTACAACTGGCATTCCCTGGAGTCTAAGAGTGTGCGCCCACCAAGATGACTTTTCTAAAATTAATTTAAGATCCGCAGTCATATAATGAAGATAAACAGGAGAAGCAATAACAAATAAATCCGCACTTAATATTTTTTCTTGCAATAAGCTAAGGTCATCTTTTTGAACACATCTAGTACGAATGAAACATTGCTGACATCCTATACATGGTCTTATTTTAAAATCCTGTGGAAACAGATATTCAATAATGAATTCACTTTGAGACAAATCGTTTAAAATACGTTTGGTAAACTTTAGCGTATTCCCTGCTTTACTTCGACTGCCCATTAATGCAACAATTTTTTTCATTTTCCACCTCAAGTTGAACAGTTATTAACACGACCGCTTTAGTATTTATTAAAAAAGCAGCATCTGAATAGCAGCAGGTAGGTTATTCAACATATGAACAACTCCTGATACTTCTAACCGCTTACTCTTCTGATAAATAGTACCGAATATAATACTTGTTCCGATAAACAAGAACAGACTAAAAATAGTTTTAGGTACATGTAGAGCTGTAAACAATACAATATTAATTAGCATGCCAAACCTAGGAGTATCTTTAAACCAATACCCCATTAGAAAACCTCTAAATGCTACTTCTTCAAGAATTGGTGTTATGATACTTGCACTAAAAAAAAGTAAAATTCCTGGAATATTCTTATAAAAATCTAAATTTGGGTTTCCTCCTTGATTGCTTTCCAATAAAAGAAAGAAATTGCTACTAATTTGCATGCTTATATACCCAACAACTATCAATACTATATTTTTCTTAACAAAAAAACGTTCCTTACTAACAACCCCAATTTTTTTTGAAAACCAATAACTTATTCCAAAGATAATAAGCATAGCACTTAATGAAACCATAATCGTTACTAGTTTATTTATCTGATACGTTTTTCCTACCAGTGAAATTAGTATTGATATAAAGGTTGGTGCTTGTGTAAACACTACGAGTAAAACGAAGATGAATAAATTTTTTGTATGAAATCTGATATTTTCACTAAGGGAACGTTTTTTCATCACATTATCCTGTTTTTGTATCCTATTTACTTTCTTTTCGTTTGATAGATGTTCTAACTCCATTTCCTTTCCTCCTATCAATTTTTAACAAATGCTCAAAAAACTGAGCTGTTCAGTATATACTCTTCAAAAGTAAAATATTTACTATATTACCTATTCTTTGAAAAACGTCTAATATTTTTGTCCTCAATTAAATTCTTATAAGTTCCATCTTTCAGGCTTCTCTTTGAAGTAAATACAATATTTTTACTAGACAAATGCCTTCTACCTGCATTTTACTTCACTTTTTTTAATTGTTAAGTCTGTTATATCTTCTCTTAATTCTTTACTACCAATTACATCCAACATGACCAGTGAAGGAAAACTTGGATTCACTAATCTTAATTGTGTATAAGCAACACCTGAAGCCCCTAACATAAATGTATCTAGTGGTAAATCTAATGGAATTCCTAGACTATTTCCATTTATTTCAGGTAATATTTTTGTTCTCTCAGTTATTTTTTCAATTATAGACTTAAACTCTTTTTCTAAAAGTAAATCAGAATATTTGGACAATAGTTCATTTAATGTTTCTAATTCTCCGCTACTTCCATGACATAGGCACAAATTGTTTCTACTTGGAAGTTTCATAAATTCAGCTAAAAAAATGTGAAAACGTTCATTAATTAATCCATATTGTTTAAATCTTTGTCCAGCTCTATTTAATATATTGGCGTATGCCAATAATATTCCGCTCAATCCATAACACCATGATTTATTTTCAATAGCCTCAACGTCACCCTCGTTTAAAAGTAACTGAAACGATTTTTCCATATATTGATCTTTCTTTGTTATCTCAAAAATATCCGCAAATGCTACGGCTACACCCGTCGATCCATGAGCTATTCCCATAGAATCTGGCGTTTCTTTCATTAACAAATATTCTAATTTCTCTACTCCTAAAAGAATAATCTCTTTTAAACAGTCATCCTGTTGTTCTTTATATATATTTGATAGCAAATGAATAGCTCCACTAATTCCAGTTAAATAATCCCAATCCAAACAACTGTCTATTTCTTTTTTAAAGATATTCAGATATTTTCTATAGCGATAAAAATACTCTTCATTCCCAGTACTTTTGAAAAAATTATAATATAAATAGACAGCACCTAAAACATCAGAATATGCTGAACAATCTGAAGAGCCTTTTGATTTATAATTTATCTCTGCTTTCTCTAATAAGCATATAGCAGTATTCTGAATATCCCTATCATCAATCTCTAATCCATAGCAATAAATTGACCAAATCATTCCTCCACCTTCATATAGAGAAAAATTAGAACCTCCCAAGATATATTTTACTCCGCTAGCTCTTACCTGAACTATATCTTTTATCTTTTTATTTGGTAACACTATTTCATAATCAAGTATTTTTTTATAAGTTGCTTCAAAACTTGCTTTTAAGCCAGAATATTTGTTTTTTATACTTTGGATTTTCTCATCTGGAATACTCAAATCATTCAATATGGTCAATATTGAACAATCTATTAATCTCATTTGAAAATGGATTGTTTTTTCAGATAATGATTCTATTTTCCTTTCTATTACTTTTTTTGGTGATTCTGAAAAATAGTTTTTCTGAATTGCCACATCTCCCCGATATAGATCTGTTGAGTTGTAGTAACATTCATATGCAGGAACATTTCCCTCTAATAAAACAGCTACTTCATCTCTCTCTCTTTGATTCCCTTCTCTATCTTCTTGACAAATGACCCGTTCAAATAATTTCTTTCTTTGTATAGAATCAATCAGATATGTTGGATAAATTCCCGTATCCAATATTTTCCCATAAACATAAGTCGGCCTTAAAACTTGTCTGTAACTTGTATTCTCAAATCTTTTACTATTTAACCAGATTTTTAAGCTCTCTTTTTTACTTGTCAAAGCCTCCATTGTTTCTCTAAAACCTGCGGAAAATAGCTCAATATATTTTATTACATCTGTTTCTTTTCCAGGTATAAATGGCATATGAGTTTTGTCAATCTTACTCTCCAATAATACCTTTTTTACAGTCATTTGGTCAGTTCCTTTATTTTGTATATCATATACTTCAAATTTTGAAGATTTCATATCTCCACCGCTTAGACCACTCATATCAATATCAAGATAGCTATCTTGAGTCTGCACAGGTAATAACCCTGAGCGTAAGACGTTATCATGTAGCAAGTTGTAGATAGACCGATTCTCTATCGATGTATCCACACCAGTTGTTATTAATGTCTCTGTATCAATAATAATAGGGTATTCTCCTGCTGCGATTATATTTTCATTATGATAGTCAGAAGCATTTAGAACATAGAATAGGGACAGATAAGAACCTAACCTATGGTAAAAAGATTTCATCTCTTTTTGACTACTACATGGGGCATGTTCAATATATTCTTGCCAACCATAATTATCCCTAGAGAGAACTTTCACTTTTTTTAATTTTACTGTTAAAATAGGATTAACTTGATCAATTAATTCATTAAGAATAATATCGTTCTTCAAACTAGTTGGCTTATAGACAATTTTTCCAAAATCGCCTGTAAGAATTGCAACAGTTTGCCCATTTTCATGACTATCCCCTGCTCCTATCTGCATATCCTTTATATGCCTAAATGGAATTCCAAAATTTTTTTCAAGAATCACTTGGTCTCTATAAAAAGCATTGGCAATCTGCTTCACACATTTAATAATATGATTAAGCTTGCTGTTCATTAAGGTAATAAGAGCAGGATACTTTTTTTCCATATATTCAAGAAAGAACGGTTTCCCAATCATCTTTTCAAAATACTCATATCGTTCCTCGGAAGTTTCCCCTACTAATAAATCATTTTCTCTAAAATTATTTAATTCATAAATCAACGTCAAATAACTCAATGAAAACAATTCCTGGTATAAGTTATCATAAACTGATAGAAATTCTATATCACCATTTTTTGATATATTTGTCTGCATTTCTTCTTTGAGCATTTCATAAAATGGCTTAAAAAAATTTGGGAATAGTATTGTTTCTTTCATTTCTTTACCCTCCAATACTAAAAGTATTATTTTTTATGTAATTATAACAAATATATTATTTTTATATTAGTGTAATTAGAAAAATAAGCTCAAGAGATACAATAACTTAACTTTTGTATGAATGAAATCTACACACAAAAGTTAAGAGTTGAAACATATAAAATATACCTAAAGAAATTTTTCCAACATTTAAAAAATGAAACTCTTTATATAGTTTTCAAATATATACAGGGTACAAATACTATTTACAAAACGGACGCTTTGTCCATAATCCTGTTACCACTTGCGTAACTAGTTGGGCACATTTGAATGTTGTTTCAGCATTCATGTCTCCGCCAGCTCCTACAATGGCTTCTAACTCTTCCTCACTTACGTTACCGATTGCTTTTTGCATCTTTTCCAATTCATCTTGTGTTAGTTTTTTTAAATCCTTTTCACTCATATCTATTCCTCCTATTTTAAAATTCTTAATATTATTTACTGAATTATCATTTACAAAACGGGCGCTTTGTCCATAATCCTGTTACCACTTGCGTAACTAGTTGGGCACATTTGAATGTTGTTTCAGCATTCATATCTCCGCCAGCCCCTACGATGGATTCTAACTCTTCCTCACTTACGTTACCAATTGCTTTTTGCATCTTTTCCAATTCATCTTGTGTTAGTTTTTTTAAATCCTTTTCACTCATTCTTCTTTCTCCTTTTCTTTTATTCTTTGCATTAGTTATCGACGTCAATCTAACTATTTTTTAGATAGCAATTAATCAATTTCTTGTGTGTTGCTTATCCATGACTAAACTATAATCTCATTTTCATGAATTCGATAGGTCTTCACCCTAAATGATCGATTTTCCACCCTGAACGGTCTTAAATTTTTCTTGAACAATCCGTTGAGGGGCAAAAATGAACCATTCACGATAAATGACTTTAAAGCAAATTTCATTTCCTCTATTATTAACGATAAAGAAGAAGGAGGTGTTTACAATGAGAACTGCATATATTATCCTTAATATAGGTAATAAATTTATCAAATTGTCTTTAAACAAACTACTTTATATTTCAACCGTAAAAAAGAAGGAGCATCTCTTGTGCTTCGTCACACAAAATGAAACCTATTATTGTAAGGGAAGTTTAAAAGACTACGAAAAAAAGAGCTACCCTAGTCTATTTCGATGTCACCGATCAGTAATTGTCAATTTGCAAGTTATTAAAGAAATAGACCGGACAAAGAAAAGAATTTATTTCACTGATGAAAAAGAAAACAATTGTATAGTTTCAAGAAGAAAATTAAGCGAGTTAATAGTTCAATGGAAATTTTTAGCTTTATAATCACTATAAAATGACCATTCAAGGCTAAAAAACGACCATTCACGATTTTTTCGTTGCCTTTCCTGAAGAATACGCATACAATTTTATTATGAAATATAAAAAAGGAGAAAAAGAATGACACACAACTTAACACTTTATTGTCTCAGAAAAATTCGAGCACAAGATTACATGTCGGAAGAGGACTATGAAAAGGTTTGTTACTTTTTAGAGGTTGTTTTAATTAACCTATTCAAAAGTATTCAAATTTATGTTTTAGCTTTGTTGTTGGGAACTTTGCTAGAAACATTTGTGATGAACTGCGCATATGTACTTTTAAGATCGCAGGCTGGTGGCTGGCATGCAAAGTCATCCACGATTTGCTCTATTTTTGGTATCACAATTTTTATCGGCATTCCATTGCTGCTAAAAATGACACACAATACTTTCAGTAGTTGGTTCGTTGTGATTCTTTCAATCGTTGTACTTATCAGCGTTTGGCATTATGCTCCAGCCGATACTGAAAAGAACCCTTTAGTTAGTATTAGTGAACGAAAAAGAAAAAGAAGGTTGGCAATCTTTGTTACTTTAGCAATAATAGCTTTCTCATTTATTGTTCAAACTACGATGATTCAAACGTTGGTAATAATTGGGCTTCTCGTTGAGACACTAATGATCAGCCCACTATTTTATAAATTAATGAAAAGGAGTTATAGAAATTATGAAAAATATGTTGAAGAAAAATAGGAATTGGTGTGAACTACTTGCAAAAATATTATTAGTTTGGTCTATAGTACCTTTCGCTGGATGTAAAACAGTTTTTTTCGAACCGCAAAATCCTAATGTAAGAATTTTCAAAAAACTATGATTTTTTTGTTTGATTTAGCTTCTTCAGTATCCATTCAACTGTTAACGATTTGCTTACTATACAAGTCTATTGCAAAAATGGCTATTCCTATTAATCACTTTCTTTTTTTAGTCTTTATAGTGATAACAACGTATCCTTTACTAAATTATTTTAGCTTCATAGTAATTGTTCTCTATTTATTTTTATTAAAATTTTTTCAAAAAAATAAATTAGACACTAATTTAGCTTGGTTTTACAGTATATATTCTGTTTTTTCAAGTTCTTTATTAGCATATTTTTTTACAGTACTTCTCCATTTTATTTTCGGAAAAACTTTATATGATAATTATGAGATTTTACTCAATCTAACATTTATTCCAGCACTATCTCTATTTACTAATTTCATATTAGTAAAAAAAGTAGAACTTGAATTAACTTTTTTGCGAAAAAATATTGATATATTAAACCAAAATTTCCTATTCACTATTAATGTCTTACTAACCATTTGCTGTACTATTCAGTTCACTAGCTATTGGATAGAAACTCACTTACTAAAAAAAGACAATCCTATTCGTGCCTACATGTTAGTATCGTTTATACTATTAATCGTTATTCTCCTACGGTACATTAGATACAAGATTCGTGAAATGGAGCGGCAACGTATTCAAGAGTTAAAGGAGAATCAATTACATGATTTAAACGCTTATGTGCAACAAGTTGAAGCTATGTACGATGAAATTCGTAGCTTTAAACACGACTATCATAATGTTCTCATCAGTCTAAATGAAAGTATCAAAACGAAGGATCTCACGGTTATTGAACATGCTTATAAACAAGTATTGATAAAAGAAGGAATAGCACTTCAAGAAGAACAGTACTCCTTAACAAAATTAAACAATCTGAAAACACTTCCTATCAAAGGAGTGTTTTCAACGCATATTATTAACGCTTGGCAAAAAAAAATTAAGGTCCATTTTGAAGTGGAGGATGTGATTCAGGATGAACCGATTGAAATACTAGACTACATTCGAATTACATCTATTTTATTGGATAATGCAATTGAAGCGGCAGAAATAACTAGGGACCCTTTCCTTACTATTGTTTTTCTGATGAATCATAACCGAAAAGAAAAACGAATCATCATCGAGAATTCTTATGAAAATGAGCAGCTAGACACTAGGAAACTTTTCCAAAAAGGGTATTCCACAAAAGGAGGAGATCACGGAACAGGCTTAGCTACTGTTGAAAAAATTTTAAAAGAATACCCGCACATTTCTTTACAAACTGAAGTTGAACCCTTTTTATTTCGACAAACTTTGATAATCAGAGAGGAGATAAAAAAATGAATGTCTTTTTGTTAGAAGATGATATTCTGCAACAACAAAGGCTAGAAAAGATCATTAGAGAAGTTTTACTTGAAAATAAGTGGCTGGCTCAATCAATTACGACAACTGCTAAACCAAAATTTTTATTAGAAAAAATTAAGGAAACAGTCAGCCAAAATATTTATTTTTTAGATATTGAAATTAATGGAGAAAAGAAAATGGGGTTGGAACTTGCACAAAAAATCAGAGAAGTTGATACAAATGGAGTCATTGTTTTTATTACTACCCATTCTGAATTTGCCCCAATCACATATGCTTATAAAGTTTCAGCATTTGATTTTATTGACAAAGACTGGAATATTGAAGAAATTAAAGAGCACATTGCTTCTTGTTTCGACAATTTAATTGGTTTAAAAAATAAAACAAAAAAAGAAGAGCTATTTGTTTTTGAAAATCAATATACTAGTTTTCAAGTGCCCCTCTCAGATATACTTTATTTTGAAACAACTGAGGTTTCTCATAAGCTACGGCTAATTTGCAAGTCTAGGCTAGTGAATTTCTATGCTACACTAGATGAAATTGAAAAACTTGGAGATAATTTTTACAAAGTACATCGCTCATTCGTTGTCAACTTGGCATCAGTTGTAGAAATTGATCGTTCTGAAGGCATCATTTATTTTGATAAAGAACGTAGTTGCTTGATTTCTCGCCGTAAAATCAAAACAGCTTTAGAAAAATTAAAAGCGATCAACAATGGTATTTCTCTACAATAAGTTGGAAGAAAAAACGGAAAGACGAGTCATGGTAAAATAAGACTCATCCTTCCGATTTTTATAATTTTTTCTCTATTTCTAAGCGTTTAATCAGCTCTGTTGCTATACTTATGGTCGTATAAACTTGTGATTTAAGTCAGAGCTATCCTCTTCTCTTCGCCAATCGATAACAAATCCCTTTCGTTGCAGCATACACTTCTGTATAGATCTGGTATATTTCCTTATATTTTTCTACATTATCTATATTCGGTTCAAATTCTTCTTGGTATTTAACAAAAACATCACTGCATTTTTGAATATCCTCAAACCACTGGCAACCGACAGCAGCTATCATTGCAGCGCCTAGACCTGGTCCTTGCTCTACTTCTAAATTGACTACTTTGGTATTAAAAACATCTGCCTGGATTTGTAACCAGTCTCTATTTTTAGCCCCTCCACCTACCGAAACAATTTTTGTGAATTTCTTGTGAGCAATTTGTTCCATCAACTGTTGGGAATCTTTTAATGAAAAGGTAATTCCTTCCAGAACTGCTTTTGCTAAATGCTTAAGTGTATGATTTGCATCCAAACCAATGAAGCTGCCTCTAATTTGACTATCAGCATAAGGTGTTCGTTCTCCCACAATATAAGGTGAAAAAAGCAACCCTTCTGAACCAGGCTCTATTGCATCGATTCCTTTTAGCATTTCTTCATAAGAAGATTCTTCGGCAAAATTTTCTTTAAACCATGCCAAACTATGACCCGCAGCTAATGTTACTCCCATCGAATACCAGCTATTATTCAGTACATGATTAAATACATGCAAATTCCCAGCATAAGTGACTTTAGACTCTTTCTCAAAGGAAAGAAAAACACCTGATGTCCCAATACTGCACATACCCAAGCCTTCATCAATTACACCCGCACCAATAGCTGCACAAGCGTTATCTGCACCACCTGCGAAAATTCGCACTTCATTTTTGAACCCAAAATGATGACATAATTCTTTTTTTAAAACACCAATTTGTTGCCCCGAATGAACCAATTCTGCTAACATTTCTCGCTTAATTCCAAATATATCCACGATTTTCCAAGACCAACCTCTGCCCTCAACATCTAATAGCAACGTACCTGCTGCATCTGAATAATCCATATGAATCGTATCCGTCATCCAAAAGCCTAAATAATCTTTGGGCAATAACATATGTTCTACTTCTTGCCAAAGTTCAGGTTCATTTTCCTGAAGCCAAAGAATTTTGGGTAAAGTAAAACCTTCCAACGGAGCATTTTTGGTTATTTCCAACAACTCGTCGCCCATTATTTCACTTATTTGCTGGCACTGTTCAGTGGTTCTAACATCATTCCATAAAATAGCGTTTCTAAGAATTTGTTTTTCCTTGTTTAAAACAACTAAGCTGTGCATCTGACCAGAAAAACTAATTCCTTCCAAATATTCCAAAATATCAGGTTGTTCTTTAATAAGTTCAGCAAGCACTTTTTCTGCTGCTTTTATCCAATTTTCAGGATCTTGTTCACTAAATCCCGACTGAGGAGTCTCTATTGAATAATTAGCTGTTGCTGAGCAAACTACCTCTCCTTGTTTATTGACAAGCAAACCTTTTAATCCACTGGTTCCTAAATCTAAGCCTAAAACATAGGACATGTTCTCCCTCCCTCTTAGTTCTTCATTTTTACCTAGTCTCTAAATTAATGACTGTTGTGTTTCCAGTCACTTCTTGTTTAATTATTTTTTCTCCTTCATGAATAAAAATAATATTTTCACCTGTAAATCCTTCTAGCGAGATTGTAATATTTCCTGCATTTTTCTCTATTTTCACCTTAGCAACTAAATCTCCTGAATTGCTCATAAGTTCTTGTTGATGACTCCCGGCAGATAATTGATAACAATGGATTTCTACCTGATCTTTATAGTCATAAGCAACACTTTGATGATTTTCTCGACCCATGATTACAATGCTATTTTCTTTAACCCAAACAGGAAGACTAAGATAATCATGAGTTTCAGTCTGCCATTGCCCGTTTCTACTCACTTCTTTTACTTCGTTATTTAGCAATTGTGTCCAACAACCTTGTGGTAAATAATACTGAACCTTACCACTATCAGAGAAAACAGGAGCAACCATTATTGACTCTCCTAAAAAATATTGTTTATCGATAAAGTAGGTATTTTTGTCTTCAACATACTCCATAAATAGTGGTCGCATCATCGGAACACCTGTCTTAGCGGTAGCTACTGCTTGTGTATATAGATAGGGCATCAGTTGTGCTTTCAATTGCGTAAATTTCCTTGTTACATCAACGGCTTCTTCATCATAAAGCCAAGGTACTCTATATTCAATATTCCCATGATAGCGACTATGTGTTGAAAGTAAGCCAAACTGCGTCCAACGTTTGTAGATATCTGCAGTAGCGTTTTCTTCAAAGCCACCAATATCATGACTCCAAAAACCAAACCCAGACAATAAAAAGGAAAGTCCTCCTCTTAGAGTTTCTGCCATCGAAACATACTGAGAAAGATTATCTCCACCCCAATGAACAGGAAATTTCTGAGAGCCAACCGTGCCTGAGCGGGCAAAGAGGACTGCTTCATTCGCTCCTCTTTTTTCTTGTAGTAAAGAAAAAACAGCCTCATTATACAAATAGCTATAATAATTATGCGTTTTATTGGGGTCTGAGTGGTCAAAATAGACAGCATCCGTTGGAATCCGCTCACCAAAATCTGTTTTGAAACAGTCTACTCCCATTTCCAATAATTCTGACAAATAACCTTGATACCACTTTACTGCTGCTGGATTCGTAAAATCAACAATCCCTTGACCCGCCTGCCACATATCCCATTGCCAAACATTTCCGTCAGCTTGTTTCAAAAAGTAACCATTTTTCTTTCCCTCTTCAAACAACGGTGACTTTTGACCAATATATGGATTAATCCAAACACACACCTTGATTCCTTTATCATGTATTCTCTTAATCATTCCCTCAGGATCTGGAAAAAGTTTTTCATCCCATTTAAAATTGCACCATTCAAAAGCCTTCATCCAAAAACAATCAAAATGGAATACTTCTATCGGAATCTCTCTTTCTAACATACCATCAATGAAGGACATAACAGTTGCTTCGCTATAATCCGTAGTAAATGAAGTGGACAACCATAACCCAAATGACCAAGCTGGCGGTAATGTTGGTTTACCTGTTAACTGTGTATATTTTTCTATAATTTCTTTGGGTGTCGGTCCATAAATAATAATGTACTCCAATGACTCACCTTCAACACTAAATTGCGCACGAGAAACATTTTCAGAAGCGATTTCGAAAGAAACTTTTTCGGGATGATTTACAAATACACCATAGCCATTACTACTCATATAGAAAGGAATATTTTTATAGGCTTGTTCGCTGCCTGTACCCCCATCTTCATTCCAACTATCGACTGTTTGTCCATTTTTTATAAAAGGAGTAAAACGTTCTCCTAACCCATAAATTTGCTCATCTACTCCAAGAGCCAGCTGTTCTCTCATGTAATGTGTTCCATCAACATGATTGATTTCTCCTTGCGCGCCAAAAGGGGATTCCGTTAATAGCTGATTATGTCCAAAAAATTGTAAGCGAAATTTATCGTTCAATGCTATTTTTGCTTTTAAAGAACCTGAAGTAAAAGATAGTTCTTGTTGACTCTCATCTATTGAAGGGTGTGTTTCCTCTTTTTGCAATTCAAAAACAGGTCCAGGGTTATTTTTTTCATGGTGAATAATTTTAACAGAGATCATGTCTTCTAATGGGCTAGATAACGTAATCGTACTCATTCCCATATTAAGTGTATCTCCCCGTCCTTCAATTTTCTTGTATGGTGCATATAACGTTACGGTTTCTTTCGTTGTGTCAAAAGTAAATACTTCTTTTGGCGTCTGAATCGTATAGCCTTTTTTTGTCATCCAATAACCATCTGTAAATTTCATGTTGTCCTCCTCATTTTACGGCACCATCAGAGATGCCTTTTATAATATATTTTTGTAAAAAGACATAAAGAATAATGATTGGAATTATCGCAATAAATAATGCTGCTAAAGCTAAATGCCATTGTTTCGAATATTGTCCAAAGAAGTAAAACATTTTCAGTGGAATCGTGTACATTCCTTCTTTATTAATAACCAATGATGGCAGCAAATAGTCATTCCAAAACCAGATTGCGTTCAGCACTATAACTGTCACAGTAGTTGGTTTCAATAGGGGTAAAATAATGTACCAATAAATTTGAAATTTCGATGCACCATCAATTGTTGCTGCTTCATCTAAAGACTGTGGAATCCCTCTTAATGCACCAAAATACAAGAAAATCGCCATACTACTAGCCAAACCTAAATACATGACAATTAAGCCCGGACGATTCAACAGATTCGCTTTTCCAAAAAAAGAAATTAGCGGAATCATAATCGCTTGAAACGGGATCAACAAACCTATCGCAATCACAAAATAAATGCTGTTACTTAACTTGCTTTTATTTCTAGATAATGCATAAGCAGCCATCGAAGTGCAAATGACCACAACAAAAAGTGAAATTGCTGTAATCATTACTGAGTTGAATGCACTCCTGAAAAAGTCTAACTTTTCAAATGCCACTGGATAATTCTCTGTCGTAAAATTCTGAGGAACATTTAGTGTGTTTTTGAAAATTTCAGCTTTGGTTTTAAATGAATTGATAACGATCAAATAGAATGGATACAGCCACATAATAGTTAACGCAACGCCAGCGATTTTAACCAAAAGTGCTTTTCTCTGCTTCTGAAGCTTCATAAGTCTACCTCCCGTTTTCTAGTGATACTAATCTGAACGACTGAAATAACGGCAATAATTACTAAGAAAATAACGGCCTTCGCCTGTGCATACCCCATTTTCCTTACTGAAAAAGCTTCATTTACAATATTCATTGCTACCATTTGAGTAGAATCAAATGGACCACCTGCCGTTAATGCTAAGTTTTGATCGTAGATTTTAAACGCATTCGACAACGTTAGAAATAAACTTACAGTAAATGCCGGCGCCAACATCGGAAATTTGATTTTCCAAAAAGTTTGCCAGCCTGTCGCACCGTCAATATCCGCAGCTTCTATTAATTCTTCAGGGATATTATTGATAAACGAAATATAAATAATCATAATGTATCCACTCATTTGCCAAACAAACAGAATTACTAAGCCCCAAAACCCAGTATTCGTCGTTGAAAGCCAACCTTTAAAAAATTCAATTCCGGTAGCATCTCCAACTGCAGCAAAAGCTTTAATAAAGATAAACTGCCAAATAAATCCTAAGATAATCCCACCAATTAAGTTGGGCATGAAAAATACAGTTCGAAACAAGTTATTTAGTTTATCTGCCTTTTGTGTTACCAGAAGTGCCAATCCTAATCCAATAATGTTTACGAATAAAATCGCAACAATTGAAAATTTCGTTGTAAACCAGATACTACTTAGAAACCGTTCATCTTGAAATGCCTGCAGATAATTTCCCAATCCTAAAAATTGCTCGATTTTATTGCCATCCCAATCTGTCATGGAATAGTAGGCTCCAGTAACTAAAGGAATAAATAATACAATAACCATCCCAAGTAAACTAGGCGCTAAAAACAACCAAAAAGATTTTGATTTATTATTCATAACCTTCTCCTCCTTAAAATGAATGATGAAAAAGAAGTGGTAAAACCAAGAGGGATTTTACCACAATCTTTCCATTTTTATTTTCTATCTGAAGCCCAAGCATCTTTCGATTTGGTCATCAATTCATCCCAAGAAATATCGTTGTTTAGATATTTTTGAAACTCTGGATAAAATTGTGTTTGTGAATAACCATCAGGGTATTGATTATGCATCCAAGGAACCACATTTCCTTCTGATAAATAATTGAATATCTCCTTGGACGTAGGGTCGCTAATAGAATCTGCTGAGAAATTAGTATACGCTGGAATATATTCCATTTCATCCGTTACTACTTTCATTGCCTCTTTATCGGTATACATCCACTCTAAGAAATCTTTACTTGCTTGAAGGACTTTTTCATCTTTATTTTTATTTACCCCCCAATACCAAGAAGGTCCAGCAGCAATTTTCCCTTTGTTGGAGTCAGCTACATATAATGGTAAAATTCCTAGTTTGTCTTTTGTAAATTCTGGATCTAAACTGTTTAATGTTGGAACAATCCAGTTTCCTTGATGAACAATCGCCACTTGATTATTAGCAAAATCTTCTTCTACAGACGTACTATAATCTAAAGATAATATTGGCTGGACATTATATTGATTAATTAAATCTGTGTATTTTTTAAAGACATCACCATATTTAAAATCAATGGTTTTGGCATCATAGACTTTTTGTAAATCATCATTGAACTCAGGGGAAATAAAATGGGTACTATATTGACTAACAACCCAAAATTCTTTCGCACTGAAACCAAAAACTGCTTTCATGTCTAAGCTATCTTTTTTTGAATCTAATTTTTTTACCGCATTCTCAAAATCGGTATAAGAAGTAATTTTTTCTATATCTACTCCAGCTTTTTTAAATAACTCTTTATTGACTAAAAAACCAAATCCTTCAATGTTCATAGGAAGTCCATACACTTTTCCATCTTTAGAGGCCCCGGCTAAAGTTCCTTCTATCGCATTTTTTGCTAATTTTGTATCCGTTAGATCAGCCAGGCTATCGCTCCATTTTTCCATATCAGCTAAACCGCCTAATAAAAATATACTGGGTTCATCTCCAGATGAAAATTTGGTTTGTAAAGCTGCATTTGCATCTTGTCCACCACCAACTGTCGTTACATTTATTTTTACTCCCTCATGGCTTTTCTCATATTTCTTAGCCAGATCATCTAGCTGATCTTTCGTTTCCACTTTAATATTGAAAACATCTACTGTTGTTTCATCCTTCGAACTCGAACCGCTGCTACCACATGCCCCTAAAATGATTCCCACTACCGCCAACATCGTTACTGAAAAAAGAACTTTACTACGTTTCATCTTCATCTCTCTCCTTTTTGATTTATACTAAATAATCGTTTAGACGTGATTTAACATATTCCAAGTGATCCGATTCATTGACTATTTTATCGTGGGACATGGCGTAAGCTGTTAGGGATTCCAAATTCTCCTGATCTTTTACAATTTTTTCACCAATTCCTTTTGAATAGCTTGCATAACGTTTTTCTTTTAGTTCATCGAAAAAGCGATCTTCTTTTAGTTTGACTGCCGTTTTTAACCCACGAGCAAACGTATCCATGCCTGCAATATGTGCTAATACCAAATCCTTCATTTCAAAGGAAGAGCGACGAACTTTTGCGTCAAAATTAATCCCCCCAGGGGCGATTCCTCCATTCTCTAAAATTTCAACCATCGTTACTGTTGTATCGTAAAGATTTGTTGGAAATTCATCAGTATCCCAGCCTAACAACATATCACCTTGATTGGCATCAATTGAGCCTAACGAATTGTAACAACGAGCTACATTCAATTCATGTTCAAACGTATGTCCAGCTAGTGTGGCATGATTTGCTTCTAAATTTAGTTTAAAATGATTAGCTAATCCATATTTCTGAATAAAGGCCATTGTTGTCGCCGCATCAAAATCATATTGATGTTTTGAAGGCTCTTTTGGTTTTGGTTCCAGTAAAAATTGGACTTTGTGCCCAATTTTATCTGCGTAAGCAATCGCCATTTTAAATAACCGAGCAATGTTATCTTGTTCAAATTTCATATCTGTGTTTAGTAGAGATTCGTACCCTTCACGGCCACCCCAGAAGACATAGTTTTCACCACCAAGTTTTTTACTGATATCTATACCCTTTTTTACTTGAGCGGCTGAATAGGCAAAGACATCCGCATTACATGATGAAGCAGCCCCATGAACGTAACGAGGATTTGAGAACATATTCGCTGTATTCCATAATAATTTAATGCCCGTTTCTTCCATTTTTATTTTGATTAAATCGGTAATCGTATCAATGTTTTGAAAAAATTCTTCTAAGGAATTTCCTTCTGGTGCAATATCAATATCATGAAAACAAAAAAACTCTACATCTAATTTGACTAGTAATTCAAAAAAAGCTTCGACTCTATTTTTCGCGGTTTCTAGGGGTGTTGCTCCTCCCCACGTTCTAATATTGGTAGGCTGTCCAAATGGATCTGAACCATCTTGTGTCATGGTATGCCAATAAGCGATACCAAAACGTAAATGCTCCTTCATTGTTTTTCCCATAAGCACTTCCTCTGGGTTGTAATGACGAAAAGCAAACGGATTAGTTGACTTGCTCCCTTCAAATTTTACTTTGTTTACTTCTGGAAAATAACTCATTAATAGTAGCCCCCTATAAAATTTTCTTTCGTTTAGTTGATTAGTATGATAAACTAACTATGAGCTCATAATAGAACATTCCTATTCTATTGTCAAGCGCTTTCAAAAAATTGTTTGGCGGCTAATTAACCTAACCTATCCAACGAATTCAATTATTGAGACTACACTTTATAGGTACATAGAAGCCTTCTTATTACTAAAAATAATACTTTAAAGTTGATTAGCACGTTGTACTAACTTAT
Organism: Enterococcus rivorum; assembly: GCF_001742285.1. Taxonomy (GTDB): domain Bacteria; phylum Bacillota; class Bacilli; order Lactobacillales; family Enterococcaceae; genus Enterococcus_L; species Enterococcus_L rivorum. The sequence continues at coordinate 25,099 of NZ_MIEK01000016.1, read as the reverse complement.
ACTTTAAAAAGAGATTTTATTTTTATAACTAAAATAATTAGAATTACTGCCTACCCTCAAAGAAACAACTAAATATAGAACCGATTAATATCGTTTCATTAAGCACAAAGGAGTTTAAATAAAATGATTACAAGTAAATATTCCATTCGAGAACAAAACGAAGCGACTATTTTAAAAACGATTATTGATAAAAAAATTATTTCAAGAGCTGAACTCTCTGTTGTTACAGGGTTAAATAAAGCCTCCGTCTCATCCATTACAAAAACACTTTTAGAGGAAGAGTTAGTTACTGAAACAGGAATTGGTGATGGAAGTACGTCAGGAGGTAGGAAGCCTATTCTATTAGAATTTAATGGTCAGTCTGCTCTTTCAATTTCTTTCGATATTGGCTATAACTACGTTGAAGCGTTACTTTCTTATTTAGACGGAACAGAATTAGAAACAGTCTCTCAACGAAAAATTAGTGTCAACACAACTAATGTCGTCTCATTGATTAAAGAAATTATTACACAATTTGAACAAAAAATTCCTAAAACAAAACATGGTATTATTGGTGTCACTATCGCTATTCACGGAATTATTCATCAGAATAAAATTGTCTTTACCCCTTACTATGACTTAGATCAAATGAACCTTTATGAAGAATTGACAGCATCCTTAACCTATCCTATTTATCTTGAAAATGAAGCAAATTTGGCTGCATTAGGTGAATATACTTTTTCATCTACTTTTGATAGTTTAGTCAGTTTAAGTATCCATAGTGGAATTGGGGCAGGAATTGTTGAAGACGGGAAATTACAACTAGGAAAACATGGAAAAGCTGGCGAAATAGGCCACTCTATTCTTTATCCCCATGGACGACAATGTCCTTGTGGAAATCACGGTTGCTTAGAACAATACGCTTCAAACAAAGTACTTTACGATACATTTTCTGAAGCAAAAGGTTTAAGCTCTGTTAATTCTAAAATTATTAGCGAAGCCTATCATTCACAAGATCCAGCGGCAGTAGAACTCATAAATAATAACTGCTTCCTGCTTAGTATTGGCATCAACAATATCGTAACCCTCTATGACCCAGAAATTGTTATTATTAATAGTTCCCTATATCGTGAAATTCCTACCATGATTGAATTAGTAAAACAGCAAATAGAAAGCCAATTTTCAAAAGATATTATTATAAAAAATAGCTCCTTAAAAAATCGAGCGACTTTATACGGCTGCATAACAATTAATGCGCAACATTTTTTAAATGTCCAAAAATTGAAACTCGAAGCATAATACTAAAAAAGATTGTGACAGAAGTGGTTAGCTCCGAGAAATAAACTGAATCATCCAAAAATAGCTTCCCATATTTTTGAGAGTATTTAGCTTATTTCCGAGAGACCTTCACCAAGTAGGTTCTATTAAGCATCGATTCGTTGCCCTCATCGTGATTCATGGCAACTCAAGTATGTCCCATGCATGAAGTTGATGAGATCGAAACGACGTGGAGTACTACTTCTGAAACAACATTTATTCGGTTTTAGGGGGTTGGGGCATACGAAGGTCACAGCCCTTTTGAACATAATCTAACACTTGTGAGAAGTGATTAACCATTTTCAAATAGCAAAACCAATCATAAAAGCTTACCAGAAAAAAACAGACAGTTCACTTAAAAATAAAGTTTTCTGTCTGACTGTGATCCTTTCTATTCTATTTTATCCCATTCTTACTTAAATAATCATGCGCCACTGCTGCTGGTTCTTCTTGTTGAAGATTTACTCGGTAATTCATTTCGCTCATTTCAGCTTCCGTTATTTTCCCTGTTAATTTATTCAAAATCTTTTCAAGTTCAGGGTATTTTTTTAGGGTTTCAGCTTTCATTAACGGTGCCCCTTGGTACGGAGGAAATAGTTGCTTGTTATCTTCTAAAATGACTAAATCATATTGTTTCAGCTCACTATCCGTGGAATACGCATCTACAACGTTGACATCTCCATTTTCAATGGCTTGATACCGTAAAGAAGGCTCCATTGATTTCACATTAAATTCTAAACCATAAAGTTTCTGAAGACCTTTATAACCATCCTCTCGATCTATAAATTCTAAGGTAAAGCCCGCTTTTATTTGACTAGCAATTTTCTTCAAATCCTCAATGCTATTCAAATTATTTTCTTCTGCAAAAGTGCGTTTAACAGCGACTGCATAAGTATTTTGGAAGCCCATTGGATCTAAATAAACCATATTTTCCTGTTTTTCAATCTGGTCTCTAGCATAATCATAAACTTCTTTGGGATCACGGGATGTATTCGTATTTTCATTTAAAAAAGTTTCGAGGACTGTTCCTGTATATTCTGGATAAAAATCAATTTCATCCGATTTCAAAGCATTAAATAAGAAGCTAGTTTTCCCAAAATTGGTTTTCAAATTCACTTTAATATCCGTATTTTCTTCAATCAATTCTTTATACATATTAATAATAATATCTGGTTCAGAGCCTAGTTTTCCAGCAATTGTCAACTGTCTTTGCTCACTTTCCTGATGAGTATAGAAAAACGAACCGCCTAGCAAAACTAATAGCATAAGGGATGCCGTAATAATTTTTTTCAAGCTTGCTTTTTCCAATAAATGAATCCCATAGTTAAAAATAACTGCTAGTAATGCAGAAGATATTGCACCAATTAGAATAAGAGAAATGTTGTTGCGATCAATGCCCAATAAGATAAAAGTTCCTAAACCACCTGCGCCAATCAATGCTGCTAGAGTTGCGGTTCCAATAATCATCACAGTTGCCGTCCGAATCCCAGAAATAATAAAAGGTAACGCCAATTGGATTTCAAACTTCAGCAATTTTTCCTTTTTATTTAAGCCAAAAGCTTCTGCAGCTTCCTCTAAAGATGGATCAATTTCAGTAAGACCTGTATACGTATTCTGTAAAATCGGAAATAAAGCATAAAGGACTAACGCAACAATCGCTGGTGGGCTTCCAATCCCAATTAAGGGGATTAGCAAACCTAACAAAGCCAGCGAAGGAATCGTTTGACAAATTCCTGTCACTTGTAGCACTATCTCAGCTACTTTTTTATGATTTGTTAGCAATATAGCTAAGGGGATAGCGATAACAATTGCGATTAATAATGAGAGCAATGAAAGCTGTATGTGTTCCACTAACGCCTGCACATACTCTTCTTTACGAGAGAGAAGGGTTTCTATTAGTTGATTCACTTGCCTTCACCTCCAACTTTTGTCTCTAAAAATTGTAAAATGTTGTCTCCATTAAGCTCCCCAATGACTTCATTTTCCTTGACTACTTTTAAGCTGGAGTGCTTGTTAACCAAGTGAATGACTGTATTTATTTTGTCTTCTGGTGTTACCGAAACCTCTGCAGTCGATAAAGTATTTTCCAATATGAATCCTGCTAAAATCATATCTTCAACACAATAACTTTCAACCACAATCGAGTCATGTTTGAAAAACTGTGCCACAAAATCATTTTTAGGATGCAATCGAATATTTTCTGGCGTATCCGTTTGAACAATTGCGCCATTTTTAATGACACAAATGCGATCTCCTAGTAACTGCGCTTCATTCATATCATGGGTCACAAACACAATCGTACTCGCTAACTCTTTATGTAATTCTTTAATCAATAATTGTAATTGTTCTCTTGAAATCGGATCTAAAGCACTGAAGGGCTCATCCATCAAAATAATGTCCGGCTTCGCTGCAATCGCACGCAAAATGCCAATTCTCTGTTGCTCTCCCCCAGACAATTCAGCAGGCTTACGATTCAAATAGTCTTCTGGAGGCAAATTAACTTTCATTAACAATTCTTTTGTTCTTGCTCGTCTTTCTTCTTTGCTCCATTTTTTCATTTCAGGAATTAATTCAATATTTTCTGCCACTGTTAAATTGGGAAATAATGCAATTTGTTGTAGAACATACCCAATTCTCAACCGCAATTCCTTTAAATCATAATCAATTAGACGCTTCTGGTTAAAATAAATATCTCCATCTGTCGGCTCAATCAAGCGATTAATCATTTTTAACATAGTTGTTTTTCCACTACCGCTTGGCCCAACTAACACAAAAAATTCGCCATCTGTAATGTCTACTTGAAAATTTTCTACCACTAACTGGCCATTATATTCTTTAGAAACACCTCTAAATTCAATCATCTCTTCTCCTTTTCACCTTTATACTTATTCATTCAAAAATTAAGAACGTATATTCCCTTATCTTTTTACTAGTATACTTGATATTCCATTTCCTTTCTAATATCTTGTCTTTCCAGCGTGTTTCTAAAAACTATAGTGAAATCAAAATTTTTCAGAGAATTGTTTGGAGAATCTAGGAAATAGATACAGCTTATCTAGTGCATAATCGCGGCTTAATGAAAACAAGTTTCAGACAATTCATGAGAATATTCGTCGCTGGGATTTCCAGACTCACCACAGTATACCTAAGCAAACTTGACCACAGTTTGTCAGGTTTTAAAAAAGCTTTTGTCTTTTCTTATCACAAGATATACTATAGAGGTAATAGTATAATAAAAAAAGGACGGTGAAATACTATGGATCTAAGTAATTTTGAAGCACTGATTGATAAGGCAATTATTGATCGTGGTTATAACTATTTTATCGATAATCGAATCGATTTACTTTACTATGACGAAGACAAACAGGAATGGCTGGCCACTATTTTGGGAACCGATGAATATGAAGTCCACGTTTGCCTTTCTAATTCAAATGAAATTATTGAAAGCTATTGTGACTGCCCTTATGATTTGGGAGAATATTGCAAACATCAAGTAGCCGTTTTTTATGCTTTAGATGATCTTAAACCTACTCCTGATAAATCTTCTGAACATTCGATTTCTACTGCTGAATTTGAGAAACTGCTTAACTCTGTAACCAAGGAAGACTTAATCCAATTGCTTTTGACCTTGTCTGCTAAGGACAAGGATCTTAAAAAAAGAATTTGTAACCAATTCTCTTTCAATGCTACTCCTATTCAAAAAGTTAAAAATTTGATTTCTTCAATTTATTTTGAAGAATATGATTACTACGATACCAGTTATGAAACATTTACAGTACCGGTGACAGAAGCTCTTGAAATCTGTTCCACCATTGATAATCCTAATACGCAATTAGCTCTTTATTGTCAATTAGTAGAAGAAATAGCCCTTTTCTTTGATGATGATGACCACTACAACCAAATTTATTTAGCCATAGAGGATACTCTATCTGAACTCACTCAATTTATTGAAACTCTTTCAGAGGATTCTCCACTTAGAAAAAAATGTTTCGATTCTTTATTTTTACTATTGGAACATTTCCCTCACGAGCAATATGATTTCATTTTTGAGTTTATTGATCTATGTATTCAAACTGCTAATACTACTGACAGCCAAACAGCTTTGCATTCTTATTTAAAAAAATTACAAAAAAGTAGTGATACCTTTATTGCAGAAGAAGCTCCAAAGCTTATCTACGCTTTTTTAGAAAAGTATGCTAGTACTGAAGAAGCTTTAGCATTCGCTGAAAATCATATAGAAAATCACTTTTTTAGAGAACTCTTAATTAAGAAAAATATACAAGAAAATCAATTAGACACCGCTTTACAACTTTGCATTGAAGGGGAACACAGTGACACTGATTCACCTAATATTGTTTTGCGCTGGCAATATTTAGAATATGAGATTTACGTTAAACAAAAAAACTTCTTAAAACAAAGAGAATTAGCTGAACAATTTGTCTTAGAAGACAATTTTTCCTACTTTTTAGTATTAAAGAAACTTACACCAGTTATCGAGTGGTCAACTGTTATAGAAAGAATTTTAAAATCTCTCAATACAAATACAGCTTCTTATTACGAAACAATTTATCCCAAAATCCTAATTCATGAAAATCTAACTGAAAAATTATTAACCTATTGCCAAGAATTTCCGCAACGGATTCTTACTTATACATCATACTTGGAAAAAGTCTATCCCATTGAAGTCAACAAGATATTTACTCTTTTTATTTATGGACAAGCTAGTCAAGCCAATAACCGGCAAGCCTATAGAAATATTGCACCATATATTCAACAATTACGAAAAAGTTGCGGTTCCAAAGCCGCTTTAGCACTTCGCCAAGATTTGATGAATAGTTACAAACATCGTCCCGCTTTTATAGACGAGTTGTCAAAAATACCTTTATAGAAAGATGGAATTTGAAATGAAATAAACAATTGAAGAACTCATTTTATTGTTGCTGTATTTGAATTCTTGGGAAGAAAAAACTAGCCTCTATACCTCTACCAGAAGCTGGAAAAGCTATGATTTCAATAGGTTAAATCAACTTACTGATGAAGGACTAATAACGAATAGTAAACGTTCAAAATCCTTCTGCTTTACTAATGATGGAATTGAAAAAGCAAAAAAACTAATTGATAAATACCAAATTGAGTTAAATAAATAAAGCTCTTGAAAAAGATCAGAAAATAGCTATCTCTAAACAACTCTTTCCAAGGAGTCAATCTGCTCTTTTTCTAAACCTCATTCAAAGATTAAAGGCAGAGACAAACCCGTTTTGGTTTATTCTCTGCCTCCAATTTCATTCTCAAAATTTTAACTATGTTCCGCAATATAATGAATCAATTCTTCGGTTGCCTTCCACCCCAGACAAGGATCGGTAATTGATTGACCAAAGACTTTGCCGTCTGCATTTTGGCGCCCATCTTCAAGGAAGCTTTCAATCATAAATCCTCGAACCCATTTTTTCATATCCTCGTTCCAGGTACGGTTAATTAGAGTTTCTTTGACAATCCGAACTTGTTCACTATACTGTTTGCCAGAATTATCATGATTCGTATCCACTACAATAAATGGATTTTTGTATTTGCCAGCTTTATATAAATTCACAACTTTTAAAAGATCTTCATAATGATAATTAGGAATGTTTTCTCCGTATTCATTTAGTCCTCCACGAAGAACTACGTGTGCTAACGGATTCGAACTTGATTGTACTTCCATTCCATTATAAATAAATTCTTGTTGTTGCTGCGCTGCATAAAGAGAGTGGAACAAGACGTTTAGATTACCACTTGTTGGATTTTTCAATCCGGTTGGTTGGTCAATACCACTTGCTACAAAACGGTGTTGTTGATCTTCAACCGAACGAGCACCAACCGCAATGTAACTTACTAAATCTTCAACGAATTCTAAGTTTTCAGGGTAAAGCATTTCATCTGCTGTCGTTAATCCGGTCTCGCTAATTACTTTGTTATGAAGCTTACGAACCGCTGCAATCCCTTGAATTAAATTAGAGGCTTCGCCTTCTTCTGGGTTCTGATGATGCAATAATCCCTTGTAACCATCACCATTGGTTCTAGGTTTGTTTGTATAAATTCTAGGCACCATAAAAATTTTATCTTTTACTTCCTCTTGAACTTTTGCCAAACGCGTAACGTATTCCATTACTGAACTTTCTTCATGGGCAGAACAAGGACCAATAAGAAGTAAAATTCTTTCATCCTTACCTTCCATAATTGCTTGCAACTCTTTGTCCCTCGCTGCTTTAATCTTCGCATGTTCCTCCGTTAATTTAGATAGTGATTTCACTTGTTCAAAGTTGATTGGTTGACTTAAAGCTTTAAAACTCATTTTTCATTACTCCCTTCATTTTTTTATTTTTAATACGATCGATCAGTCTTTCTTCTCTAAAAATGCAACAAAAAGGCCTCGTCTTTTCATCGCTGAAAAGGACGAGACCGAAATGATCCGTGTTACCACCTTAGTTTTCAATCAGTTCACACTAATTGACTCTTCAAGTACAAATTTATACTCTAGCATTATAACGGACGCAATTACCGTCGCAACCTACTTATTTCAGCGCGAAGTTCAAAGAGGAATTCAGATACTTCTCTGTTATGCGCCTCTCATCTGCCGGCTACTTTCTGTTTAACGTCTATATCTTACTAGTTCTTATCAAAACATTTGTCTAATATTTAATCGTTGTATGAATTATATGGGATTTCACTGCACTTGTCAATGGAAATTCCAATAATAACTCTCACAAATTAATTATTTGAATTATTCCGTTTCAATTATTTATTAACGATCAGTCCGACTTTCATTCTAATAAATCAGAAACAATACGCCCTCTACAAAGAAAAAAATCCATTGAATTTTTTTAATCCAGACCTTTGCGCAAAATATAGCTTCACAATACTCAGCATAAAAATCAAATATCTCGCCCAACTGAAATAGTTTGGCTAATGATTTAATTTCCCACTAACTCATATATTATTTCCACAAAAAGAGTAAGATAAAATATACGGATATAACGAAAGATTACTTTTGACTGATTTTCAACAACGTTATCCATCTCTTTATACCTCAAAAAGTACCACTCACTAAAAATTTTAGTGAATAGTACTTTTTTAGTAGAATCAGTTTTATTCTATTCCCTTTTTGGTTCTATTCTACTTCGCCAAACGATAGATTGCATCCGCATAAATAGCAGTCGCACGGAATAGGTCTTCTAGTTCCATGAATTCATTGGCTTGGTGCATTGTATCGGTATAGCCAGGGAACATTGCTCCATAGGCAACTCCACGTTTTAGTAAACGTCCATAGGTTCCGCCACCGATAATTTTTTCTGCTCCTTTTTCGCCAGTGTGATCTTCGTATACTTGTAACAACGTTTCTACCAATGGATCATCTGCAGGTACGTAATGAGGGGCTTGATTTCGATCGCCTTGTTCAAAAATGGCTTCGTTCTTACCGATAGTTTCCTTAATCCCTGCTTCAATGACTTCAGCGGATGTTCCTTTTGGATAACGGAAGTTTAAGCTAATAGAATTTCCTTTTTCACTATCCTTTTTAAAAGTAAACAGACCCGCATTCATTGTCAATTGACCCATTTTTTCGTCTTCAAAAGCAACCCCTAATTTTTCACCATAAAAGTCTTCATGAATTGTTGCAGCAGAATGAATAAAACCTTTCGCAGCTGCTCCAAAATCGTAACTATCTAAGAATACAGCTAAAAAGGTTGCTGCATTAATTCCAGACTGTGGACTTGCTCCGTGTGCGCCTTTTCCTATGACTGAAATTTCTACTACGGTATCATTTCCTGCAAATGTTCCCGTAATCGGCTCTTCTTTCAAGAATACTTCAAAAGCGCCTTTCATTTTACTAGCTATTTCTGTAGAAGGAACTGTAATAATCGCTTTAGCTGTACCAGGAACCATATTTTCACGAAGACCTGATTCAAAGCTTTCTAGTACATACTCATCACTGTTAGTCCCTTTAAAATGTGCATAAATGGAAACATTTCCTTTTTCACCATTAATAATTGGAAATTCTGCATCTGGTGAAAAACCAAAATCAGGGGCTTCTTCATGTTGGAAGTAGTAATCCATATCGCCCCAACCACTCTCTTCATCACTTCCCACAACAAAACGAACTTTTTTTGACAGTGGTAACTCTAAATCTTTAATAATTTTCATAGCATAATAAGCCGCCATACTAGGGCCTTTATCATCACTTGAGCCACGAGCATAGATTTTCCCGTCTTTAATTACCGGCTCATAGGGATCAGTCTCCCAACCATCACCAGCAGGTACCACATCCATATGTCCAAAAATTCCTAGCGTTTCGTCGCCTTCGCCATAATCAATATGTCCAGCATAGTTATCCACATTTTTAACGGTAAAACCATCACGTTCGCCATAAGCCAACATATGCTTTAATCCAGCAACAGGTCCTGGTCCAAAAGGTGCTTCTGGAGTTGCCTTTGTATCATCACGCTCACTATTTATACGTAATAAATTTTGTAAATCTTCCAATAAAGCTTCTTTTCTTGTCTCGACTTCTTTTTGCCAATTAATTGTCATTTAGTTGTCACTCCAATTCATTATTCTACACTCTTCATCATACCACTAACTCAAAGAAAAATAAAAAGGAGCCGAGTATTTTATTCGATTTTTTGCTAGTTACTTTGCTGATTTCTTTTAATCCCTTTATAATAGAGAAAAGAGCTTAGGAGATTATCCCATGAAAAAACTAACTACAACTATTTTGTCTGATGTTATTTGTCAAAGACCTCCAAATTCATACAAAGGAACCTTCGGACGTGCTGTTTTAATTGGTGGAAATGAACAATTTGGTGGAGCAATTCTTATGAGTGCCGAAGCTGCTCTCGCTTCTGGTACTGGTTTAGTTACCGTTGTAACAGCAGAAAAAAACCACGCTGCTCTTCATGCACGTTCACCAGAAGCGATGGTTGTTGACTGGTCAAACGATGAATTGCTGGCTTCAGTTCTTGAAAATGCAACCGTTATTCTGATCGGTCCAGGTCTTGGATTAGAAACAATCAGTCATGAATTATTAACTTTTGTATTAACTCATCAAAAAGAATCTCAATGGCTAGTGATTGATGGTTCAGCTATTACTTTATTCGCTGAAATGAATCTTATTTTAAAATATCCAAAAATGACTGTCTTCACGCCACACCAAATGGAATGGCAACGACTAAGTCAACTTCTTATTAATGAACAATCAGAAACCGCAAACAAAAAGAAACAAGCCGAAATTGGTGGAACAATCGTCTTAAAAAGCCATCGAACTGAAATTTACGGACTAACAGCTACTTATTCAAATCCAATCGGTACCCCTGCAATGGCGACGGGGGGCATGGGCGATACGTTAGCTGGTATGATTACTGGCTTTCTAGCACAATTTGAAAATAAGGAAGCAGCTATTTGTGCGGCTGTCTACCTTCACAGTTTAATTGGCGAAACTCTAGGAAAAACTCACTACGTCGTCTTACCAACTGAAATCAGTAAACAACTCCCTCTGTTTATGAAAAAATATGAACAATAAAAAACTCTGGAACCTTCACAACTTTAAGGGTTTCAGAGTTTTTCATTTTTATCTTGCCTCTTATACTTTTAAATCTTTACGTTGATAAATAGCATAGGTTCCTACGATAAACAAGCCGCTAAACAATATGAACAGACCAATTGTTCCTATAGGTAAGTTCTTTTCCAGCAATTTTGCTGGAATTCCCATGTGAATTGGCGAAAAATGTTGCGCCCATGAAAAAGATTGATTTAAGTCTGCAAAAATCCCAATCAAATAAAAACAGAACACTATTCCCAGCGAAATACTAGTACTTTGTTTACTTGATTTTAAACAGGTCGAAAGCAAAAAGCCTAACGCTAAGAAAAATAACAGAATTAGTCCATCTTGTGTGTAAACTTTCGCAAGAGCTGTTAGAATGTCGTCGGTATTATCTGTAGACTGTTTAAATGCCAAAGTTGCTCCCAAAGAAAAAACAAACGACAGTAACCAAAATACGACTAAAATTCCTGTATTGGCTAGTAACTTTCCACTGACAATTCCTTTACGAGTAATAGGTTGTGCATAAAGAAATTCAATTGTTCCATCGGTTTCTTCTTTAATTAACGCTTGACTCCCTAACATCATTGCATAAATACTTGCCGCCAAAAACATATACTGAAAATAATAAGAGAAAAAGCCCGTCGCTACTAAAAAACTACTTTGGCCATTTACACTGATATTAAAAGTTTTTAACAAGGCTGGTGACAACCCTCCAAGTTTTGCATCTAGAACACTCTTCATTGCTGTGCTATGCATTTGAGGATAGACCGAGCTGAAACCAAAAACAATTACACCAAACAAAATACTCCAAATAATCAAACTTTTGATTAATGAATGACTTTCAATCTTCGCTACAATCATTTTAACTCTCCTCCTTCATATAAAGCCATAAACTGATCTTCTAATTCGGGAGTAGTGATAGTAAAATCTTGAATCGACTGATCCGCCAGCAGTGGCAGCACTTCATGTAAATCTCCTTCATAAAAAAGACGTGTTTCGTTCCCTTCATGTTTTAAAATCGCTGCGCCCATTTTTTCAAATAAAGATAGTGGAATTTCATCTCCAACTAGCGTAATCACTTTGCCTAATGATTTTTCTTTAGAAATATCTTGAACAGTAATAATTTCACCTTCTCGAATAAAAGCCGCTCGATGCGCATGTTGTTGAATCTCATTTAAATCATGACTGGAAAGAAAAATAGTCATGCCCTCTTTATTATAGCGTTCCAATTCTTCGAAAAGTCGATGCTGCATCAGTGGATCTAACCCATTTGTCGGTTCGTCTAAAATTAACAATTCCGGTTTTGATAACAAACCAGCAGCAATAGCAATTTTCTTTTTATTTCCTAAAGAAAGTTCGGAAACCTTCTTTTTATCATCAATTTCAAAAAGTTCTACAAAGTAATCAATTCTTTTCTTACTCTCTTTTAATCCGTGAAATTCTGCAACATATTTCAAGGTATCCATCGTTGTCATATTAGGATAAAAGCGTACATCACTTGAAACATAGCCTACTTTTTCTCGAATCTTTTTCGCCTCTTTAATACTATCTAACCCCAAAATCTTTGCTTCTCCTTTATCAGGATAAATAAAATTTAAGAGTGCTTTAATTGTTGTTGACTTACCAGCTCCATTTGGCCCAATAAAACCATAAATTTCGCCAGCTTCTACAGATAAATCAACCTCTTTAATTGCAGCATGTTTCTTATAATATTTTGTTAACCCTTTAATCTCAATCGCACCCATTTTCAATCCCCCTTTAATCTCCATAACAAGATTAGTCTAGTCTTTTTTACTACCTGAGTCAAAGAAAAAGAGGAACAAACCCTTATCTCATGAGTATAATCTATTAATGAGACATTCCTTAAAAGAAAAAAGTCCAGAAAAACAGTAATGTTCTTCTAGACTTTTTCAAGGATAACTAATTATTGAAAAACAAAAACATTAGACTGACTTTTATTTCCCTTTATATCCATATTAATTAAATGAAGTGTCGTTCCTAAATCTTTAGAAAGAGACAAGGAGAAATTGCCCTTATTATCCGTCTCTACTATTGCTTTTTGTTCACCCAGTTGGTTTTCTAGCAACACTTTACTATTGCGTTCACCAGTTCCTTGTACCGTGCAAATTCCATTATTAGTACTAATTGAGTGAATGATTAGCCCTTGAGGCGGTGTTCGGTCTGTATTGACAAAATTTAATTTGTTAACTGCAATATGAGCATAATCGGTTAAATCATACCAAGCATAATAGCCTAGTTTCCCACCTACTTTGACTTTTGCTTCTTTAGTCTCGTCTGCCGTGTATAATAGTGTTTTCTTTACGTTATTAGAATTATTACTTAATCCTTCATCTTTTTTTATTGAATCAATTCCGTATAAAATATTTCCACGAGTAAATGCTGCAGCCGTTTCATTTTTCCCATTAAAACTTAATTCATACGTCTCTCCAGCTACTACTGGTACATTTTGTCCTACCAAACCATCATTATAGCCATAACGTGCATAAAAACGAATTCCGTCATTGTATTTAGCCGCTGTGACGACATCTTTTTTACCTGAATTCTTAAATACAAATTCTCCATAACTGTTTCTAGCAAGAGCTTTGTTAGTGAATCCAGTATTTTCAAAGGTCGTACTTGTCTCCCAACCATTAAAGTTCGTATTGGTAAAATCAAAGCTTGTATTATTTAAAAGATTGGTGTCTGGAGCAACAACAGGCATTTTGCTTTTCATTGAATAAACACTTTCTAAAAAGGAAAGAACTTTTTGCGTATAGACATCACCACCGACACCAAAAGCTTCAGCATGGCCTGCATTCGGTACTATTAATTGCTCTTTGTAGCCAATTGCATTTGCGTAAAGTAGATTCAGCGCAACTGGTGGAATAAACCAATCTGCTTCTCCATGAATAAACAGTTTTGGTACGCCCGAAGTTTTTACTGCTTCAAAAGGCGAAACCTCATACAAATCAAACTTCAAAACAGGTTTAATTTTTTGCTCATTCAACTTTTGAATTAAGGCACCCTCTTTAGCATACCAATCGGTCAAATTCACAATCGGAATATATTCAAAGTATTTTGTTAAAAGATGCAACGTATCTCTAAGTTGCTGTTCTAAAGAGGAGTAACCACAATCTTCAATATAGGCTTTAACGTTAGGATGTGGCGTTGCTTGAGACATCATGGTGGTTGCTGCCCCCATTGAATTTCCATATAAAACGACTTCTTGACCAGGCTTCTGAGCAACCTCTTGGTCTATCCATTGATTCAAATCATTTTTTTCATAATACCCAAAAGTGATATATTCTCCTTCGCTAACATTATGAGAACGCGTATCTGGTTGTAACACATTGTAGCCGTTATCTGAAAAGAATTTAGCTGCTCTCATCATGCCGTTCTGAGGTGCTCGATACCCTGTATGCAAAATGACCGTTTTACTTGAACTATTATCAATATAACGTGAATATAAACGTAAATTCTTTCCTGTCGGTTCATCAAAAACTGTTAATGTCCGTTCTGAAGTATTCGTCAAGCTATTGTACCAAGCTGTATACTCATCAGAATCCACTGCTTCGTTTGAACCATTCAAACCAGCAATCATGTCAAACAACAAATTATTACGTTTAAAACCGAAATCAAAAGCTAGAGAAACCATTGCATCTTCTATAGTATCCCCGGTGATAGATCTTCCCTTGAGATTCACTTGTCCATTGATATACTGCTCAATGGATGCGATAATTTCTTGTTCTTCTTTCGGAAGTGCTGCCCGTTCTTCTGGAGATTTTTTTTCAAATTTTTCTCCTTCATTTGACTCAACCATACTTCTTCCAGATATTTTTCCCATGTTATCTGCAGTTCCTTTGGAATTTATCCAATAAACACCTTTTTCAACTTCAACATAATCCGATGTGCTTGCTAAAACCGTTGGAGTAGCTACATTTAATAAAAGTACTGTTAGTAATAAACCCGATAAAATTTTCTTCATTCTTTCCCCTCCAAAATTTATTGTTAAAAATTAATTTTTTGACAGATAGTAATGTAATCGTTCTCATATCAATTAAACACTTACTGTCACTAACCCAACTTTAACTCTCAGCTCCTTTCCTCATTTGTATATAATAATATGTAATGCTAAATTTCCATACCAAATATGTACTATTTTTAATAAAAACAACTGTTTTTTTATTAAACACAGAAAACTATTCTTTTTATCTAAAAATTATTAAATCTATTTTTTAGAAAAAAGCGAACAATTAAAATAACAGAAAATCATCTAGACTTCTCCGATAATTTCCTGTTATACAAGATAGATTTTATGCTAGTTGGACGCCTATTCAAAAAAAAATACTACTATCTATTCAGGTTTCAAGCTGTTTAATTCTGCATCTGTCAACTGACGATATTCTCCTAATTCAAGCCGTTCATCTAATACAAGTGAACCCATTCTTAACCGTTTTAAATAAGTTACTTTTTTATCAACCGCTTCAAACATTCGTTTTACTTGATGGAATTTTCCTTCTTGAATAATCAAGCGGATAGTGGAACACTGTTTTACTTCATCTACCGATTCAATAAATAACTGGCTTGGTTTTACCATCTCCCCATTAGAGAGCGGAAATCCTTTTTTAAAACAACGAATGTCTTCTTCGGTTACAACTCCTTCAATTTTTGCAAAGTATTCCTTATCCACATGCTTTTTTGGAGACAACAGCTGGTGCGCCAATTGACCGTCGTTTGTTAGCAACAACAGCCCTTCTGTATCTTTGTCTAAGCGTCCTACAGGGAATAAATCATCTCTAAAATCTGTATCTGCCAGTAAATCTAATACTGTCTCATCCCTTTTATCTTCTGTGGCAGAGATCACTCCTTGAGGTTTATGCAGCATGTAATAGAAAAAACGTTGATAGACTAATGGCTCTTCATCAAATGTAATGACATCCGTTTTTTCGTTTACTTGTATCTTACCATCTTTTGCCAACGAACCATTGACCTTTACCAAATTCTTTTTTATTAGTTGCTTGACTTCCTTACGAGAGCCTAAGCCTACATCTGCTAAAAATTTATCTAAACGCATTTTTATAATCTCCTCCTAATCAAAAATACTCTCCTTGATTGAGTTTTCTAAAAAACAACCAAGAAGAGTAACACTTTATCTTTTACAGTATTAGTAAAACTATCCGATTTTCTTACCCTATACTATTTTATTTTCAGTTTGTGACGTAATCTTCCAACCTTTTCGCCTAACAATTTGTCTGCTAAACGTATTTTCAAAACGATATAGCCATAAACGGCAATTCCAATAGCAGCTACAAATACGACGATAAAGAATGCGGTTGTTTTATGCGTTGGAGCAAGAAACAGATAGAAAATTTGGCGAGAAATAAAGGCTACGAGCATCATTGCTAATGAAATAAGTAAAATTAACAAACTTCTTCGCAAAGTAAACCCGACATTAAATCGACTTACTTTGATGATTTTTCGAATCGTCAAGAAACAAGTCAACGTAAACCCAATCATCGTTGCTAACAACGGTCCATAAACTTCAAAAAGATAAATACATGGAAACTGCACAATAATCTTAAGAATTAAGCCTATTCCTAGATATTTTACAGCCGCTTTATTTTCATACATCCCCATCAACATATTAGAACAAAGCATATATAATCCTAAGAATAAGCCTGCAAAACAAGCTTGGATTAAAACCATATACCCTAATCTATCTGGTTCATAAAACAAGGTGTTTAATGGTTGTGCTAAAACAATCATTCCAAATGTTGCTGGTAAAATTAAGAACATAAACAATTGAAAATTATTACTAATTAATTTTGATAGACCACGACGATCCTTCAACGTTATCGCTTCGGTAATTAACGGTAAACCCGTAATAGACAGCGATGTTGCTAAGGCAATCACAACCATTGTCAATTTGTCAGGGTTAGCATTAAAAATCCCAAACAGTTCTCTTAGTTGACTGTCCGAATACTTCGTAAACATTCCCATCACATTTGCAAACGTGAACTGATCCACTAATTTAAACAGAGTTATACCTGAGCCCACCACAATGAACGGTAACGCTTCTTTCAAAGTTTCCATTAGCAATTCTTGCGTAGAAATTTCATACGTATTAGCACTGTGCGCCTCTAAATAGTCAAACATTGGTTGTTGCTTACGAAGAAAATAAATTAATACAATCATACTTGCCAACATACCAATAAAGGCGGCTAAGGTAGATTGAGTAACTGCTGCCAGATAATCTCCACTACCCATCTTCATGATAATAAAAGCTGTCAATAGCATATAAAATACTCGTGCTGCCTGATCTACAATTTGAGAAAGTGCGAATGGCATCATGTCATTATTCCCTTGGAAATAACCTCGAATAACACTCATACAAGGAAAAACGAGAATAGCTAAGCTTAATGAACGCATTGCGGGAATTAATTCATCCCCACCACCAGACCAATGAGCCAAAGCTGGTGAAGCCAAGTACATAACAAGCGCAAAAACAGCACCTAATATGGCCATTAACTGTAACGCTTTATAAAAAATTTGGCGACTAATTCGATATTCATTCAATGAATTATAATGAGATGTTTGCTTCGCAATTGCAGCTGGGATTCCAGCCGAAGAAATCATTAAAAAAAGGGCATAAATAGTATAACCCATTGAGAATAAACTATTCGCTTCCTTTGCGTGTTCTCCCATCCACATGTACCATGGAATAATATATATTACACCCAACATTCGGGAAATGATGTTGCTTGCTGTCATCCAAGCTGATCCTTGAACCATTTTTTCTTGACTGGTTAGTTCGGACTGCCCAGCAGGATTTGGTTGATTTATCAAATTACTCCCCCCAACTTTTTTAAACACTACTTCTTACTATTTTAATTGTTAAGTCCAGTATATGCAACGACTTTATTTAATAATTTTTTTTACTTAACGTTTCCCTTAACATTATACCTTATTTTAATCATAAGATGCTTTAAAAGTGGAAAATATGCTATAATTATTTAGATTTTTATGAAACGTTTGGAGGTCAAAAAAATGAGTCTCTCTTTAAAAAGTATTCGTGATTGTTTACTACAAGAAAATTTACTAAAAGAATTTATTGTTGCTGAAAAATGGCAGTTAACACTTCCTGATTCTTTAGACAATCGACTAGTCAAAGACATTTCTTATGATTCTAGAACGGTCACTTCCGATACACTTTTTTTCTGTAAAGGATTAAATTTCAAAGAAGAATACCTAGAAAAAGCAATCCAATCTGGATTAGAACTTTATATTTCTGAAACTCCCTATGATGTTCCAGCGACCTTGGGCATTATTGTAACAGATATTAGAAAAGCAATGGCTGTTTTAAGCATGGCTTTTTATGATTATCCGCAAAATAAACTGAAACTAATTGCCTTTACTGGAACAAAAGGAAAAACGACGGCTGCCTACTTTACAAAATATATTTTAGACCACACAACAAATAATAAAGTGGCGATGCTTTCAACCATGAATTCTACTTTAGATGGAAAAAACTATTTTAAATCGCAGCTCACAACCCCCGAATCATTGGATCTTTATCGCATGATGGCCGAAGCTGTAAAAAATGAAATGTCGCATTTTATTATGGAAGTCTCTTCTCAAGCGTACAAAATTAATCGTGTTTATGGATTGTTTTTTGATGTGGGAATCTTTTTAAATATTACACCCGATCACATTAGCCCCATTGAACACCCAACATTTGACGATTACTTTTACTGCAAACGCCAATTAATTGCCCATTCGAAAACCGTGATTATTAATCACGAATCTGATTACTTCTCTTTACTAAAAGAAATGGCTACTCTAAAACAAGTGCCAATGATTGTTTATGGAACTGAAAAAAATGAAGCGGTTGACTATAGTTATCAAACGATTCCAGGAGACTCGCTCTCTTTCACTATTCGCTCGGCTAAAGATCCATTAAATATCAACGGAAACTATCGTCTTCTTTTAGGAGGCGACTTTAACAAGGGAAACGCTCTAAGTGCAATGATCGCTAGTTCTCTTGTCGGAGCTACTCAAAAAGATTGTCAAAAAGGAATTCAAGAAGCAACGGTTCCTGGCAGAATGGAGCTCTTAACAAATAATAACAATGCTAAGGTCTATGTAGATTATGCACATAACTACGATAGTCTAAAAAATTTACTAGCTTATGTCAAAGAGGAACATCCAACTGGACGCTTAATTGTCGTCATTGGCAGTACAGGAAATAAAGCAATCTCTCGTCGAAAAGATTTCAGCAAGGTGCTTTCTGAATTAGGCGATGTAGCAATCCTTACAACAGATGACCCAGCTGACGAAGATCCTATCACTATCTGCAAACAAATTGAAGAGCATATCACGGGAGACGTAAAAATTAGAACCGTGCTTGATCGAGCGGAAGCAATTGCCGAAGCTTTGAGAATCAGTCAACCAGAAGATGCTGTTGTGCTAGCTGGAAAAGGGGCTGATCAATTTCAAAAAATTGGTGGTATCGACACGCCGTATCCAGGGGATTACCAAATTGCAGAAAGCATCATTTGGCACTCAAAAAAATAAACTTAATAAACCCAGAAAAGAGTATTTAGGTGAAAACTTAAGTCTCTTTTTTTTACATTCCCACTTAAACTTTTTCAAGCCTACTACTTAGCATAACAAAGTAGTGGACTTTCCCGCTATATTGTAATACTATATACTGAAAGCTAATCGATTAATCAAAAGAGAAATTGGCTTGGGTTTTAACGACTACCTTTTTTATACCAGCAATGAAAGTGAGGGTTTGACAATATGGAAGGTATCACAGAAATGTTAAAAGGGGTTTTAGAAGGAATGATTCTTGAAAACATTAATCAACACGAAACCTATGGATACGAAATTACAAAAAAACTACAAGACTGTGGTTTTGAAGACATTGTAGAAGGAACTGTCTATACAATTCTCCTCCGATTAGAAAAAAAAGAGCTAGTTAGTGTCACAAGAAAAAAATCGTCTCTTGGACCTATGCGAAAATTTTATTCTCTAAGCGACAAAGGTAAGCAAGAACTCCAATTATTTTGGCAACGCTGGTCATTTATATCAGAGCAAATTGATAAATTGAAAGGAATGGGTACAGATGAATATGAAGTGGATGAAGTCCGTTAAACAATGGTCAAAGGATGGGTTAGACTCTCTAAAAACGATCAAGCAAGATAAAGCCGAATACAAAGCTTTTCTTGAAAGAGTAAAAAAATTACCTAAAGATTATCGAATTGTCTATGAAGAAATAACCAAATTTTTATGGCAGTTTTCATCAGGTGATGGCATGGATATGGTTGATTTAAATCAAGATTTACTTGAATTTTTCGAAGAAAGTGCTGCTGCCGGCATCCCAGTTTTAGAGCTAATTGGTGGAGATGTAGGAGCGTTTGCAGAAAATACGTTACATGAGTATCAAGCGAAAACATGGATTGATTCTCAAAAGACAAAAATGAATCAGCGTGTTGCCAAAAAACTAGAACCATAAATTCAAAAGATCCATAGTTATTTACTTTTCATTCTAATACCAATCAAACGAAGTCAAAGCAAAATTTTTTTACCTCTTTGACTTTAAAGCGTAAAGAGTCCGAGACAAAGCGAAAGACCAGTTTTATCTCGGACTCTATCTCTTAATAAACAGTGGACAAAAGTCTGGTTTTAAGGGAATTTCATCCTCTTCACGCTCATTATTTTCGAGCGATCAAGTCATCAATAACATCACAAGCGTCATTAACAACAAGCTTATCAAGATACTGGCTGAAGAAGTAAATCCGACTGTCTCTTCATCCATCCCAGCCTTCACACAATTAATCACTGAAAAAGTGGGCATTGGCGCGACACATATTAATACTAGTGACGTTCTTAAGAGTGGTTCTAATGGAACCAAAAAAGCAAAAATAAGTGCCAATCCAATTCCTACCAAATAACGTGAAACAAGCACTTCTCCGACTAAATATAGAGCTTTCTTTGGCAAACGAATTTCAAAATATAAACCAATCATAAACATTGATAAAAAACCATTAGCATTCGCTACAATTTGTAAAATTGACAAAACCTCTGATGGAACCCCTACATTTCCTATTCGTAACAATAACATAATCATATAAACAGTAAATGGTGTCGATTTTAACAAGGATAGAGCAATTTTTTTGACACTCGTTTCCTCGTTTTCACCTACTAATTTATCAATTAGTAAGGTACTCCCACCTGTGAGCATGACACTATTTCCAATGTCAAACATTAATAAAAAAGGGATTGCCAACGGAAAAAATCCTTGCACAAAGGGCAAACCAAAGTTACCAATATTGTATCCAGACATAGAATACATTTGATATTTCCGCTCAACATTCGACCTTTTTTTACTAATTACACTCCCTGCAATAATTGTTAGAACGTTAAAACTAATCCCCATTACCAACAAAAAAAATAACGCTCCCGTTACACTAATCTTGGCTAAGCTAACTATTACTACTGCTGGAAGCGTGATATTTACAATAATTTTGGATAAAGTGCCACCATCTGCCTTACTCAGCAATCCAATTCTTTTCATTAAATAGCCTAAAAATATAATAAAACAAAAACCAAACGCCTGTACTAAGATTTCTTTCAATTCATCCGACTCCTTGCTAAACAATTCAAGAAATTTTCACTACAACTTAAATTATACCAGAAAACAACATCATTCCTTCCTTTTATAAAAATAAATGGGACGTTTTCTGATTATTCCTGCAACCACTTACACCGCTCCTACTAAGATACGATTCTTTTTGAACCTAGTAATAGTATACTTAAAATCAGGCTTCGAAAGCTAGGGGTGGAGAAAATGAAAATACAACGCTTTTTGTTCATTTTAAATATTTTTATTGGACTTGCTGGTCTTATGGGTGGTTTTTTAGCTATTTCTTCTGACGCTAGACTTGCCTTTGGTATTAAGGAAAGTATGCTGGTGAATTCACCCTTTGCAACTTTCTTAATTCCTGGGTTACTTCTATTTTTGATTATCGGGTTATGTAATTTAATCGTTGCTAGACTTAACGCTAAGAAGACATCTACATTCCCTTATTACGAATGTTTGATGGGAATCATTCAATGTAGCTGGATCATCATCCAATGTATCATGATTTGGTCTATTGCTCCACTTCATCTTATTTTCTTTAGTCTTGGCTTGATTCAGCTCATTGTAGGAATTTGGCTAGTTAAGAAGACCAACTCTTCTTTTCCGTTTTCTGCCCATCAAAATGAATAATTCTTTCCCCAAAAAAAGGCTGGGACATTCGTATGTCCCACCCCCCTAAAATCGAATAAACGGTGTTCTAGAAGTAACTCTTCTTTGTATTTATAAATTAACGCCTAGTTTTCGCGTTCCAGTATCTCACCATTTTTAGCATTCATTTTTATTTCGTACTCTTTATGACCATCTAAAACTTTTACATCCCAGTATGTCACGCCAACTTCTTTATCTAAAGACCATTCTTTTGCTGTCCCAGCTCCTGCATCTTTCTCAGCTATTGCACTCGCTTCTTTAATAGAAAGGATATCTTTAGTATCTAATGCATCTTCTTTTTTCTTAACACCATTTTGTTCATCTGCATCTAAGCGTTCTTCCCGTGCTTTTTTCACTTCACCAGTAGTTGCTTGAATTCTCACTTCATATTCTGTGGTGTCATCTACCCCTTGAACTTCATAGTAATAATCTCCTAATGAAGAATCTAAATCAATTGATGTAATAGCCGCTTTGGGATATTCTTTTTCAAATAGTTCAATCGCTTTTGCTACTTCAACTTTAAACTCTTCACTTTGTGTTGATGAACTACTGCGAGAGACGGATGATTCTACAATACTGCTACTTGCTTGTGACGATGATTTAACTCCTGTTGTTTCTTTTTTTGTCACTTGGTTACATCCTGCTAAAAGGGCCACTGTTAACCCTGTCATAACGATAACTGTGCTTTTTTTCATTGTAAGTTTCCTCTTCTCATTTAGATTACAAAAACTAGTATAGCCTATTTCCCATAAAAACAACTCATTCTCTAGTATGATTTTCCACTCTTTTTTATTGAATGTTAAAAAAAATCACTATTGCCTTTTGTTCCAGTTAAAAGACAATAATGATTCAGACTAATTTCTTATTTCATCAAAAGAAACAAAATTAAGTTAAATAATCGTTGTTGGAGCAGTGTATGGGATAATTAAATCTGTTGCAACTGCTGTGTTTGTTAAAAAGCCTTTAAAAGTTGTAACCCCTGATAAAAGAGCTGAATTTTCTTCTATGGCAAGTTTAAATCCTTTATTAGCCAACTCTAAAATATAAGGTAAGGTAGCATTTGCTAAAGCAAAAGTTGATGTTTGCGGAACCGCCCCTGGCATATTTGCTACAGCATAGTGAATCACACCATGTTTACTATAGGTTGGATTTTCATGAGTAGTTACTGTATCAATCGTCTCAAAAATACCACCTTGATCGATGGCGATATCGATAATCACTGAATGCTCAGGCATTGAGGCAACCATCTCTTCCGTTACCAGTACAGGTGCTTTATGCCCTGGTAGCAATACAGCTCCAATGACTAGGTCTGCTGTTTTCAACTCTTCTTGTAAATGATAATGATTTGATACCAATGTTTTGACAGCACCATTGAATTGACTATCAATTTCTTTTAGTTTATTGATATTCACATCTAAGACTGTCACATCTGCTCCAAAACCTAAAGCCACTTTAGCTGCATTACATCCTGAATTTCCTCCACCAATGATGGTTATTTTTCCTTTTCTTACTCCTGGAACTCCTCCTAACAAAATTCCTTTTCCTTCAGGAACCTTTTCTAAAAACTGTGCCCCTATTTGTGCTGCCAATCGCCCTGCAACCTCGCTCATAGGCGCTAAAAGAGGTAATGCTCCATTTGTTAATTGAACACTTTCATAAGCAATCGTGGTTATTTTACTTCTCATTAACTCTTCTGCCAATGGTTTGTTTGCTGCTAGATGCAAATACGTAAATAGTACTAAATCTTCTCGCAAAAATTTATATTCTTCCTCTAAAGGTTCTTTCACTTTGACAACTAATTCTTGCGCCCAAGCCTCTTCTGCTGAAGCAACAACTGTCGCTCCAACCGCTTCGTATTCAGTATCCTTAATGGAGGCTCCTAAACCAGCTCCTGTTTCTACGAACACTTCATGTCCATGTTTTATTAAATCTAAAACACCAGCAGCAGGTAACGCCACCCGATTTTCACCAATTTTAATTTCTTTAGGGATACCAATTCTCATAAAACCTGACCTTCTTCTCTTTATAATTTTGTTCTTTGCATTCTTTCATTTTACTCTTATGTAAAAATTATAGAGCAAGCTACACCAATCCGCAACAAAACTCAGAACTTTTTTCACTATCTTAAAAATAGAGACTTTTTCTAATCTCATTATGTTATTGTTATTTCTACAATCACGTAATAGTATTTCGACAATATTAGAATTGAGTGATGCTTGAAGCCAAAGGAGCAGACAGCTAGCCGGAAGCAACTCGACAAAAACCGTGCCGATTTCATTCCTAATTGGAGTCAAACAAGCTGTAAACGCTGTTAAAACAGCTCGTAATTCCCCAATTGCTTTAGAAGCTGCTTGTTCTTGCCTCACAACAAACTTGGTTAACTAATACAAAATAAAAACATCTAACTGTTTTTATAAATAGGAAAACACTTAAAATGAACTTAAAGTTCAAGGTTTTTTCCAGTTTTGTAAAAAAACATGCACTCATTTCATCAAGTACCGTAAATAAATGCTGTTGTATTAAGGATTGTAGTTTATTCATTGACCATTAAATAGACGATAGTTCTAACAATTTTCTAATGTAAGAAAGATATCATCAGTGAGCTAAAAACACTTTTACCGTATCAATTACTTCTCTCCTAATATTACTGTATATTTAATGAATAGTCATCAAGGCTAGTAAAGTCCTTGGAAATTTCATATGTTATTCTACTCAATTAAACACCAACAATAAAATTAAATTTCTTTTGGTGTTTGTTCATTGACTCCTTTTGTTAGATAGCGCTTGTCGTTTTTTTCAAACATGTTTTTCATTCCTCCTTCCTTATTTTTGGCAATACAATCGAGTAGGAGGCTAATCATTAATTGATTAGCCGACCTCTCACACCACCGTACGTACGGTTCTCGTATACGGCGGTTCAACTTTACATCACCTGT
>NZ_MIEK01000015.1 GCF_001742285.1 Enterococcus rivorum | reverse complement strand
CGTAGCTGCTAAAGCGTTCTAGACCAATTCCAGCTAACTACGTATTAAGTAGGAGGTAGCCTTTTTTTGTTTTTTTACGAATTTAGTTTTCGTATAAGAAGTCCCAGACTTTTGACCACCGTTGATTCGGATTTAGAGGATGAAACAAAACTGATTTTTAGTTTTGCCCCATCCTCTTTCTTTTTTTTGATTTTTTAGATTGACAAAAAATAATCAAAGTAAAAAAAAGTGAAAACGAAGTCTTTTTCGTTTTTAGATTGTATATATAGACGAAAGGAGTCGAAATAGTGGAATGATAAAGTCAGATGAAGAAGAGTTAGAGAATCTGATCAGGGAATATTCCAAATTACTTTATGTGGTTGCTCTATCTATTTTAGGCAGAACGGCTAAAAAAGAAGATATTGATGAAATAATCAGCGATGTTTTTTTACGCTATTGGAGATATTCAGATCGTTATGATTCAGAGAGAGGTTCATTAAAAAATTATTTGGTGTTGTTGACAAAAAGTATGAGTATTAATCAATTAAAGAAAAATAGACGTGTATTTCTGCCCTTGGTTGAATTTCCGTTAGAAGATTTGCAAGAAGAAGCTGAACGACAAACGGATATCTGGAATCTGTTTTTTGAAGCATTATTATTGCTAGATGAACCTACTAGAGAAATTTGTTTAGAACGTTATTTTTATGAATTGAAACCTAAAGTTATTGCCAATAATTTAGGGTTGTCAGTTGTAGAAGTTAAAAATCGTTTGTATCGAGGAAAAAAGAAAATTCGGAAAGAAATGGAATATTTGATGCTTGAACAGGGAGGAACACAAACATGAAAAAATATCATGAATCACCTTTTAGTTTACTATCGGATGAAAAAATAGATGACTATTTAAAGCATATGGGACATGAGTTTTCTGATGAAGAAATAGATTGTTTAGTTAAAAAAACGACAAAAAAATCCACCAGCAAATTGTCATGGTTGCAAAAGTGTCGGCAAAAACGAACAATAATTATTATTGCTACAGTATTAATTTTCCTTTTTTTGATTCCTAGCACAATTTATGCAGTCAATAAAATTTGGGAGGTTTATTTCCATAAAAGCAATTACTCTAGTAAGCTTTTTATTCATAAAGCAGAAACATCAAATTCTAAAGAAGATGAGAAAGTTAAGTCCAAAAACTACCGTATAGAAATGACCTATCTGCCAGAAAAATGGGCTCCCATGCCCCATAATCAAGGAGAGGTTCCTAGTAAGTTTTGGAACTCTAATGCTAAAAATAGTCAAGAATCGATTTCGACAATTTTGGTTAAACTGAATGACAAACAAGAGTTTGAAACGCGTTATACTTTAGAAACTGAAGAGCAAAAAATCGGACAACACAGAACGTGGATTATAAATAAAAGTGGACACTATAATAGTGATCTCAATCGCGAAGCGTATATTCTTTTTGAAGAAGAAGGATACATTCTATTATTTATGATTGGCGAAGGAGTTTCGGACGAAGCATTAGATAAGATTATTGCAGGAACGAACCTAGTTGAGTCTACTTCTGATTTTGCTTCATACTATGTAACTGAGTTAGATCAAATACAAGGTGTTTTAGAAGAGAAAACTGTGGATGAAAAAGTCAGTGTTACTAGTCCAAATATTAAGCATAGAAATGAACCAGTTAGCTTTTTTGCACCTGTGAATAGTAAAAATGATAATCAGCATTTTAGCGAAGCTGAAATAGAATTTGCAGTAAAAGAAGTTGAAATTTATGACCATCTAAATAAAGCTTTTGATTCTCGTAAAGAGGAATTTTTGGTAGATAGATTAAATGATTTGAAAAAAGTGAGCCTAATTGATGATGAGGGAAAACTTCTGCCTTTTGAAGCAAAGACCTATAAAATCGGTGATGGAAAGAACACTCTTGACACACTTATAAAAATAGAAAAGCAACAATTAAAATATGTTGAAGTTACTGTTTTATTAGAAAATATTTCAAAGTATGATGTAAAAGATTGTTATTTTCAAGCAAAATTAGTTATTTTAAGTGAAAAAAATGGTTATTACTATTTTAAATATCCTGAAATAGGGCAATATACAATCCCAGAATTTTATACTGCGAGTAACTTTTATGAATTATCATTTTTAGATTCGCATGGTCCGGATTCAAAAAATTATTTAAAAATCGGTGACTTGCCTACTAAGACTAAAAAGACTTTAAAAGTCGGCTATTTTGTACCAGAAAAAGATCTGGAAAATATGTTTTTAACTGACAATTCTTATAGTAATTCAGGATTGATAGAAGAAAATAAGATTCAACTTTTTGATAAATGAAATCAAGGAAGAAATGGAAGAGACTGATTTTTGGCTATGAAGGATTTCAAATAAGAATATGTTGACTTTTCTCAAAAGATTCCTTATACTTTGTTAGGAAAGTATAAGGATATAGTTTGTTATTGCAATGTTTACAGAAAGTTTTTCATAGCTGAGAGAAAAACAACACCAAAACAAATCTGCTCCCTTTTAGATTTTTTGGTAGAAATACCAACGCAACTCTGCGTTATAGAGCTCAAGAGGTAATGATAAACATCATTGCAATCAAGGTGGTACCGCGAATTTTCGTCCTTGACTGCAATGGTGTTTTTGCATGTTCCACACCATTTGCGAAGCAAATGGATGTGGAACAGCATCAGAACGCGTCAGCGTTGTGAAACCTTGATGTCTGTAGTTCCACGAACGAACAGCGAGTGGATGAAGAGAAGAAATTTACTAAGGCGAAGCAAATGGATGTGGAACAGCATCAGAACGCGTCAGCGTTGTGAAACCTTGATGTCTGTAGTTCCACGAACGAACAGCGAGTGGATGAAGAGAAGAAATTTACTAAGGCGAAGCAAATGGATGTGGAACAGCATCAGAACGCGTCAGCGTTGTGAAACCTTGATGTCTGTAGTTCCACGAACGAACAGCGAGTGGATGAAGAGAAGAAATTTACTAAGGCGAAGCAAATGGATGTGGAACAGCATCAGAACGCGTCAGCGTTGTGAAACCTTGATGTCTGTAGTTCCACGAACGAACAGCGAGTGGATGAAGAGAAGAAATTTACTAAGGCGAAGCAAATGGATGTGGAACAGCATCAGAACGCGTCAGCGTTGTGAAACCTTGATGTCTGTAGTTCCACGAACGAACAGCGAGTGGATGAAGAGAAGAAATTTACTAAGGCGAAGCAAATGGATGTGGAACAGCATCAGAAAAAGGTTTAAATATTTCTGTCAATTGATCAAACTAAACTATTTTTAGAAAGTAGGAATATAAAGATGAAGAAATTATCAAGTACCCAAGTAAGACAAATGTATTTAGATTTTTTTAAAACGAAAGGACATTCAATCGAACCAAGTGCATCATTAGTGCCTGTCAACGACCCAACCTTATTATGGATCAACTCTGGTGTTGCAACTTTAAAAAAATATTTTGATGGTTCAGTAGTTCCAGAAAATCCTAGAATTACTAATGCACAAAAATCAATCCGTACGAATGATATTGAAAATGTTGGGAAAACAGCGCGTCATCACACGATGTTTGAAATGCTAGGAAATTTTTCAATTGGTGATTATTTCAAAAAAGAAGCGATTCACTGGGCGTGGGAATTTTTAACTTCTCCAGATTGGATGGCCTTTGATCCAGAAAAATTATATGTGACCGTTTATCCAAAAGATACTGAAGCAAAGCGTATATGGCATGAAGAAGTTGGGTTGGATATGACTCATATTATTGAAATTGAAGACAACTTTTGGGATATCGGAGCAGGCCCCTGTGGTCCGGATTCAGAGATTTTTTATGATCGTGGCGAAGCGTTTAATGATCTTGCAGCAGATGATCCAGAAAACTATCCTGGTGGAGAAAATGAGCGTTATTTGGAAATCTGGAATTTAGTGTTTTCAGAATTTAATCATCAGCCAGATGATAGTTACGAGCCTCTTCCTCATAAAAATATTGATACGGGGATGGGCTTAGAGCGGATGGTTTCAATTATTCAAGATGCCCCTACCAATTTTGAAACAGATTTGTTTATGCCGATTATTCAAGCGATTGAATCATTAAGTCAACAAAAGAAGTATGGCGAAGAGCCACAAACAGATATTTCCTTTAAAGTAATCGCTGACCATATTCGCGCGTTGGCATTTGCGATTGGAGATGGCGCTTTACCGTCTAACGAAGGTCGTGGTTATGTCTTACGTCGTCTTCTACGTCGTGCAGTGATGCATGGAAAAAAATTAGGAATTAACGAAGCCTTTTTATATAAACTAGTTCCTGTTGTTGGAAAAATTATGGTAAGTTATTACCCAGAAGTTCTACAACAAAAAGAATTTATTGAAAAAGTTGTTCGCACAGAAGAAGAAAGATTCCATGAAACAATTAACGAAGGTCTAGAAATTTTAAATGATTTAATTGCAAAGTTAAAAGCTTCTAAAGAACAAACGTTAAACGGAAAAGATATCTTTAAATTATATGATACTTATGGATTTCCAGTGGAATTGACTGAAGAAGTGGCAGAAGATGAAGGTTTAAAAGTCGATCATGCTGGTTTTGAAAAAGAAATGGAAGCGCAAAGAGAACGTGCTCGCTCAGCTCGTAGTAAAGAAGTTTCTATGGGGGTTCAATCAGCAGTTCTGACAGATATTAAAGTTGAAAGTAAATTTGTCGGTTATACTCATTTAGAAGTTTCTAGTAAGCTATTAATTATTCTGTCTGGTGAGTCTATCGTAGATGAGTGTACTGAAGGAACGGTTCAGTTAATTTTCTCTGAAACGCCATTTTATGCAGAGATGGGTGGACAAGTAGCCGACCATGGAACAATAACAGATGGAAATGGGACTGTCGTTGGCCATGTAACCAATGTGTTAAAAGCACCAAATGGTCAATTTTTACACACTGTAGAAGTGACAGGGAAATTAGTTGAGGGTCAAGAATATCAATTGCATGTTGATGAGAAGATGCGTAACCGAATTTTGAAAAATCATACAGCGACTCACTTACTTCATCGTGCGTTAAAAGATATTTTGGGAGAACATGCCAATCAAGCAGGTTCTTTAGTTAGTCCAGGACATTTACGCTTTGATTTTACTCATTTTGGACAAGCAACTGCAGACGAGCTCGTTCAAATGGAAGCAATCGTTAATGAAAAAATTTGGGCAGCAATTCCAGTTGAAACGGTTGAAACAGATATTGATACAGCTAAGAATATGGGTGCAATGGCATTGTTTGGTGAAAAATATGGTAAAGAAGTTCGCGTTGTGAACATCGGAGGCTATTCCATTGAACTTTGTGGAGGAACTCATGTGAAGAATACCGAAGATATTGGTATTTTCAAAATCGTTTCAGAATCTGGTATTGGAGCAGGCGTTCGTCGAATCGAAGCTGTTACTAGTAAAGAAGCGTATGAATTGTTGAATGAAGAAGAAGGACAGCTAAAAGCAATTGCTAGTCTTGTAAAATCACCACAATTAAAAGAAGTAGTAGCAAAAACAGAACAACTACAACACCAATTACGAGAGCTACAAAAGGAAAACGAACAATTGGCAGGAAAACTTGCGAATCAACAAGCAGGAGATATTTTCAAAGATGTGAAAGAAGCAAATGGCATTACCTATATTGCCGCTAAAGTAAATGTAAAAGATATGAATCAATTACGCCAGTTAGCAGACCAATGGAAACAGAAAGAACTATCGGACGTTTTAGTGTTAGCAACTGCGCAAGAAGAAAAAGTTAGTTTATTAGCAGCCATGAGCAAATCTGCGAATGAAAAAGGTTTAAAAGCAGGCGATTTAATTAAAGCTATTGCACCGAAAGTTGGTGGTGGCGGTGGCGGCCGTCCTGATATGGCACAAGCTGGTGGGAAAAACCCAGCTGGAATCACAGATGCTTTAAATGAAGTAGTTAGCTGGTTGTCAAAATAATAATCACTGAGTAAGTAGAGGTTCTTCAAACCAATCGTTTGAAGATAGCCTCTACTTTTTTTGTTATTTAACAAAGAAAGGTTTACATTTTCAATTTTTCCTTTTTGTTGGTAAATTAATGATAGAGTGATTATTTATAAAATAACTTACTTCCTTGATGAAATATTATTTAAAGTTATATTTTTTTATAATTAATAAAATGTAACTATGCGTATAGATGAAAAGTTTTCTTTTGAATGAAAAAATTTCATGATTAATAGCATTGGGTTTTCTAATGATTTCAGAAAGGCAACAGTCTGTTTTATTGAAAAAAGTGGTCTTATCTTTCTTTTTTTCTGTAATAGTTTTTTGCGAGAATGAAAATGAAAAGATAACGATTTTCTTTTGGAAAACTTAAGCAAATATCTATATTATAACGTTTATTATGGTATGATATAGCTATAGATTGTTGAATTAAGGAAGTAATTATTTTCAGCTGTTCGTTCGTATTTATTTTAATAAACAAGGAGTGAGAAAATGTTTGAAGGAAGTAGCCCCGCTGAACGATTTGAAACAGGAGAAAATTTTTATAGTCAACATTATTTCGGCTATCATAAAGAAGTTAGGGGGGACCAAGAAGGGTACGTTTTTCGCGTTTGGGCACCAAAGGCAGAAGCAGTTTGGCTAGTAGGAGATTTTAATGGTTGGGATCAATCACTACCAATGATAAAAGAAGAACGCTTTGGTATTTGGGAACTATTTACTACTTTACCCACTGAAGGAGATTATTATAAGTATCAAGTGAAACAACTCGGCGGTAGAGAAATTTTTAAAATCGACCCATATGCAGTTTTCTTTGAAAAAAGACCTAACAATGCAGCAGTAATTCATTCGATTCCTGAAAAAAAATGGCGAGATGGGTTGTGGCAAGGGCGCAAAAAACGCTCTAACTATTTTAAAAGACCCATAAATATTTATGAAGTTCATGCAAGCTCTTGGAAACAAAATGAAACAGGAGAGCCCTTTAGTTTTGGTGATTTAAAAACAACGCTGATTCCCTATGTAAAAGAAATGGGCTACACGCATATTGAGTTTATGCCATTAATGGAGCATCCATTAGGTATGTCTTGGGGCTATCAATTGGTTGGTTATTTTGCGTTAAGTTCTTATTTTGGGACACCAGAAGAGTTACAAGATTTTGTAGAAGAATGTCATTTAAATAATATTGGAGTTTTTGTTGATTGGGTTCCTGGACATTTCTGTATTAACGATGACACGTTACCTTATTTTGATGGAACACCCCAATTTGAATACGAAGATCCTAATCGTGCAAAAAATATTCGCTGGGGCTGCTTAAATTTTGATCTAGGAAAACCGCAAGTACAGAGTTTCTTGATTTCAAGTGCTTTATATTGGATTGAGATGTTTCATCTTGACGGGATTCGTGTCGACGCAGTCTCGAATATGTTGTATTTAGATTATGATGAAGGTCCATGGACACCCAATCACGAAGGCGGAAATCGTAATTTTGAAGGATATCATTTCTTACAGAAACTAAATGCAGTTATTAAATTGGCTCATCCTACTGTGATTATGATGGCAGAAGAGAGCTCTTCAAATACAAAAATAACTGGAACCTTAGAAAGTGGTGCATTAGGCTTTGATTACAAGTGGGATATGGGGTGGATGAATGACACTTTAAGATTTTATGAAATGGACCCAATCTATCGAAAGTATGATTTTAACCTAATAACATTTTCGTTTATGTACAGAATGAATGAGAACTATATTTTACCTCTTTCTCATGACGAAGTCGTTCACGGGAAAAAGAGTTTGATGCATAAAATGTGGGGAGATCGATACAAACAATTTGCGCAATTAAGAAATCTCTATCTATATTTAATGAGTCATCCAGGGAAAAAACTTTTATTTATGGGAAGCGAATGGGGACAGTTTTTAGAGTGGAAATATGATCATGAATTAGAGTGGGTTGATTTAGAGGATGAACTTAATCAGAAGATGCAATATTTTGCGAAAACACTCAATAATTTATATAAAAAGGAAAAATCGTTTTGGGAGCTAGACAATGAAGCAGAAACAATTGAATTTATTGATGCTGATAATGCGGAACAGACTGTACTGAGTTTTATTCGCAAAGGAAAAACCAAGAAAGATTTTCTAATAGTCATCTTGAATTTTTCGCCAGTTGAATATCATGATTTTTCGATAGGTGTGCCATATGCTGGCATTTATGAAGAAATTTTTAATACAGAAATGCAAGAATTTGGCGGTACTTGGCTTTATTCAAATGAAGCGCAAACGACTGTTAAAGCAACCTTCAAGCAATTTGATTACCAACTTTCAACGATTATACCGGCTTTTGGCGGTATTATTCTAAAACCTAAAGAAATTAACACCCGATCAAAAAAATGATGTCTGTTTCTTTTGAGAAAAAATCCGCTGTTGCTTCTGCCGGAAATTTATTTCCATTAACAATGATACTTACGTTTAAGTTGGTTAGCATTGTAGAATAAATTGATTCTGAAAGAGAACTTCTTTACTGAAAGAAAATTCCTTTTTTCAGTACTAGATAACCTTCCCTATAGAAACATACCATTCTCTTTGCTCTTGCAAATGAAAGGAGGCTAGGGTGGTTGATACACCCGCGTATTATGAATACAGAAATGCTTGCAATGATTTTAGCTGGAGGTCAAGGAACTCGGTTAGGAAAATTAACCAAAAATATCGCAAAACCAGCAGTACCTTTTGGCGGAAGATACCGTATTATCGACTTTACTTTAAGTAATTGTACAAACTCAGGGATTAAGAATGTTGGTGTTGTGACCCAATATCAACCGTTAGCTTTAAATAATCACATTGGCAATGGTGCTAGTTGGGGATTAGATGGGATTAATTCAGATGTAACTATTTTACAGCCATATTCTAGCTCTGATGGAGAAAAGTGGTTTCAAGGAACTGCCCATGCGATTTACCAAAATATTTCTTATATTGACCAAACAAATCCTCAATATGTGCTAGTTTTATCTGGAGATCACATCTACAAAATGAACTATGAAACAATGTTGGAAGAGCACAAAGATAATAATGCCTCTTTAACTGTAGCAGTGATTGAAGTACCAATTAAGGAAGCTTCTCGTTTCGGAATTATGAATACAGATGAAAATGATCGAATCATTGAATTTGATGAAAAACCAGACGAGCCTAAAAACAACCTTGCTTCGATGGGAATCTATATCTTTAACTGGGGGCGTTTGCGTGATGTCCTATTAAATAGTTATTCGAAAGATGGTCAAATGATCGACTTTGGAAAGCATGTAATCCCTTCCTACTTAGAAGCGGGTGAAAATGTTTATGCGTATCGTTTTAGTGGTTATTGGAAAGATGTTGGAACGATTGATTCTCTTTGGGAAGCAAGTATGGAGTTTATTGATTTAGAGAATGAGTTAGATATGAAGGATAAAAGTTGGCGCATGTTTTCAAAAAACACAATTTCACCACCACATTATATTACTGAAACAGCTTCAATCAATAACTCTTTAATTGTAGATGGCTGTTATATTGCAGGAGCTGTTAGTGACAGTATCCTTTCAACTGACGTGCAAGTAAAAGAAGGGTCAACGATTGAAAACAGTGTGATAATGCCAGGCGCAACCATTGGAAAAAACGTCACAATCAAAAACGCCATTATAGGAGAAAACGCAATTATTGGAGATCATGCTGTTGTTTACAACGAAGAAGAGATTGAAGTCGTTGGATATTCTGAAGTGATAGGAGTGCAAATCGATGAAGACTAATAAAATGTGTGCAATTTTAGGAAATGTATCAAAATTTAACGGCTTGCTACCATTAACGGATCATCGTCCTTTAGATACTCTACCATTTGATTGTAAATATCGCTTGTTAGATTTTCCTTTATCGAGTATTGTAAACGCGAATATTAATAATATTTTTATGGTCTTTAATGAAGGGGAGACTCAGTCAGTATTTGATCATATTGGTGGAGGGAAAGAGTGGAACTTAGACTCTCTGCAAAATCGTTACTTCATATACTTCTATCAAGAATTTTTGAAGAAAAAGGCAGAAGGGTTACCTTACTTCACACCAGTGATTGATTACTTACAAAAATCAAAGTCTGATTACACCGTATTTATGGGGAGTAAGATGTTATGTAATATTGATTTAAGAGCAGTGTTAAAAATTCATCAAGCTCAGAAAAATGAATTAACGGTCGTTTACAAGCGGATGGATACCAAGAAAATATACTCATCTGATGCTGTCTTGGATTTAGATCCAGATGGAAATATCGCAGGGTATCATTTTTTTGAAGAGCATGATTTAGCATTGGAAAAAACGAATCTTTGTATGGATATTTTTATTGTTGAAACAAAATGGTTAATCGAGCAACTGAAAGAAGGACAGAAAATTGGTAGTCCAGCAAGTATTCAAGACTTTTTACGAATGAGAATAGGGGAAGTGACTACTTCTGCTTATGAATATACCGGCTATTTAAGTAATATTTATGATATTCAATCGTACTATAAAGCGAACATGGATATGCTAGATTCTGCGAAATTTAACTCGTTAATGTATTCCAGTAAAAAAATCTATACGAAACTAAAAAATGAAGTGCCAACTTATTACGCGGAATGTTCTCAAGTGAAAAATAGTCAATGTGCAACTGGATGTATCATCGAAGGGACGATTGAGAACAGTCTTATTTCTAGACGTTCTGTCGTTAAGAAAGAGGCGAAAATCAATCACTCGATTGTCATGGCTAATGCAAAAATTGGTGAAAAAGCTTTAATTGAATATGCTATTTTAGATAAAAATGTTGTGGTTAATGCGGGAGTAACCATTAAAGGGACACCAGAAAAACCAGTGGTTGTGAAGAAAAATGAAGTAGTTTCAAAAGACTTAATTGGAGGAAACAACTGATGAAAGTTTTATTTGCTAGTGCAGAGTGCGCTCCTTTTTTTAAAACTGGTGGCTTGGGAGACGTTGCAGGAGCGTTACCGAAAGAGCTTTGTAAAAAAGGAGCTGATGTTGCAGTTGTTTTACCTTACTTTACAAAAATGCCTGAAATGTATCAAGCGCAATGCGAAGACCTAGCCGAATTCCATGTAAATGTAGGTTGGCGCCGCCAGTACTGTGGTATTAAGCGACTCATTTTGAACAATGTTACGTACTATTTTATTGATAATCTTTATTACTTTGATAGAGAAAATCTCTATGGTTATTACGATGATGGTGAGCGGTTTGCCTTTTTCTCCATGGCGATTATTGAAATGCTAGAAAGAATAGCGTTTATTCCAGATGTTATTCATGTAAATGATTTTCATACAGCGATGGTGCCGTTTTTACTAAAAGAAAAGTATCATTGGATTGAAAAATATCGTGAAATCAAAACGATTTTAACAATTCATAATATTGAATTTCAAGGAATGTATGGCAAAGAAGTATTACCGGACTTGTTCGGGATGGGGGAAGATCATTTTTATGATGGATCAGTGCGGTATGGTGATGGGATTAATTTCTTGAAAGCTGGAATTGTCTATTCTGACAGAATCACTACTGTAAGTCCATCCTATGCTAGAGAAATCCAAACTGCTGCTTTTGGTTCTGGTCTTGATGGTGTGTTGATATTGGAAAATTGGAAATTAACAGGAATTTTAAATGGGATTGATTATGAAACAAATAATCCAGAAACCGATCCGCTTATACCAAACCATTTTTCTGCCACTAAACTAGCCGGAAAAGCACTGAATAAAAAAGTCTTACAAGAACGAATGGGCTTGCCTGTTCGTGATGATATTCCAGTAATTGGGATTGTAAGCCGATTGACTTATCAAAAAGGGTTCCACTTAATCTTAGATGAAATGGAACATCTACTTGAAAAAGAAGTTCAAGTTGTTTTGTTAGGCACTGGGGATCCAGGATTTGAAAATTCATTTAACTATTTTGCTGGACGTTACCCCGAAAAACTAAGTGCTTGCATCTCCTTTGATTTGGAATTGGCACAATTAATTTATGCAGGGTCAGATATGTTCTTAATGCCTTCTGCTTTTGAACCATGTGGCTTATCTCAAATGATATCAATGCGTTATGGGACGTTGCCAGTTGTTCATGAAATAGGTGGCTTAAAAGATACAGTGACACCGTACAATCCAATTGACAAAACAGGGAATGGATTTGGGTTCCATGAGTTCAGTTCATTTTACCTCATGCATGCGATTCATACAGCGATTGAATTGTATTGGAATGAACCAGAAACTTGGAAATCCTTGATGTCTGCAGCGATGAATAAAGATTTTAGTTGGACGACATCCAGTCAGCTATACTTAGATCTTTATCATCAAGTAGTTCCATCGTAAGTTTAAATTGATAAGAAGAACAAGAGCGTAAGTTTTCTATTAAAGCGATGAACAAAAGAGAGAAATCAAATAGTTAGTGTAAAGTACGAACTAAGAATTGTTAACTACTGTCATTTTATGTTTGTTTTTCCACTAACTGTTTATTATAAGGGAGCTAACCAAAGGACATGAAAATAACAAAAGAGCAGTTTAAAAAGGATTTTCGTAAACGTTTAAGAGAAAAGTTCGCCATCGAACTAGAAGATTCATCTGAAACGGAACAGTTGGTAGCACTTGGTGCGTTGGTTCAGGCGTATTATTCGGATGCGTGGACAGATACTTGGAAAGAATATTTAACAAATAAGAAGAAGCAAGTATACTATTTTTCTATTGAGTTTTTGCCTGGTAAAATGCTAAAAAGTAATTTATTAAATTTAGGTATTTTAACGACTGTGCAAGAGTCTTTTAAAGAACTAGGAATAAATTTTTCAGCTGTCTGTAAGGCAGAACCAGATATGGCTTTAGGAAATGGTGGTTTAGGCCGACTAGCTTCGTGTTTCATGGATTCTATCGCTTCTTGTGGCTTACCGGGAAATGGTAATGGGATTCGCTACGATTATGGATTGTTTAAACAAAAGTTTGTAGATGGTTATCAAGTTGAATTACCTGATGAATGGCTAAAGGGTGGAAATATTTGGGAAGTCCGCAAAGAGAGTAAAGCAGTCAATGTTCTTTTTGGTGGCAATGTTTATTTAAGAGAAAATCATCGCGGACAATTAAAACCTGTGTATGAAAATCCAAGAATTTTAAGAGCTGTACCCTATGATACAGGAATGCTTGGCTATGAAAATGATGTAGTGAATACACTCCGTCTTTGGTCTGTTGAAATTCCAGCATCTGAGGAATACAAATATCAAAGTATCGAAGAACGTCGTAAATTAGAAGATTTAACCGCCGTTTTGTATCCAGATGATTCTAGTGAGCAAGGACGAGTGGTTCGTCTGACACAAGAGTACTTTTTTGTTTCAGCGGGAATGCAAAGTATTGTACGTTATTATAAAAAAATTGGTGTTCCGATGGAAGAGCTTTATGAACACATTGCGATTCACATTAATGATACTCATCCAGCATTGTGTGTCGCTGAATTGATGCGTATTTTATTAGATGACGAAGATCTATCTTGGGAGCGAGCGTGGGATATTACGGTTAAAGTCATGAGTTATACGAATCATACGATTATGGCAGAAGCTTTGGAAAAGTGGCCTGTGCATATGATGCAGGAATTGCTGCCAAGAATGTATCAAATTATTCAAGAAATTGATCGCCGTTTTCTTGAAGAAATGGCTCATTTAGCAGACCAAGATTTAATTGAACGAACCAGAATCATAAAAGATAACCAAGTTCACATGGCTCATTTAGCGATTATTGGTAGTCATAGTACCAATGGTGTTGCTAAATTACATTCAGATTTATTGCGGACGGTTGTGCTAAAAGATTTTAGTACATTGTATCCAGAACGCTTTAATAATAAAACGAATGGTATTGCCCAACGAAGATGGTTGCAATTATCAAACGAACCTCTTTCACACTTGTTAGATAAAACCATCGGCTGTTCTTGGCGAAAAAATCCTGAAGATATCCATTTGTTAATGAATTATCAAAACGATGAAGCTGTACTAACTGGTTTAGGTGAAGTCAAATGGGAAAATAAAAAGCGATTAGCCGATTATATTTTAAAAACAAATGGAGTGGCGGTTTCGCCGGATGCTATTTTTGATGTACAAATTAAACGACTACATGCATACAAGCGTCAACTTTTAAATTTATTAAATATTTTAACAATATATTTTGAGTTAAAAGATAATCCTAAAAAAGTCATGGAACCTAGAGTCTTTATTTTTGGCGCGAAAGCGGCTCCTAGTTATACGTATGCGAAAACGATTATCAAGTGTATTAACGAAGTTGCAAATATGATTAACAATGATGAGAGTATCAATCATCGTATCAAAGTGGTATTTTTAGAAAACTATAACGTGTCATTAGCAGAAATGATTATTCCAGCAGCCGATGTAAGTGAGCAGATCTCTTTAGCATCAAAAGAAGCATCTGGAACCAGTAACATGAAATTGATGTTGAATGGTGCTGTGACTGTCGCAACCTTAGATGGTGCCAATATTGAAATTCGTGACGCTGTTGGAAATGACAACATATTTATTTTCGGGTTACGAGAAGATGAGGTTTACCGTTATTATGAAAGCAAAGATTATTCTGCAATCAAAACCTATGAACAAAATCCAATGCTGCAAAGAGTCTTAAATGCCTTTATCGATGGAACTATCCCGAATATTTATCGAGAAGGACAAGAAGTTTTTGATTCGTTAATTAAGTATAATGATGAATACTTTGTTTTAAGAGACTATGATGCATATGTTGAAACGCAAAGAAAAGTAGATGCGACCTATCGAGATACATCCCGTTGGCAAAAAATGAGTCTAATTAATATCGCAAATGCTGGTCGTTTTTCTTCTGATTTGACGGTTGAGCGCTATGCAGAAGATATTTGGAAAATTGACTCATCAAAAATAATAGTTGGCAAGTAGGGAGAAAAAATGACGCAGGTATACTACAATTCTTGGTTGAAAAAGTACAAACAACCATTTGGGGCGATGATAGAAGGGGATCGAGTATCATTTTCTATCAACGTTTCAACAAAAGATGTTGAATATGTGCAACTGATTATTCATAAAGAAAATGGCTTAAAAGGTAAGGAAACGTATCAAATGCAGCCTAATAACGAAGGAGATTATCAGTTTTCATATACTTTGGATCAAGGGAAGGGACTTTACTATTACTATTTTATTATTCAACCCAAATGGGATAAAACTATTTTTTATGGAGCGGAAAAAGAAAGTCATGGTGGTGAAGGAGTCAATTACTATGAAGAGCATTTTGTAAAGCCTTATCAATTAACGTGCTTTGAACAGGCAGATCCGGCTCCTGAATGGTATCGAGAAGCTGTTTTTTATCAAATATTTCCTGATCGTTTTTTTAATGGTAATGAAGATGAGCATGTGAATCAACCGAAGAAAAATACCTTTATTTATGGCAGGCACGATGACGAACCAATGTATATAAAAAACGCAAAAGGTGAAGTGATTCGCTGGGACTTTCAAGGTGGCAATCTTTTAGGGATTATGAAAAAAATTCCCTATTTGAAGGACTTGG
Organism: Enterococcus rivorum; assembly: GCF_001742285.1. Lineage (GTDB taxonomy): Bacteria > Bacillota > Bacilli > Lactobacillales > Enterococcaceae > Enterococcus_L > Enterococcus_L rivorum. The sequence continues at coordinate 43,361 of NZ_MIEK01000015.1, read as the reverse complement.
GTATAAATGCTGTCTATTTAAATCCGATTTTTGAAGCTAATAGTAACCATCGTTATGATACTGGAGATTACCTAGCAATCGATGGTATTCTTGGTGATGAAATAGAATTCAAAGAATTAGTTGAGCGGTTACATGAAAATGGTATGCGACTTGTTTTAGATGGTGTTTTTAATCATGTGGGACGGAATAGCCGTTATTTTAATGAGAATGGTCAATATGGAAAAGCAATTGGTGCTAGTCAAAATAAAAATAGTCCTTACTATCACTGGTTTACATTTACGGAATACCCAAAAGAATATAAAGCTTGGTGGGGAGTAAAAGATTTACCAGAAGTAAATAAAGAGAATCAAACGTTCCAAACCTTTATCTATGGTGAAAAAAATAGTGTTTTAACGAAATGGAATGAGCTTGGTGTCGATGGCTGGCGCCTGGATGTTGCGGATGAATTACCAGACTTTTTTATTCAAGGAATTAGGCACAATCTGAATCAATATAGTGAAAAAGTACTAATTGGAGAAGTTTGGGAAGATGCATCCAATAAAATAGCTTATAATCATCGTCGTGAATATATTTTAGGAAATGGGTTACATGGTGTCATGAATTATCCGTTTAAAGAAGACATTATCGCTTTGTTGCAGAGGGGAAAATCACCTGAAGAAGTTGCGGAAAATATGACTGTTTTAAAAGAAAATTATCCTAAAGATATTTTATTCAACAATTTAAATAACCTAGGTACCCATGATACTGAAAGAATTTTGACCATTTTTAATGAAGATAAAGGGAAGACAATCACGGCTTTTGCCTTAATGACCATGTTACCTGGGGTTCCGTGTCTTTATTATGGAGATGAAGCAGGATTGACTGGTGAGAAAGATCCTGAAAATCGAAAATATTATCCTTGGGGAAAAGAAGATTTATTATTGTTGAAAGGTTTTAAAGAGTGGATTCAGATTCGTCGAACAAGTGAAGTTTTGCAAAAAGGTGAGTTTGTTCCTTTTTATACAAAAGACCTTTTTGGTGTACTTCGTTTCTTTGAGAAGGAAATAGCTGTTTATATTGTGAACCCAACTTTAGAAACGAAAATAGTGCAAAAAGCTGATTTTTGTTTTACATGTGATATCTCAGAAGAGAGAAAAAAACAATTTTTATCTCTTGATTATGGGGAAATTTCCGCGGGTAGTGGGGGAGTATTTTTCCTTCAATGAATAAAATCATTGACGAGTTAAAGGTAACATACTATAATTTAAGTGAGTTCAAGAATAACAGTAAAAGAAAATAAACGAGGTATTTTGATGAGTGTAAGTATCTAACTTAAAGTGAATAGCAAATAAACAATAGCCTATAAAGGTTGGTGCTTATTTGGTGAACTTATGTTTGATACCTATCTAAAACTCATAATACCTATTTGATAGTTGGATGCTATCTATATTTGTAGATTATTGAGTGATGAAGGAATCCTTCGTCGCTCTTTTTATTGTTATTCTCAACAGATAGGTGTCTCAAAAAAGAGGAGAGATACTCATGAATACAGATACAATTGAAAAAACACAGTTTCATTTAATAAAAGAAAAATTGATTCAATATGCTATTAGTTCTTCTGCAAAAGAATCTATTCGGAAGATGCAGCCGAGTATTCACCTTGAAGTTGTTAGAAAAAGACTGAAAGAGACGGCAGAAGCCAAAAATCTTTTAAATTCGAATCAGCATGTTCCTTTTATGGGATTGGTAACGATTGACTATTTAACAAAACAAGTTGAAAAAGGGATTCTAATGGAACCCAAAGAACTAATTGACTATGCTGATTTTTTAAGAAGCAATCGCTTGATCCAACAATTTATGAAAAAAAATGAATTTTTGGTTCCGTTATTGTCGAAGTACGGCGAGTCTTTACAAATTTTTCCAGAGATTGAAGACGAAATTTATCGTGTGATTGGCAATGGACAAGTTAAAACAGAAGCCAGTAAATCGTTGAAAAAAATTCGAAATAGTATTAATGACTGTGAAAAAGAAATCGAAGACAAGCTAAATAAATTTTTGAGAAGTTCACAAAACAAAGAGAAAATACAGGAAAGCTTCATTGTTAAGAAAAAAGAACGATATACAGTTCCAATCAAAGCTAGCTATAAAAACCAAATTTCAGGAACAATCGTAGAGATTTCGGCGACAGGAGCAACGGCCTATATTGAACCAGCAGCGTTAACAAAGATAAATGATAAATTGTATCAGTTAAAAATGGAAGAAATGACAGAAGTCTATCAAATTTTGGCAATGCTAAATGGCTTAATCGCAGAAAAAATGGTTGCTATTCAGTCAAATATGGAAGTTATTAGCCAATTCGATGTTATTTTTGCTAAGGGAAAATATAGTAGAGAGATTAATGGGATGGAACCGTTAATAAATAAACAAGGGATTATTGATCTGAAAGGTGTTAAACATCCTTTACTGGGAGAACAAGCAGTACCATTGACACTCTCTTTAGGGAAAGACTATCGGGGCTTAACAATTACTGGTCCTAATGCTGGTGGTAAAACTGTAGTACTAAAAACAGTCGCTTTAGTAACATTACAAACTATGCTAGGGCTTCAAATTATCGCAGAAAAGGGGACGAATATTGCTATTTTCGATCAAATTTTTGTAGATATTGGAGATCAACAAAGTATTGAAAATGCGCTAAGTACTTTCTCAGGACATATGCAAAATATCGCTCAAATTCTTGCAGAAACTAAAAAAAATAGTCTTATTTTACTTGATGAAATTGGTAGTGGAACGGAACCAAATGAAGGAGCAGCTTTGGCGATTGCTATCATGGAGGCTTTTTATCAAAAAGGAAGTATATTAATCACAACTACACATTATGGAGAAATCAAAAAGTTTTCACAAGAACATGAAGATTTTACGACGGCAGCGATGGCTTTTGATTCTGCCACTTTAACGCCAAAATATCAACTGATTTTAGGACAAACCGGAGAAAGTAATGCTTTTTGGATTGCAGATAAAATGAAGTTGAACCAAAACGTATTAGAAAAGGCACGAGACTATTTAGCAACCAAAGAATATTCAACTGAAAAAGTGGTTTTTAGTCAACCTAAGAAGCAAGAAGAAACCGTGTTGAAATGGGTGGATTTTGAAAAAGGTGACCAAGTGCTTTGGACTGAAAAACAAAAAATTGCTTTAGTTTATGAAACAATTCTAGGTTCAGATCAAGTGATTATTTATGTGGAGAAAGAATTCGTTGAAGTCAGTCGAAAAAGGCTTCAAATGAAAATGAAAGCGACTGAACTTTATCCAGCTAACTACGATTTGGGTTCGCTATTTGAAAGCCACAAAGTAAGAAAAGAACGTAGAGATATTGACCGAGGATCAAAAAAGGCTCATAAAAAACTATATAAAGAAATGATAGAAAGGCAGCGCTTGGAAAAGAAATCTAAATGATTAAATACTCTACTAGGACACATACAAAGAAACTACCATTAGTTTTGTGGAAACTAGATTAGCCTATTCTGCTTTATTAATAAAAAAACAACTAGCATTAGCTAGCAACAAGTTAGTGCCAATGAAAAACCGAGGAACCGCTCTTGAGCCCCAAGGTCAGGTCTCAGAGCTTCCAAGCTTCAAATTTGGGCTAAATAATTTAAGCCCAAGTTTGAAGCTTGGATTCTGGTCAAGGTTTCTGACACTGACTGCTAGTAGTTCCGCTGTTTTTTTGAAGCAACCTTCTTTGAAAATTGATTAAACTAGAGGAAGACCCTGTCTTTATGCAACACTAGTGAACAAATTGGTTACAACAGATACGTAATTTATTGATAAGCCATTTTTGAGTTGAAATGGCTTATTTGTATATCAATGAGTGTGGTTTAGTATTTTGACAATGCGATACATTTGAACTATCTCGTTGTTTTGACTTTGCCAAGACACTAACCTTTTTAAGCAAAAATTTGGATTGGATAGAGAGAAATACTTATTGAGATTTTTGCTGAAAATAGTAGTATCTATTGAATGAGTAGAAGAGAAATCCCTTCTTACTGCAAAGTTTCGTAATGTTTGTTAAAATAGAGAGAACGCATTTTGCGAGAGCTAAGGAAAAAGCTGTTTTTGCTCTTCCTAGCGTATAATAATAGTAGCAATCGGACTACAAAGAAAAAGGGGAAAAAGAATGACGAAGAAAAAATTATTATTAGTTGATGGAAACAGTGTAGCATTCAGAGCCTTCTTTGCTTTGCACAATTCATTAGAACGATTCAAGAATAAAAATGGACTGCATACAAATGCGATTTATGCTTTTAATAATATGTTTGAAAATGTCATGGCAAAAGAACAGCCAACACATGTGCTTGTTGCTTTTGATGCTGGCAAAACAACCTTTAGAACCGAATTTTATCCTGAATACAAAGCAGGACGTTCAAAAACGCCAGGAGAATTTAAAGAACAAATGCCTTATATTCGTGAACTTTTAACTGGATTAGGTGTTCAATATTATGAACTAGACAACTATGAAGCGGATGATATCATCGGAACCCTAGCCCACAAAGTGCCTAAGGAAGAGTTTGATGTTGTTGTGTTGTCAGGAGATCGAGATTTAACACAATTAGCAACTGATTCAGTGAAGGTTGAAATTACCATTAAAGGGGTTAGTGATATTGAATCCTACACGCCAGAGCATGTGGCTGAAAAATATGATGGCTTAACACCTAATCAAATCATTGATATGAAAGGATTAGCTGGAGACACCTCTGATAATATTCCGGGTGTAACAAAAATAGGTGAAAAAACAGCAATTAAGCTGCTTAAAGAATATGGCTCTGTAGAAGGAGTCTATGAGCATATTGATGAAATGAAACAAAGTAAAATGAAAGAAAATTTGATAAATGATAAAGAACAAGCTTTCATGTCGAAGCGATTGGCAACCATTAATGTAGACTCTCCTGTAGATGTAAATATTGATGATTTAGAATACCATGGAAAAGATTTAGACAAGTTGGTTCCTTTTTATAAAGAAATGGATTTTAAACAGTTTTTAAGTAAGCTAAATATCGAAGAAGAAGTTGTTCAATTAGAAGATGTTCATTTTGATGTTGTTGACAACTTTACAAAAGAGATGTTTACAGGCGACATGGCTTTGTATGTAGAAATGCTAGAAGATAACTATCATACTTCGCCGATTGTTGGCGTTGCTTGGGGAACAAGAGAAAAAATCTATACAACTAATAGTTTAGAACTTTTTGAAAATCAATTTTTTATCGAATGGCTTCAATCTGATAGCTTTAAGAAAAAAGTCTATGATGCGAAACGTACCTATGTTTCATTAAATCGCTATGTTGGGAAAACAGAAGGCATTGCATTCGATGTTTTATTAGCAGCATACCTTTTAGATACAAATGATAATAGTGCAGATATTGAAGGTGTAGCACACTATTATGGCTATAGTGACATCCATTCCGATGAATCTGTTTATGGAAAAGGAGCTAAGAAAGGATTGCCAGAAGACGAAGAGGTATTTTTCAGTCATCTTGCCCGTAAAATCCAAGCTATTCATTTCCTATCAGAAAAGTTAGACAGTGAATTGACAGAAAAAAATCAAGCCGATCTATTCTATAAAATGGAGTTACCTTTATCTAAAATTTTAGGAGATATGGAAATCACGGGAATTCGTGTAAATGCTCATACATTAAAAGAAATGGGCGTAGAATTTTCTAATCGCCTTCGGGAAATCGAACAAAAAATCTATGCTGAAGCAGGAACTGAATTTAATTTGAACTCTCCAAAACAATTAGGTGTTATTTTATTTGAAAAAATGGGTTTACCTGTTATCAAGAAAACAAAAACAGGCTACTCAACAGCGGTAGATGTTCTAGAACAATTAAAGGAGCAGGCTCCAATTGTTGAAGATATTTTAATCTATCGTCAAATTGCTAAAATCCAATCGACTTATGTTGAAGGGTTGCTGAAGGTTATTCAACCAGACGATAAGATTCATACGCGTTATGTTCAAACCTTGACACAAACAGGTCGTTTAAGTTCGGTAGATCCTAACTTGCAAAATATTCCGATTCGTTTAGATGAAGGCCGGAAAATACGCCAAGCGTTTGTTCCAAGAAAAGAGGATTGGTTGATTTTTTCTTCAGATTATTCTCAAATTGAACTACGTGTACTGGCCCATATCTCTGATGACCAACATTTGAAAGAAGCCTTTATTGAAGGGCAGGATATTCATGCAAGTACTGCTATGCGAGTATTTGGTGTTGAAAAAGCTGAAGATGTTACGCCTAATATGAGACGTCAAGCGAAAGCCGTAAATTTTGGGATCGTGTATGGTATTAGTGACTACGGGTTATCTCAGAATCTTGGCATTACAAGAAAGCAAGCACAACAATATATCGACACCTATTTTGAAAAATATCCTGGTGTTAAAAAATACATGGAAGATATTGTTCGTGAAGCGAAAGATAAAGGCTACGTTGAGACTTTATACAATCGTCGTCGTTATTTAGCTGATATCAATGCTCGGAACTTTAACTTACGCTCATTTGCAGAGAGAACTGCGATTAACACACCAATCCAAGGAAGTGCGGCAGATATTCTAAAAATTGCTATGATTCATATGGACCAAAGATTGAAAGAAGAAAAGATGCAAGCAACAATGTTATTACAAGTACATGATGAATTGGTTTTTGAAGTACCAGAATCTGAATTAGAAAAATTAAATGAGCTAGTTAAAGATGTAATGGAACATGCTGTGTCCTTACATGTGCCTTTAATTACAGATAGTAGTTGGGGGAAAACTTGGTACGAAGCAAAATAGTGGAATCAGGCTGGAGGAAAGTGCTTATCGCTTTTCTCTAGCTTTATTGACTCTTAAAGAAATAGGCACAGCTAATCGATAAAAAAGGAGGGAACTATCATGCCTGAATTACCAGAAGTTGAGACGGTTCGCAAGGGTTTAGAAAAATTAGTTGTTGGGAAAAAAATAGAAAAAGTTACTATCTTATGGCCTAGAATTATCGAACGACCAGAAGCAGAACTATTTGCAGAAAAATTACTTGGACAAACCATTGAAAAGATGGAACGAAGGGGTAAATTTTTGATTTTTAAATTAACAAATTATGATTTGATTTCCCATCTTAGAATGGAAGGGAAATACGAGATAAACCAAAGTGATGAGCCGATAGCGAAGCATACACATGTTATTTTTTCATTTACAGATGGTAGTGACTTACGTTATTTAGATGTACGAAAATTTGGTCGAATGGTATTAGTAGAGAAAGACCAAGGGGCGAACTATAAAGGAATCTTAGCTTTAGGGCCAGAACCAATCCCTTCACAGTTCAAACTCGCTGCTTTTCAAAAAGGCTTAAAAAAACACCATAAAGCTATTAAACCGCTATTGTTAGATCAAAAACTAGTTACTGGGTTAGGGAATATTTATGTAGATGAAGCATTGTGGGAAGCGAAGATCCATCCTGAACAACCAGCCAATACACTTAAACCAAAAGAAGTTGAAGAGTTGTATTATGCAATTATTGATGTTCTAGCTAGAGCAGTTGAAGCTGGCGGAACGACGATTCGGACTTACTTAAATGCACTTGGAGAAGCAGGCAAGTTTCAAATTTCTTTACATGCTTATGGACAAACAGATAAACCTTGCGAGCGCTGCGGTACACCTATTAAAAAGATAAAAGTTGCTCAGAGAGGGACTCATTTTTGTCCGAAGTGTCAAAAAGTAAAAGTGAGGAAAGGCTAATGGGAAAAGTGTTAGGCCTTACTGGAGGCATTGCGACAGGAAAAACAACCGTAGTAAATATTTTTAAAGAACGAGGCTACCCTATTGTTGATGGAGATGTTATTGCTAGAGAAGTAGTTGAACCGGGGAAAGAAGGTTTAGTAGCTATTGTTGAGAAGTTTGGTACAGAAATTCTTTTGGAAAACGGACAGTTGAATCGGAAGAAATTAGGAGCCATTATTTTCTCAGATGACAATAAACGTAAACAATTGGATAGTACCTTAGGCCCCTTCATTCGAACCGAAATAATCAAGAAAATAGAACAAGAGAAAAAGCGCAATCAATTAGTGATTGCTGATATTCCATTGCTTTATGAATATCATTATGAGTCTTTAGTGGATAAAGTCGCTGTGGTCTACATTCCAGAAACGCTTCAATTAAAACGTTTGATGGCAAGGAATCAGTTAACCAAGGAAGAGGCTTTCAGCAGAATTAAAAGCCAGTGGTCCATTGAGGAGAAGAAAAAGAAAGCAGATATTGTTTTTGATAACCAGGGAACACTGGCCGAAACCAGAACCCAAGTCTTGAGCTGGATAGATTCTTTTTTGAAAAATACCGAATAAGTTACCAGCAGATAGATGGTATCTCAACAAATTCATGTTATAATTGTACCATATATTAACATAGTAAAAATCATATTAAGATAGATGAGGTGAACACCATGCGTTGTCCAAGATGTCATCATAACAATTCAAGAGTCATTGATAGTCGCCAAGCCGATGATGGCCGTGCGATTCGTCGTCGTAGAGAATGCGAAAGTTGCAATTATCGCTTTACAACATTTGAAAGAATCGAAGCCGCTCCATTACTTGTTATCAAGAAAACAGGTGAGCGTGAAGAATTTAATCGCGAAAAAATTCTTCGTGGATTGATCCGATCAGCGGAAAAAAGACCCGTTACGATGGAACAGATGGTTCAAATCGTTGATAATGTGGAAAACCGTGTTCGTAGCTTGGGAGAAAATGAAATATCCACCAATTTAATTGGCGAGTACGTTATGGAAGATTTAGTAAATTTAGATGAAATTGCTTATATTCGTTTTGCAAGTGTCTATCGCCAGTTCAAAGATATGAGTGTATTTTTGAAAGAATTACAAGATATTGTTGAAAAAGCTAAGAATGATGCAACAAATCAATAAGGAGGTCTTTCCTTGAAAGACATACGGAAAGAAATCCAACCTAAAAATATATTCAAAGCAGTGATTAATAATCCTTTATCAAACCAAGAGCAAGAAGTGCTGACCTTTCTTTACCAGCCAATTGTAGGGGCAAATGCCTTTAGTCTTTATTTAACGCTCTTGTCTGAAATAGATGCTTCCGGGATGAGCGATTCTTTATTTCATGCTGATTTAATTACAATGCTAGATTTAAGCATCCAACAATTAGAAAAAGCTCGATTAAAACTTGAAGGGATCGGGCTACTGGAAACTTTTGTAAAAACAGACAGTGAACTTGGAAATGTCTACATTTATCGATTAAATCATCCAGAATCAGCGGAACATTTTTTTAAAGATGAAGTCTTAACTTTAACTTTATTAAATATCATTGGGCAGAGAAAACTAGACAAACTGTTTAATCGGTTTAAGCCTAAATTTGTTAATTTATCTGGATATGAAAATATTTCAGTTGGCTTTAAAGATGTCTATCTGTTTAAAGAAGAGCAAATCATTTCTCACAGTGAAATGTTAAATAACATCGAAAATTCTTTTCATGATTCAAGACCAGCAACGAAGATTACAGCAGTCAGTGAAACTTTTGACTGGGATTATTTTATTTCAGGAATTGAACGTCTAGGAATAAAATTACCGGCAAATGAAGAAGGATTTAAAGAAGAAATTTACATTTTTCATAACTTATTTGGCATTAATGAATTAGACATGATTGATTTTGCTTCTAAATCGTTTGATTACTATACGAATCAAATTGTTGTCAAGGATTTTGAACGGAGCATCTATTTAGCAAAAGACCCTGATAAGAAACAGACAAATGCAACACCAATTAGAAATGAAAAAGTAAATTTAAGTGAGCAAGACCAACAGACCTATCGTCACAACTCGTTAAAATTGGAAGGTTTTTCTGAACAAGATATTCAAATGATTATGGATAGTGAGAATAATTTCCCTCTGAATTATTTAGAAGCATTAAAAGCAGGTCGTGGAGGCTATATCACCCCGCAAGAAAGATCACTAGTGAAATATTTAGTAAGTAAGTCAGGATTGCCAAATAGTGTTATAAATATATTAATTAATTATGTTTATAATATTCAAAAACAACCGACTTTAAAAGCCGATTATGTTAACAGAATAGCCAATGAATGGGCGCAAAGTAAAATTTTTTCTCCTGAAAAAGCCATCTCTCACGTAAGAGATTTAGCAAAACAAGGAAAAGAAAAGAAACAAAATCGCTCTAAATATAATAATGGAAAACCGATTCGCCAAGAAGTTTTACCGGATTGGGTGAATAATCCTGTGGCCGAAGAAAAGCTCTCAATTGAAGAACAAGAAAAACTAGATAAAGAAATGGAAAAATTTTTAAAGAGACGAGGTGACAATTAATGGAAGATGTGGGAAAAGAGATGTCAAAAATAATCCAGAAAAAACAGCTGAATGAGCGTTTTAATCAGTTAGTAGAAGCTGTGATGCAAGATGAAGATGTTCAACAGTTTATTGAGGAACACCGAGAACGTTTAACAGAAGAAGACATCAGGAAAAGTTATGCAAAATTGTATGAGTTTGTCCAAGAAAAAAGAAAATTTCAGTTGAAAGACCCAACAATGATAGCCCCTGGATATGAACCTAAATTAGCCTTGAATTTCCATTATATTGATGTCACCTATATTCCGACAGAAGCCTTAGTTGCAAAACAAAAAGAAGATGAAATACGCAAACGAGTTAAGGCTATGACTATGCCTAAAGATATTAGAGAAGCAAGCTTCGATAAATTTGATTTATCTTCAAGAGGCAGATTGGAAGCTTTGACTGAGGCGACAAGTTTAGTTGATTCATACGTAAGTAATCCAAAGAACTTTCATAAAGGACTTTATTTACAAGGGACCTTTGGTGTTGGGAAATCTTTTCTATTAGGAGCCATTGCTAATGAATTAGCTAAAGATGGTTTTATCACAACAATCGTTCATTTTCCTACTTTTACTGTAGAAATGAAACAAGCAATAGCCAAAGATCTAGTAGGAGAAAAACTAGATGCTGTCAAAAAGTCCCCCGTTTTAATGATTGATGATTTAGGCGCTGAATCAATGACTAGCTGGATTCGGGATGATGTACTTAGTGTCATTTTGCAATACAGAATGCAAGAACAGTTAGTAACATTCTTCTCATCCAATCTTGATATGAAGGCTTTAGAATCACATTTAACGGTTACCCAAAGAGGAGAACAAGAGCCATTAAAAGCTAAAAGAATTATGGAACGGGTTCGTTACCTTTCTAAAGAAATAACAATGAGTGGAAATGACAGACGTAATGGGTAAATAAATAAACAGAGAAGGTTACTTTTTTAGTATCCTTCTCAGTTTATTTTCTGTTGCATTTATTAATTAAGTTTTATTTATAAAAATACTTTTTAATAGTATTGCTGAAATATATTCATTTAATTCTATATATTTTTACTTTTTTTACAGGCAAAAATTTGCGAAAATAGATAAATGAATGTAAACTAACAATTATAGAAAAAATATTTTTGTGAGAAAAATTCATAAGGAATTGTTTTAGATTAAATAACGTTTTTTTGAAAATAAATAAACAAGGAGGAAGATAATTTATGAATGATAGATATGCGATGAGCTTGTTTAATTCTTTCTTGATATTGATTATTTCATTTATTGCATGTACGGCTATTTTCTTAAGCCTAAATTCATCTTTTCTGTTGATACATTTCTTCTTTTTGTTTGCTGTTTTCATTGTAATCCTGATTACGTATTTTACTAAAATAGCTTACGGTTTAGTTGGTATGTTACTTTTAAGTTTCATACAGCTTTGTTATATTTCTTATGAGTATGTGTTTTATAGACAATTTTCACTTAGCTCTCTTTTTTTATTAGTGATCTCCCTATTATTCTTCGTCAGCACTTGTTTTATTATTTATCCAGTTCGGTCGGTTAAAAAGGAGAATACGTTACTTAAAAATGGAATTGAACGTTTAAATGCAAAAGAATCTGAGATGTTTCTTAGAACAATCCAAATGTATGATCAAGACTTTAAATTTTGCTCTGAAACTTCTGCGCGGTTAAAAGTACCACTTTATACGATGGTTATTAGGTTTCATGATTGGAATCATTTGAAAAATACAGCCAGTGAAGAAGAGCTTGAAATACTTTTCAGACTAGTAAATGAAACCATTGCAGAAAGAACCAAACAAGGGGAACTAACCTATTTGCTAGATTCTGTTTTTCCTACATGGGGAATCTTATCTTTTTCTGAGGAATTATCGCAAATCACTTCCAAAGGACAAATAAGTGAGAGTCTTTCTCAAAAGTTACTTTCTACGCCCAATATAGATCATTTGAATGTTCGTTTGATTTTTGGTCAAGGAAAACAAAAGGATAATGAGAGTCAAAAATCAATAGATTTTCTAGTGCAGGCATTTCGTAATATGGAAGACTATGAATAAGTAATATATTTTAGGTTATTTAGGAGGAAAAAGATGAAAAAAACAAAAATGATTTTACTATTAACTACAAGCTTATTTATTCTAGGGGCCTGTGGTTCAAATTCTAAAACCACAGAAAAAGCTGAAGTATCTAAGGTAACAAACTCTTCTACTAATTCAAGTGAAGGAAAAATTAAGGAGAAGGAAATGAAGACATCGATTTTTTCAGGCACATTAGCCGAAGATGCCAAAATGAATGACGATGATAGTAAAACGGTTCGTTTAGTTTTAGAAAAAGTTGAAGCTGTTGACGATCCTGAAAAAATTATTGGCATGATGGAGACAGATGGTGTTATTTTAAACGCGCCAAAAGAAGTGTTCCCTAAAGGTCTGGATGAAAATCAATTACTAAAAGGGGATACAATTCAATTTTCCTTACAAGGATTATCAATCATGACAATGTCTATTCCGCCACAAATACCAGGTAATAGTATTACATCTATTGAAAAAATAATCTAAAGATAAATAACTTGAAAATGGTTATCCCATATACGGGTTGCCATTTTTTGTTATTTTATCTGATTTTCATAAAAAATAATGGAGGGGTTGACAAGTCCTTTCAGATGATGGTATAGTTCACATGTAAGAAAATTGAATAAAGATTTGTTAGGTGAGGCTCCTATACAAACACAGGCTACTGCCCAAAAATGTCGAGAGACGCCAATGGGTAGAACAGGGATTGTCGATTACAAGGCTTTTCATAAGGTAGCTAAAAGCTTTTATGCTTTTTACGTTGTATAGTGCCAAAACTCAACGATTAGATCATAAGAGTTTTTTTTAATGTGCTTATTTGACCTTTCGCTGAGTTTTCGGCGGAAGGTTTTTTATTGTGTTTAGCCAAAAACAAGAATTTATTTACTGGTTTTCTTGAAAAATTTTTTGAGGATGCAAAAAGTCAGTAACTTATTTAAAGAATGGGGGAATCAATATGGTAAAACAGTGACAATTAAAACGACTACTTGGAATAGTAAACAGTACTGGCAAGGAATTAATTTGAGAAACAAATATCTTAAACTTAGTGCAGAGAAACCATGTATTCGAAGACTTCCAAAGGATGAAAAAAATGATTTACACATTGTAGCAGAGATTGATTCAGTTGTTATTGGTACGTTGATGCTATCTAAAAAAAATTCCAGTACCGTTCAAGTGAAGCAAGTGGCGATTGATGAAAGTTATCAAGGTAATGGATTAGGGAAAGAACTATTATTTTTTGCTGAAGAACTTGCCAGAAAATTAGGATTTAGCACCATCTATTTAACTGGAAGAAGTCAAGCTTGGGGATTTTATGAAAAATTTGGCTATGATAGTGTAGGCCAATCCTATTACGATGGGAAAGTATTGTTAAAAAAATATGAAAAAGCAGTAGTCATTGAATCGTTAAAAGAATTGCTACCTGCATAAATGTTAAAGGAGATGGAAACAAATGGACGACAGTAGTCTGAAGATTAAGGGCCTATGCCCAGTAGAAGATGCAATCCAAGAAAATGAATCTATTATTATTGTTTATTTGTTTCTAATTAACGATAAATAGCGCTCGTTTAACGATTACCCCTTCTTTTCATAGGCCCACCAAATATCAATAAAGGGAGAAGACTATCAATAGACAATGGTTGCTTCTTCACTTTATTCCTTATTTTATGGACAAAGTTTTTTTGGAAAGAAGGCGAAAAAAATGGAAAAAAAATCAGTATTGAAACAAACGAACAACAAAAATTATGAATTCTTCGCAAGAAATTCAGTGGAAGATATTTTTACCACATTTAAAACGTCGCAAAAAGGATTGACGAATCAACAGGCAGTTCTTTCAAGAGAAGAATATGGAGAAAATATTATTTCTAAAGGTGAAAAAACACCTTTTATTATCGAAGTATTGAAAGCCTATATCACACCGTTTACAATTGTTTTGATTGCTTTAGCAGTGATTTCATTTATTACAGATTATATGATTGCAGCACCCGAAGAACGTGATTTAATCGGAGTTATTATTATTCTTTCAATGGTTCTAATTAGCGGTACCATGACCTTAGTGCAATCCGTGCGCTCTAGTCAAGCGGCAGAAAAATTAAATAACATGGTAAAAGTTACAGCAACTGTCATTCGTAGAAAAAAAGAAATGGAACTCCCGATGGAAGAAGTTGTTTGTGGCGATATTGTGAAATTGTCAGCAGGCGACATGATTCCAGCTGATATTCGCTTAACCCAAACAAAAGATTTATTTGTCTCGCAAGCGGCAATGACTGGGGAAAGCTATCCAGTTGAAAAGAAAGCTGATTATGATGTGAATCCTACTAGTAGTGAAACAGAATATGAAAATATTGTCTTTATGGGAAGTAATGTCATTAGTGGAAGTGCTTTAGGAGTTGTCATTTCAGTTGGTGATGGCACTCTTTTTGGGAAAGTAGCAAAAGATGTCGTTGCGATTAGCCCTCAAACAAGCTTTGAAGTAGGAATTAGTAAAACTTCTTGGTTGTTGATTCGTTTTATGATGGTGATGGCACCTGCCGTTTTCCTAATTAATGGATTAACGAAAGGAGATTGGTTTGAAGCATTCTTATTTGGATTGTCTGTTGCGGTGGGGTTAACGCCAGAAATGTTACCTATGATTGTAACAACGAACCTTGTAAAAGGGGCTTCCGCAATGGCAAAAAAAGGTACAATCATTAAAAACTTGAATTCTATTCAAAATTTTGGCGCGATTGATATTTTATGTACAGATAAAACAGGAACTTTAACGCAAGATAAAATAATTTTGGAGTATCATTTAGATTGTGATGGAAACGAAGACAAGCGAGTGCTTAGACACGCTTTTTTCAATAGCTATTATCAAACAGGACTGAAAAATTTAATGGATGTTGCTATTATTGATGCTGCAAAAGAAGAATTAAACATCGATTCCTCTGCCTACACAAAAGTAGATGAAATTCCTTTTGACTTCCAACGTCGCCGTATGAGTGTAGTAATCGAAGATACTACTGGAAAAACGCAATTGATTACTAAAGGCGCAGTAGAAGAAATGCTTGAAATATCTAGTTTTGTTGATTATCAAGGGGCGGTTATTCCATTAACCGACGAACTAAGAAAAACAATCTTGAAAACAGTAGAAGACTTGAACGAAGATGGATTGCGTGTGTTAGCAGTGTCTCAAAAAACAAATCCTAGTGTTGTGGGAGAATTTTCAGTATCAGATGAAAGTGAAATGGTTCTAATTGGCTACCTAGCATTTTTAGACCCACCAAAAGAAACAACACAATCAGCCATTGAAGCGTTGAAAAAACATGGTGTTGCTGTAAAAGTTTTGACTGGAGACAACGCTTTAGTAACAAAATCTGTTTGTAAGCAAGTAGGCTTAGAAAATGAAGAATTGGTTACAGGCAGCGAAATGGCTAAAATGAATGATGCAGAATTAAAAACAGTTGCAGAACGATATAACATTTTTGTCAAACTAAATCCTCAACAAAAAACACGTTTAGTCAAAGTCTTAAGAAACGCTGGACATACAGTTGGTTTTATGGGGGATGGGATCAACGATGCTCCTGCAATGAAAGAAGCGGATGTAGGCATTTCAGTAGATACAGCAGTTGATATTGCCAAAGAATCAGCGGATGTTATTCTTTTAGAAAAAGATTTGATGGTTTTAGAGCGAGGCTTATTATCTGGTCGAACTACATTTGGGAATATTATGAAATATGTAAAAATGACAGCAAGTTCAAACTTTGGAAATATGTTTTCTGTAGTTGTTGCGAGCATTTTCTTACCATTTTTACCAATGTTCCCGATTCAGCTACTTTTCTTGAACTTGATTTACGATATTTCTTGTATGTCTATTCCTTGGGATAATATGGATAGTGACTATTTAGAACAACCCAAAAAATGGGATGCTTCAAGAATTGGTTCATTTATGCGTTGGTTAGGACCGACTAGCTCAGTATTTGATATTACGACCTATTTGTTAATGTACTTTATCATTTGTCCTCAAATTATGGGGGGAAGCTATCATGACTTGGGCCCTGCGGAACAAGCAATGTTCATTGCAATTTTCCATGCAGGCTGGTTTGTCGAATCTCTATGGTCTCAAACTTTAGTTATTCATACCTTACGTACACCGAAAATTCCTTTTCTACAAAGTCGTGCGTCATTTGTTCTAACAACGATTACTTCAATAGGTATTGGCGTGGGAACTATTTTACCATTTACTTCCTTTGGTCAAAATTTAGGTTTAGCACCATTACCATTGGTTTACTTTGCTTGGTTAGGACTAACAATTATTGCATATTTATTGTTAGTAATGGTTGTAAAAACTATTTATGTGAAGCGGTTTGGAGATCTTTTATAAGAGTATTTTCATAAAATAAACGTAGCTAGTCTAGTTGGATGAGCTATGTTTATTTTTTTTACAAAGTGATGATTTATCGTTTGACCTTTACTGACCAAAAGAGTATAATTTGACTATAAGGTTGAATAAACGCCTTATAATTACAGAATAGAAGAGATCGTAAAAAAAGCTAGTTCTTTAAAATAGAGAGACAAAGAATTATAATAAAACTAACTTATGGGTTGGTTTTTCGTTAGAGATTAGAAAGGGAGATATGAATATGAATATCGAAAAAATGACAACAACTTTGCAAGAAGCAATTGCTGAGGCACAAAAAATTGCTGTGACCCGTCGCCATCAAGAAATTGATATTGCTCACTTATGGAAAATATTTTTGCAACCGAATCATTTTGGTCGTAACTTTTATACAGATGCTGGCGTAGATGTTGAAGCTTTTGAAAGAGAAATCGATAAAGCGTTGGATGAGTACCCAAGCATTCAAGGAGAAAACATCCAATATGGAAGAAGTATGAGTCAAAATTTATTTAATTTGCTAAATGAAGCAGACAAATTAAGAGAATCTTTTCACGATGAATTCTTATCAACAGAAATTGTTCTTTTAGGTCTAATGAAGTTAAAAAATTATCGTTTGACAAAATATTTAGTTAGTCAGGGAATAAATGAAAAGGAACTAAGACAGAATATCGAAGCAATGAGAGGAGGGGATCGTGTGACTTCTCAAAATCAAGAAGAGCAATACGAAGCGTTAGAAAAATACGGTGTGGATTTGGTTCAACAGGTAAAAAGTGGCAATCAAGACCCGATTATTGGTAGAGATGAAGAAATTCGTGATGTGATTCGGATTCTTTCTCGTAAAACTAAAAATAACCCAGTATTAATTGGGGAACCTGGTGTAGGTAAAACGGCCATCATAGAAGGGTTAGCCCAACGAATCGTCAAGAGAGATGTACCAGAAAACTTAAAAGATAAAACAATCTTCTCCTTAGATATGGGGGCTCTGATTGCCGGGGCAAAATTCCGAGGAGAGTTTGAAGAGCGATTAAAAGCTGTTTTAAAAGAAGTGAAAAAAAGCGATGGCCGAATTATTTTGTTCATTGATGAAATTCATAACATTGTAGGTGCTGGAAAAACAGAAGGTAGCATGGATGCGGGCAACCTACTTAAACCAATGTTAGCTAGAGGTGAATTGCATTTAATTGGTGCAACAACACTAGATGAATATCAACAATACATGGAAAAAGATAAAGCCTTGGAACGTCGTTTTCAAAGAGTTTTAGTCAAAGAGCCATCAGTAGAAGACACCATTAGTATTTTGCGTGGATTAAAAGAGCGCTTTGAAATCCATCATAGTGTGAATATTCATGATAATGCGCTAGTTGCTGCGGCAACACTATCTGATCGTTACATTACAGATCGTTTTTTACCAGATAAAGCAATTGATTTAGTGGATGAAGCTAGTGCCACGATTCGAGTAGAAATGAATTCTATGCCAACTGAATTAGATCAAGTGACTCGTCGCTTAATGCAATTGGAAATTGAAGAAGCAGCATTGAAAAAGGAATCTGACGATGCGAGTAAAAAACGGTTAGGCATCTTACAAGAAGAACTAGCTGAACTTCGTGAAGAAACCAATGCCATGAAAATGCAATGGGAAACAGAGAAAGAAGAAGTCAATGCCGTTAGCAACAAGCGTGCTGAAATAGACAAAGCGAAACACGAACTGGAAGATGCTGAAAACAATTATGACTTAGAGCGAGCTGCTGTTCTTCGTCACGGAACTATTCCTGAATTAGAGAAGGAATTACAAGTTTTAGAAGCAAAAAACAATTCCGAAAATAGCAAGATGGTTCAGGAGTCTGTTACTGAAAACGAAATCGCCGTAGTGGTCGGTCGTCTAACGGGTATTCCTGTGACAAAACTTGTTGAAGGGGAACGAGAGAAATTAATGAAATTGAACGAAACCCTTCATAAACGGGTAATTGGACAAGATGAAGCGGTGGATGCTGTAAGTGATGCTGTTATTCGTTCTAGAGCTGGCTTGCAAGACCCTGATCGCCCGCTAGGTTCATTTTTGTTCTTAGGACCTACTGGTGTTGGAAAAACAGAATTAGCGAAAGCTTTGGCAGAAGATTTATTCGATTCAGAAGATCATATGGTTCGGATTGATATGAGTGAGTATATGGAAAAACATAGTGTTTCTCGCTTAGTAGGTGCACCTCCAGGCTATGTAGGTTATGAAGAGGGTGGACAGCTAACAGAATCCGTTCGAAGAAATCCTTATACAATTGTTTTGCTTGATGAAATCGAAAAAGCCCATCCAGATGTTTTCAATATTTTATTACAAGTTTTAGATGACGGTCGCTTGACAGATTCTAAAGGTCGAGTTGTTGATTTTAAAAACACAGTTTTAATTATGACCAGTAATATTGGTTCACAATTATTATTGGAAGGTGTCACTGCTGAAGGAACGATTCCGGAAGAAATAGAAGAGCAAGTGATGACAATACTAAAAGGCAACTTTAAACCAGAATTTCTGAATAGAATTGATGATACGATCTTATTTACACCATTAAGCTTGGAAAATGTGAAAGGTATCATTGAGAAAATGACTGCTTATCTTGCTAAACGACTAGAACAACAAGAGATTCAACTGGTTATCTCCGATGAAGCGAAAACATGGATTGCTGAAAGTGCTTATGAACCTGCTTATGGCGCACGACCTTTGAAACGTTTTATTACAAAAGAAGTGGAAACCCCATTAGCAAAAGAAATTGTTTCTGGAAGAATTATGCCGAAAACAAAAGTTACTATCAGTTTATTGAACAACCAATTAGTTTTTGAAAATGAAGCGATAGAAGAATAAGAAGAACAGAGAATCAGATTTTAATCTGGTTCTTTTTTTGCTAATATACAATTTAAGTACGACAGTGTCTTTCTGCGAGAAGAGCTTTGCGCGAAAGCATTGTTTATCTGTGATGTGTGAACCTTGTCGAAAGCGTTTTATAAGATCGTCAAAACCCTAACACAAAAATCGTATCATAAAAACAACCAGAACTGTGTTAGAATAAGAATCTTGGAAGATGCGTCCTTCTATAAGGAATTTTTTGAATGACTTTAAAGCTAAAAAAGCAGTTGTTTAAGCTTATTTTAGTATGAAGGCTTCATAGAATCTTTTAGACAATAAAGACGCATTCCAACAAAAATATATTCTTAAGGAGAACACGATGAAAATTGAACGTCTGTTAACCATTATTGTGATGCTATTAAATAGAAATCGTATAACAGCAAATGAATTAGCTGAGAAGTTTGAAGTGTCGGTTCGTACTATTTACCGAGATATTGAAACAATCAATTTGGCTGGTATTCCAATTATTTCTCATTCAGGAAACAATGGTGGATTCAGCATTTATGAAAGTTATAAGCTAAATCATCAAGTACTGACTCTTAATAACCTGTCCTCCCTTCTTTCTGTTCTCAAGGATATTAATTCTACGGTTGACGATATTGATTTAGAATCATCCATAGAAAAGCTACAAAATATAATTCCTAAAAACAAGTTAGATTATCTAAATCAGCATATGGAACAAATCATCATTGATTTACATCCTTTTGGAGATACGTCAGATCAAAAATCACTCGTTAGAACGTTTAGAAAAGCTATTACACAGAATGGTTTGTTGACAATAGACTATAGAAATTATGATAATATTGTCAGCAAAAGACAAATTGAGCCGATGTCACTAATATTTAAAAATTATACTTGGTACTTATTTGCTTATTGTCGTTTAAGAGAGGACTTTAGAACATTTAGAATTTCGCGTATAACTGATTTTTACATCGAAAATAAATTATTTGAACGTCGAAAAAAATCCTATCGTGAGATTATGGCATTATTAAATGAACAAACAACAATGACAACAATTGTCTTGAAAGTTTCCCCAGTAATGAAGTCTCGCGTGGAGGATGTTTTTAGAAAAGAAGATGTTTCGGTCTTAGAAACTGGTGAACTTCTTGTTAATGCTACATTTCCTGAAAAAGAATGGTTATACTCTCTTATATTTAGCTTTGGAGAACATATAGAGGTCTTAGCTCCAAAAGAATTACGTCAAAAAATTGCTTCCAAATTAAGTATGATGACTAAAAAATATAGTTAAGTGAGCTTCTCAAACCTGACAGACTGTTGTCAAACCTCCATGATAATATAATTAGTGTAAGACAGTTTTATTTGAGTGAACTAGGAAACTATATCCGCTCCACTACTAGCAGTTGTACCAGTGAAAACCGTGGAATCGCTCTGAGCCCAAAAGTCAGGTCTCAGAGCTTCCAAGCTTCAAACTTGGGCTAAATAAATAACAAGCCCAAGTAATTCACATTGGCTTCCAGACACGGTTACTGGCACCAACTACTAGTAGTTCCGATATTTTATTTACAATAAGTTATTTTCTTTGCGTTATGCTCCAGTTGATGAATTGAAAAATAAGCACTTAAAAAGAAGAGTAAAATATATCCAAAGCCCCTTTAAAAGGTAGCGATGACAAGGAAGTGAAGTTTCCTAGAGGACTCTATTTTAATTAGGAGGATGTAAAATGACAAAAAATTATGAATTTCCAACACCAACACTTATCTCAGTAAACGGTGTAAAACTAGAGGTTTTTGAAGCTGGACAAGAAAATATGGGGCGACCTATCGTTCTCTGTCATGGATGGCCAGAACATGCCTTTTCTTGGAGATATCAAGTACCTTCACTTGTTGAAGCAGGTTACCACGTTATTATACCTAATCAACGAGGATATGGAGAGTCTTCTTGTCCAAAGGAAGTCGAAAAATATGATATTGAATATTTAACAGGTGATCTTGTTGCTCTTTTGGATTACTATCAATACAAAGATGCTATTTTCATGGGCCACGATTGGGGCGCAAGTGTTGTTTGGAGTATGGCTTTACTGCATCCAGAACGTGTTAGTAAAATGATTAATTTATGCTTACCTTACCAAGTTCGAGGAGATAAACCTTGGATAGACTTTATGGAAGAAGTTTTTGGCAATGATTACTATTTCGTTCACTTTAACAAACAACCAGGAGTTGCAGATACTATATTAGACGGAAATGTAGCACAGTTTCTTCATAATTTATATCGAAAGAATCTCCCGTCACAAAGAGTTGTTAAAGGCATGGAGATGATTAATCTTGCTAAAGCAAGCAAGCCCTTAGGTGAACCAGTTATGAGTGATGAGGATCTTTCTATTTATATCGCAAGTTTTAAGAAGACAGGCTTCACACCCAGCATCAATTGGTACAGAAATTTAAATCGTAATTGGCATTTATTAGGTAACGTATCTCCAATTATTCATCAATCAACTTTAATGGTCTATGGTGAGAAAGATGTTATTCCACCGCTTCCAAACATAAAAGATTTTGTACCCAATATAGATGTTAGGAGTTTAGACACTTGTCATTGGATTCAAGAGGAAAGACCTGAAGAGCTTAATAAAATGATTTTAGAATGGTTGGGAAAATGAGTGAAGGATTATTTTTTAGTAATCAAACAGAATTTATTGATTGGTTGGATATTCATCATCAAACAGCTAGTGAAATTTGGGTAGTTTTTCTAAAGAAAAAGACTAATAGAGCAAGTCTCACTTGGTCTAAATCAGTAGATTGTGCACTGTCGTTTGGCTGGATTGATGGAAGACGAAAAAAAGTTGATGAAGATAGCTATAAAATTCGCTTTACTCCACGTAAGCTTGATAGTCTCTGGAGCAAAGTTAATGTGCTAAAGGCACAGAAGCTGATAGCGCTCAATCAGATGAGACCAAATGGATTGGCTGTTTTTAACCAAAGAAATGATCGAGCAGGGTATTCTTTAGTCAATAGAAATGCTATTCTAATGAAAGAATATGAAGATGAAATTAGAAAAAATTCGAATTCTTGGAAATTTTTCAACCAGCTTCCAGCTTCTTACAAAAGAGATGCTATTTGGTGGATAATGAGTGCAAAAAGAGAAGATACTAAGCTAAGAAGAGTTAATCGACTGATTGTTTCATGGGAAAAGGGAGAGATGTTTAGACCTTAGTTTCTTCATTTTACTTTATTTTGGCAGAAAGTATATGAAAAAACTGTGCTGTTCGCTAAAGTAATTAAAAAGGAAACAAAATGAATAAATATCGAAAAAAAAACTTAAGAGGCATAAAACTTAATTTCTAACGAGGACATGCTTTTTAGTTTCCATACTTTTATTTCTATTGCATTTAATTTGGTAATTCTATATTGACGAAAGAACATACGTTCGTTATAGTTAGAATAAGTAAACTGAAGAAGGGAACATAAGATGATGGAATGGATAGAAGCAAAATCGTTGCTAAGTAAGGTGTCGTTTAATGGAGATTTATGGTTTGGTATCGATTATATAATGAATTTGTATAAAGGATGTAATCATCGCTGTATTTATTGTGATAGTCGCAGTGACAAGTATTTCATTGAATCTTTTGACCGAGTTCGAGGGAAGAAAAATAGTGAAGGATTGCTTTATTTTGAATTGAAGAAACATAAAACAGGTGTAATTAATTTTGGGGCGATGTCAGATGCCTATAATTCAGAAGAACTTAGGGAAGGGCTGACTAGAAATGCATTGAAAAAAATCGCTGAATTTGGTTATGGCATTTCAATAGAGACGAAAAGCAATCAAATCATTAGAGATGTCGGCTTAATCCAAAAAATCCAAGAAAATCATTCTGCTTCTATTAAACTATCCATTACAACAGCTGACGATAAATTATCGCGGATTATTGAACCTGGTGTTTGTGTTTCTAGTAAACGATTTGAAGCAATTCGGAAGTTAAGTGATGCAGGAATTTACACAGGCGTTTTGCTGACACCAGTTTTACCTTATATAACGGATACTGTTGAAAACATCGAAGCAATTGTTAAAAAAGCATCTGAAAGTGGTGCCTCATTTATTTATGCGCAATTTGGTATGACTATGAGAAGGGGACAAAGAGAACATTATTTTGAAGCCTTGGATCACCATTTTCCTGGACTAAAAGAACGATATCAAAGAAGTTATGGAGATAATTATGGTTGCGAGGCAAAAAATAGCAAGGAACTAGCGAAGGCTTTTGTTGAAAATTGCGAAAAATATGGCTTGCTTTATAAAATGGAAGATATTGTGAAAGCAACTCCTAAGAAGAAAACAATGGAACAATTATCGTTATTTTCTTAATTATAAAAAGCGACAGTACGCTGCCGCTTTTTTTAAATCTATTTTTTTACTTTTCTAAAAGCATAATTCTTAAAGTAGTCTGGTTTATGCCGCTGTGTAAAACTATAGATAGTTAAAACTAATGCGCCAAGTGTATTCGTAAATAAATCTCCCATAGTGTCCATTAAAGCTGCTCTACCAACGTAGGGGACACCTGATTCACTCATGTATCGTTGTAGATTCATATCTCCGAGTGAATCGCAAATAAATTCCCAAAACTCCCAAAAAACACCACATAATCCTGCAAAAGCAAAGCCCATAATAATAAAGAGCCACGGGCTGATTTTGGTATAATCAATGTCTCTTAAATAATACCCAATAAACGCATAACCGACAGCTACTAACAGAATCGGACTAACTGTATGCAAAATTTTATCCCAAAAAGGAATCACGATAATTAAACGTAAACCAGTTCCTAAAAATACAGCAATCCAAAGGAAAAACCAATAGTAAAGACGAACCATTTTAGGAAAAACTAATCCAGTTAGTTTTGTGAAAAGGAAAGGGACAAAAAGTACTCCAATCCCAAGAATCATTTCCAAAGTTAACAAGATATATTGACTTGCAGGCTGGACAGTAAAAATTTTAACAATATTAACTACTAATGTAATCAAACCAAATCCAACTAGTAGGGAAAAAATCGTTTTTTCTTGCTTATCTTCAAACTCAATTTTCATTAAGGGGTTACCTCCAGATTATTTTTTAAGGATGGTTCATTTTGCAAGATAGACCTAATTTTTTTCTAGCGTTGCTTGTTTAATCAAAGATAAAAAGTCTTCGTCCGTATTAACAATTGTGCCGTTTAGTTTTACTAGCCCAACCGTGTAGAGATTTAAATAGTGAAACTGATTTTCTGCTGTATCATTCAACGCATCCAATTTCTTCTGATTGTCGGCGCCTTGTTGTCGAGTATCTGTATACAGCCCAATAATTGGAATTCCTTTGGCGTAAGCAATCCCGATTTCAGAAGCGACACCAGAATCTATTACAGCACCATCGAGAACAGCTACTAATAAATCACTGTTTAACACTCTTTCTGTATCTGCTAAAGCAATCATTTGACTATCAGCATAGGCTGTTTTGTCGTTGATAGCACCATTTTCTTGTGGTAAATAGACACTAATTGAGGAGTCTATCTCACGTATTTTTCCAACTAAATATTCATTATAAAGTAAATCTGCCTTAGCAAACATAGGGCCTGCAAAATAAATGTTCATGATCTTTCCTCCGCTTATTATAAAAATAGTAGGTAATAGGGTGTGGACTTAGTGCGTGGTGAAATCTAGATTGATTCCTCACGTCCCGTAAATAATTTCATTTCTGTATCAAAAGTAATCACTAAAATAAGCTTCTTGATCTGGAATAATTCGTTCCAAAGAGTGCAAAGTTTCTTTATCTGTTTCAATGTGTTCAATTCTGTAAAGATAAGAAGGGCGACGATAATTCATCATTAAGCAAGTTAATGTTTGAATATCAATATGGACAGGATTTCCCAAAGGTTCATTGCTTATGGTGACTTGATCATTTTCGTCCCAAAGTAGACTAAATATCCCGTTGTTCCATTCTGCTACAGGATCAGTCACGATAAAATGAAATGGCTTCGCTGTGCTGGCGAAAGGATAGGCGGTTAAAAATTCTTTGACATCAACAATCCGAGCCATAAAATATGGTTCTATTGTTTCTTTTATTTGACTGTCATCTAAAAGAAAAGCTAGAGGTTCATTTTTATAGATATCCCCCTTAACCCAATAAATCATTGAAAAATGTGCAGAAATAAAATTCCACAGACCATCTCGTGCTTCTTGATTTAAATAGAACATTTCTTTGACATGAAAAACTTCTTCCGCTACCCAATAAAATAGAACGCCTAAAGGTTCTTGGTTTGCACCATAATAAACAGCAGCTGTCCGTTCTTCTAAATTTTCAAAACGCCAATATTCTTCCCAATTGAATTCACTGCGGATTAAAGCCCCATGATTTTGACGAGCAAAACGAGCGTAGACGGAGAAAACATCTTCGTGATCTACCGAAACACGTTCTACCAACCCAGGAACTTCAACTTGCTTAGGTAGCTGTGTATCTCTTATTTTAAAAGAAAGTTTGTCTGAAAGTATTTCCCAACCTTTTCTCCGATAATAAGGAATACTATAAGGATAGAGATAAGAAATCCATTGTTTGTCTTGGCGCATATTTTCCAAAGCTACATGAATCAAATCTTGCATTAAGCCATGATTCGCATATTCTGGATAGGTTCCTACACCAGTTACACCACCCATTTTAAATAATTTTCCATGAATATTCACTTCACAAGGGTAAATTGCTATTTGAGAAATGAGCTTGTCTTCATGAAACCAACCGAACACTTTTGAGAGCTCTAAAATTGGCTGCTTAGATTTAATTAACTCTCTTTTACTTTCATAGCCACTTTCTTCTAAGTCAGCTTCTGTAAATTGAAAAACATAACTTAGTAGTTCATTAAATTGAGCCACATGTTCCATTTCTACAGGTTTTAATTCTAAACTATCTCGAAACTCATGATCTTCCATTTTTCCATCTCCAAATTTTTTTGCTATTGTTTATTCTTTGCAATCAAATGAAAGAAGAAATTCCCTTCGTTTTATATCAACCATCGATAGAAAGCGATGCACTTGAATGCAAATTTTCTTTCGTTCGACGCATAATATTTTGATATCTATTATTTTTAAGTCGAACAAATATAATTATAGTATACCAAATCTAAGGAAGATGTGTTACGAATTAAGATAGACAGTTTTGAAGATTCATCATATAGAGGACAAAAATAGAAGAATCGTTGAATCTAGCTATGAAAGTTCTTTAAATCTTTGAAAAACCTTGCTATAATGAAAAGTGCTGACTGAAAAGAAATGAGGAATATCATGAATATAGATGAAATGAAACAAAGACAGGAAAAGATTCGTAATTTTTCGATTATAGCCCATATCGATCATGGGAAATCTACACTTGCTGATCGGATTTTACAAAAAACAGAAACCGTTTCAGACCGTGAAATGCAAGATCAATTACTTGATGCGATGGATTTAGAGCGTGAACGTGGTATTACGATTAAATTGAACGCTGTTGAATTGACTTACACAGCAAAAGATGGGGAAGATTATATTTTCCATTTGATTGACACCCCAGGGCACGTGGACTTTACTTATGAAGTATCAAGAAGTTTAGCCGCTTGTGAAGGGGCTATATTAGTTGTTGATGCCGCTCAAGGGATTGAAGCGCAAACCTTAGCAAATGTTTATTTAGCCTTAGACAATGATTTGGAGATTCTTCCAGTAATCAATAAAATTGATTTACCAGCAGCCGATCCAGAACGTGTTCGTACCGAAATAGAAGATGTTATTGGAATTGATGCTAGCGATGCTGTTTTAGCAAGCGCAAAAGCAGGGATTGGAATCGAAGAGATTTTAGAACAAATCGTTGACTTAGTTCCAGCACCAACAGGAGATCTTGAAGCACCATTAAAGGCGTTAATCTTTGATTCAGTTTATGATAGTTATCGTGGTGTTATTTTGAATGTCCGAATCATGGATGGGGTTGTAAAACCTGGAGATAAAATCATGATGATGAATAACAACAAGACTTTTGAAGTAACGGATGTAGGTATTTTCTCACCTAAGCCAATTAGTCGTGACTTTTTAATGGTTGGTGATGTAGGTTATATCACAGCAGCTATCAAAACAGTTCGTGATACCCAAGTAGGGGATACAGTAACTTTAGCAAACAATCCTGCAAAAGAAGCTTTAGCCGGATATCGTAAAATGAATCCAATGGTTTATTGTGGATTGTATCCAATCGATAACTCACGATATGTTGAATTACGTGAAGCGTTGGAAAAATTACAACTAAATGATGCAGCTTTACAGTTTGAAGCAGAATCTTCTCAGGCCTTAGGGTTTGGTTATCGTTGTGGCTTTTTAGGTTTGCTGCATATGGATGTTATCCAAGAACGTTTAGAACGTGAATTCAACCTTGATCTGATTACAACAGCGCCATCAGTAATTTACCACGTAACGAAGACCGATGGAACGAAAATTGTGGTTGATAATCCAGCAGAATTTCCAGACCAAAGTAGTGTCGATTTTGTAGAAGAGCCTTACGTGAAGGCAACAATCATGGTACCCAATGAATATGTTGGTGCTGTGATGGAAATCTCTCAGCGAAAACGCGGAGAATTTGTAACGATGGATTATTTGGATGAATATAGAGTAAATGTCGTTTATGATATGCCATTATCAGAAATCGTTTATGACTTCTTTGACCGTTTAAAATCAGGAACAAAAGGGTACGCTTCATTAGATTATGAAATGATTGGCTACCGTAAAAGTAATCTGTCTAAGATGGATATTCTTTTGAACTCGGAAAAAGTTGATGCTCTGAGCTTTATTGTGCATAAAGATTTTGCTTTTGAACGTGGCAAAGTAATTGTTGAAAAATTAAAAAAATTAATTCCTCGTCAACAGTTTGAAGTGCCAATCCAAGCAGCCATTGGCCAAAAAATCACAGCCCGTTCAACGATTAAAGCCCTACGCAAAAACGTTTTAGCCAAATGTTATGGTGGAGATATCTCCCGTAAGCGTAAGCTATTAGAGAAACAAAAAGATGGTAAAAAACGAATGAAACAAGTAGGGTCAGTTGAAGTTCCTCAAGAAGCCTTCATGGCAGTTCTTAAAATGGATGAGGATGAAAACAAGAAGTAGCAAGGGTTTCAGGGACTTGAATATTATTGGAAATAGTCATTTTGCTAAAATCTTCCTATGAGGTAATTATCTCGTAGGAAGATTTTTCCATGTTCTGAAAACTAGACAGCATAGAAAGCGATAAAAATATATAAAAAATCACTCAACCAAAGCAAAAGGATTTTTTAAGAGTGGCAGAATTCCTCTGATTCTTTTGATTAAAGCTTTTACTTTTTCTTGTGTTAGCATATAATAGTAAGGGATTAGTTAGAGAAAATAGGGAATCTATCTTTCAGTATAGACCTGACAAATGGAATATTATAAGGAGGTCCTTCAACATGGCCAAAGATAAAGCGAGATATAAAGCCGTGATTGCTGAACATACGTATACAATTATCGGACAAGAAAATAAACAACATATGGATTTAGTGACGAAACTAGTAAATGAACAACTAGCTGAAATAAAGCATATTTCACCACAAACGAATAACGAACAAGCTTCTGTTCTATTAGCAATCAATGCGATTTCAGATCAATTAAAAAAACAAGAACAAGTAATGAAGTTAGAACAAGAAGTAGCTGAATTGAAGCAGCGAACAATTAAAGTTGCTGAACTTGAAAATCGTATTAAACGAATTGAAGCTATAGAAGAAGAAGCTAGAGATGTATTGAAGAAGAATGGTCAAGAAGGTGTTGAAATTCAAAACCACATGGAAGCCCAGCAAATTTTAAACGAAAACCATAAGAAAAAAATTCAAAACAAAAGTACACAAGATCAATAATCTGAGAGGATGATAGGATGTTAACCTTAATAATCTTCCTTATTTTAGCAATGGGGTTTTATACTGGCACAAAGCGAGGATTAGTCTTACAAATAATTTATACTGTAGGGTATTTGATTGCCTATCTTGTTGCGAAACAGAACTATAAAGCTCTAGCCTCTCATCTTGAATTATATATTCCATACCCTTCACCAACAGCGGAAACAAAATTGTTATTTTTTGATCAAAAGTTAACATTGGAGTTGGATCAGGCTTTTTATGGTGCTATCGCATTTCTAATAATCCTATTTGCAGGGTGGTTAGTTGTTCGAATTTTAGCTGTATTTGCCCATGGACTCACGTTTATTCCTGTTTTGAAGCAAGCGAATGGGTTAGCTGGCGGGGTGCTAAGCTTTTTAGTTATATATGTCGGGATCTTTTTAGTGTTGAGCACAATAGCCATGCTACCAGTTGATGCTGTGCAAAATCAATTTAAAAATAGTGGACTCGCTCGATTTATTGTTGAAAATACGCCGATTTTAACGAAACAAGTGCAAAATATGTGGATTGAGCAAATGATTAAATAAAGTCACGAAGCTGGACAAATAACGTTCAGCTTTTCTTATAGAGAAAAGAGAAGGTGAAAAAATGAATACAAGAATTTTAACTACTTTAGGATTTGATAAAGTCAAACAATTGTTGATTACGTATATTGTAACAGCTCAAGGTGCAGAGGAAGTAGAACAACTTGTTCCAGTCAGTGAAGCATCTACCATTCAATCTTGGTTAGAAGAAACAGAGGATGGGTTAAAAGTACAACGTCTACGTGGCGGCATTCCGATTCCAAAGTTAGAAAATATCAGACCCCACATGAAGCGGATCGAAATAGGTGCTGATTTGAATGGTGTTGAACTTGCACAAGTAGGTAGAGTATTATCAACTACATCAGAAATCACTCGCTTTTTCGAAGATTTACAAGATAGCGAAATTGAATTGACAAGACTTTACAATTGGATTGAACAGCTTGTTCATTTACCAGAATTAAGCCGACGGTTAAAAGAATCTATCGATGAAGACGGACGGGTAACAGATGAAGCTTCGCCAGAGTTAAAAATAATCCGTCAGAATATCCGTCGTAGTGAACAAACCATCAGAGAACAACTAGATGGTATTGTTAGGGGAAAAAATGCAAAATATTTAAGTGATGCAATCATTACCATGAGGAATGAACGTTATGTAATTCCAGTGAAGCAAGAGTATAAAGGTGTTTTTGGTGGAGTGGTACATGACCAAAGTGCATCAGGTCAAACGCTATTTATTGAACCAAAACAAATTGTCGAATCCAATAATCGCTTACGACAACATCAAATTGCTGAAAGAAATGAAATTGAGCGGATATTATCTGAGCTGTCAGCAGAATTAGTTCCTTATCGTAATGAGATCTTGCATAATGCCTATGTGATTGGAAAATTAGATTTTATTAATTCTAAAGCAAGACTTGGTAAAGAGTTGAGAGGAATTGTGCCAGAAATAAGTCTAGAAAATCATATTTATTTCAAGCAAGCAAGACATCCTTTAATTGATCAAGACAAAGTCGTTGCTAACGATATTATGATTGGAAAAGAGTATCAAGCAATTGTGATTACTGGACCGAATACAGGTGGAAAAACTATTACTTTAAAAACATTAGGCCTTTTGCAATTAATGGGACAATCAGGGTTGCCAATTCCCGTTGGAGAAGAAAGCCAGATGGGAATTTTTGAAGAGGTTTTTGCGGATATTGGTGATGAGCAATCCATTGAGCAAAGCTTAAGTACTTTTTCTTCTCATATGACAAATATTGTGAGTGTTTTAGATAAGGTAAATGAACGTAGCTTGGTTCTATTTGATGAGCTAGGAGCTGGAACTGATCCGCAAGAAGGTGCAGCACTAGCGATTTCTATTTTGGATGCTCTCGGTAGTAAAAGTGCGTATGTTATGGCAACTACTCATTATCCAGAGTTAAAAGTTTATGGCTACAATCGTGCAGGGACAATCAATGCTAGTATGGAATTTGATGTAGACACTCTAAGCCCAACGTATCGACTGTTGATTGGTGTACCTGGACGAAGCAATGCCTTTGAAATATCTAAGCGCTTAGGCTTAGACACAACAATTATTTCTGAAGCAAAACAAATCATGGATGGTGAAAGTCAAGACCTGAATGAAATGATAGCAGATCTTGAAAACCGTCGAAAAATGGCTGAGACAGAATATTTAGAAGTTCGTCACTATGTAGATGAAGCAGAAAATCTTTACAGAGATTTAAAAGAAGCTTATAGTTTCTTCTTTGATGAACGTGAAAAGGAAATGGCAAAAGCTCGTAAAAAATCAAATGAGCTGGTAGCACAAGCACAGGAAGAAGCAGAGGGAATTATTTCTGATATAAGAAAAATGCAATTAGCCAGTGGTACGCAAGGCGGCATAAAGGAACACCAATTGATTGATGCCAAAAGTAAATTAACACAATTACATCAAGAAGAAACACGTTTAGAAAAAAATAAAGTCTTGAAACGAGCAAAAGAGCAAAAACAATTAAAAGCCGGTGATGAAGTGATTGTAGACACTTACGGACAAAGAGGGACACTTATTCGTAAAATCAATACTCATGAGTGGCAAGTTCAGTTAGGGATTTTAAAAATGGCTGTCTCAGAAGAAAATATGACACCAGTAGCACCACTTAAAGAACCGACACAACGAGTGACTTCAATTAGATCCGCAGAAAGTAGTCATGTGCCAAATCAATTAGACCTACGGGGAAAACGATACGAAGAGGCACTGGCGGAGGTTGATCAATATTTGGATGCAGCAATTTTAGCTGGCTATCCTCAAGTTACAATTGTTCATGGAAAAGGAACAGGAGCTTTACGAACAGGAATTACTGAATACCTTAAAAATCATCGTAGTGTTAAAGGTTTTGAGTTTGCTCCGGCGAATCAAGGTGGAAATGGAGCTACAATTGTTAAATTTGGTTAAACTGACTTACTAAAGGTAAGCGTCAAACTAGTTGGATTGCAAGTGAAGTGCTATAATAGAATTAAGGATAAGATATTAGGAGGTATATACAATGACAGAAGCTATTACAGATAAAGATTTTGCAGAAGTAACAGACAAAGGTTTAGTATTAATTGATTTTTGGGCAACTTGGTGTGGACCTTGTAGAATGCAAGGACCGATCTTAGAACAACTATCTGAAGAATATGATGAAGATGAAGTGAAAATTGTAAAAATGGATGTGGATGAAAACCCTGAAACTCCAGCAAGCTTCGGCATCATGAGTATTCCTACTCTAATCTTAAAAAAAGATGGAGAAGTCGTTGAAAAAGCGGTGGGTGTCCAATCGAAAGATCAGTTAAAAGCAATGATTGCGAGCCACATGTAAGCAACAAAGTATAAAAATCCTTTAATCCATATATAATGGGTTAGAGGATTTTTTACTTAAAGAAAAATTAGAACTTATGATTGATAGGGGAACAAGTGTCTGTAAAAAAGCTGAAAAAATTAAAAAAAATGGTATAATGAAATCATTGAAAGTTACGGAAAGGAAGGAACATGAACGAACGAATTAAACATAAATTAGCTTTACTTCCTGATCAACCTGGTTGTTATTTAATGAAAGATAAAAATGGGACGATTATTTATGTAGGGAAAGCGAAAGTTTTAAAAAACCGTGTACGCTCCTATTTTACTGGAAGCCACGATACAAAAACTGAGCGGCTTGTTAGTGAAATTGAAGATTTTGAATATATTGTAACTGAATCAAACATTGAAGCCTTGCTATTGGAAATAAATTTGATCCACAAAAATGACCCAAAGTATAATATTATGCTGAAAGATGATAAAAGTTATCCTTTTATCAAGATTACAAAAGAAGATTATCCTCGTCTATTAATTACTCGTAAAGTACTAAAAGATAAGGCTTCTTATTTTGGCCCTTATCCAGATGTTGGAGCTGCAAATGATACAAAGAAATTATTAGATCGACTTTTCCCATTAAGAAAATGTCGCGTCTTACCTAAAGAGGTATGTCTCTATTATCATCTGGGACAATGTTTAGCACCTTGTATTTTTGATATACCTAAAAAGACCTATAAAGACATGGTGGAAGAGATTCGTCGCTTTCTTAATGGTGGTCATCCACAAATCCAAGAAGAACTACAGAAAAAAATGGAACTAGCCGCTGAAAAAATGGAATTTGAAAAAGCTGCTGAATATCGAGATCAGATAAAATCTATCGAGACAGTTATGACTCGTCAAAAAATGACCAATGCGGATTTAATTGATCGAGATGTTTTTGGTTATGCTGTTGATAAAGGATGGATGTGTGTTCAAGTGTTTTTCATTCGTCAAGGGAAACTAATTGAACGTGATGTTTCCATTTTCCCATTTTATAATGAAGAAGAGGAAGACTTTTTAACTTTCATCGGACAGTTCTATCAAGAGAATGAGCATTTTATACCAAAAGAAGTCTTAATTCCTGATAATATTGATAAGGAAAGTGTTGAAGCGCTGCTTTCTACAAAAGTTTTACAACCACAACGGGGAGAAAAGAAGAAGCTAGTGAAATTAGCTGGAAAAAACGCAACAGTTGCTTTACAAGAAAAATTTGATATTATTGTACGAAAACAAGAACGAACCATCGGTGCAGTAGAAAAATTAGGAAACGCTATGAATATTCCAACACCTATTCGGATTGAAGCATTTGATAATTCAAATATTATGGGAACAGACCCGGTATCGGCAATGGTTGTTTTTATAGACGGTCGACCAGATAAAAAAGAATATCGAAAATATAAAATCAAAACAGTTACAGGTCCCGATGACTATGCGTCTATGCGGGAAGTCATCTATCGCCGTTATTCTCGCGTAGTGAAAGAAGGGTTACCATTTCCTGATTTAATCGTTATTGATGGCGGAAAAGGGCAAGTTGATGCAGCAAAAGAAGTGTTGGAAAATCAATTAGGTTTGGATATTCCAATAGCTGGATTAGCAAAAAATGACAAGCATAAAACCAGCGAGCTATTATTTGGATCAGAGCTGAATGTAGTGGCATTGGAACGAAATTCACAAGAGTTTTTCTTACTACAAAGAATTCAGGACGAAGTTCATCGATTTGCAATTACCTTCCATAGACAATTGCGAAGTAAGAATAGCTTTGCTTCAAAGTTAGACAATATTGATGGCTTAGGGCCTAAACGTAAGAAGAACTTGCTAAAACAATTTAAGTCCTTAAAGAACATTACTGATGCCTCTATTGAGGAGCTAAATAAATCAGGATTACCATTAAATGTTGCTAAAAATGTATATAAACAGCTGCATGCTGACACAGATAAATAAATATGAAATAGTAGATTTTAGCAAAGCAGTTCTTGTTAAATTCTGCTATTTTTAATTTTGTAAAGTACCCTTGACATAAAATGTAAAGTATACTAAACTATTTTTGTAAAGCTTGCTATACTTTTAGGTGTATAATTCCCTATTTAAAGCTATCTTAAATAGAAAGGTGAGAAGTATATGCAGAATAGAATTCAAGAATTAAGGAAAGCCAGCAAGATTACACAAAATGAATTAGCTGATGCAGTGGAGGTAACAAGACAAACGATCATTTCATTAGAAAATGGACGATATAACGCTTCCTTGATTTTAGCTCATAAAATTGCTCAGTTTTTTCATAAAACGATAGAAGAGATTTTTATTTTTGATTTAGAAGAGGAAAATTTATTGAAGTGAATGAATTTGGAATAGAACATTATTGATATAAGGAGTTGTAAAAATGAAATTAAAACCGATTATTAATGGAAATAAAATAAATAATAATGAGGATTACAGAAAAGTATTGAGAAAGAGGTGTTTAAAATATTTTATTTTATTTTCGATTGGATTATTTACTGTTTTCCTTGCATTTTTTTCTAAACCTTTTTTAGGTGTAGTAATGCCAGAACATACAAAAAGTTATTATATAGGCATCGGCATCGGAATTATAGGGAGTTCAATTGTATTAATAATCAATAGTTATAGTATTATGAACAATGAGAGCACTTTAAAAAGAAAGAGACTAAAAGAAACAGATGAACGAAATGTAGCGATTGGGAATTTAGCGTGGAAGATGACTTCAGTGTGTTTTTTAGTCAGTGTTTACGTTATGGTAATTATCTTAGGTGTATTTAATACGCAATATTCGATGATTATAGCTTATTTTGTCAGTTCATTTTTTCTACTATATGGCTTGTTCTACTGGTACTATAATAAAAAAATGTAAAAAAGCATTTGACTTATTTTACATTATGAAATAATATTTTTATAACAAATTAAAATGATTTTCATGTGTAGGGAAATGGCATCATATTTTTTCTACAGAAAAGTCGAAATGTTCCGATAAGAAATATTTGCTGAAATTACTAGTTTATAGGAAAATAAAAATCTTTAGACTATTTTATTCGTCTAATCTACATAAATAATTTTATATGAAGGAGGAAATTAAATGTTAGAGGTAAAGAATTTGGTGAAAACATTTGGTGATTTTAAAGCGCTAGACAATGTGTCTTTTGAAATTCCAGATGGAAAAATATTAGGGCTAATCGGTCAGAATGGTGCTGGGAAAACCACTACTTTTCGGTTGATTTTAGACTTTTTATCAGCAGATAGTGGAACCGTACTATGGAATGGACATAAAATATCTGGGAAAGATTACAATACAATCGGTTATTTACCTGAAGAACGTGGATTATATCCTAAAGTCTCTATCCAAGATCAGTTGATCTACTTTGCAGAATTAAGAGGGAAAACGAAAAAAGAAATTGAACCGAAAATTGACGAATGGATGGAAAAATTCAAAGTCAAAGGAAAGAAAACCGATAAAGTAAAATCTCTTTCAAAAGGAAACCAACAAAAGGTGCAATTGATTGCTACATTGATTCATGAACCTAAATTGGTTATCTTAGATGAACCTTTTAGCGGACTAGATCCTGTAAATGCTGAATTATTAAAAGATGGGATTTTAGAATTAAAAGCTAAAGGTTCGTGTGTTATTTTTTCCAGTCATAACATGGATAACGTAGAAAAAATATGCGACCATTTAGTGATGCTAAAAAATGGGAAAATGGTATTGGATGGAAAAGTTCATGAAATTCGGGAAAGATTCGGCCGTACCAAGTTATTTTTAGAATCCTCTTTAACAGCTGAAGATGTTCTTGCAGTTGAAGGTGTAAAATCCGCGATTAAACGGGATGATGGCGTACTTGAAGCAACCCTTACTGATCCAAAAGCTGGCGAAGAAATATTTGCTAGAGCGACACAGTTTGGCTATATTCCAATGTTTAATCAACAACCTCCAACATTAGAAGAGATATTTAAAATGAAAGCAGGTGCGCCAAATGAATAAATTTTGGATTATAGCAAGCGATGTTTATAAGAAAAATGTAAAATCTGTTGCTTTTTTAATCATGATTTTAGTTCCGTTTATTTTGTTAGGTGTTATCTATCTTGCAGGGTCTTTAGCGAGTGGTTCTTCTGAAATAAATAATGTAGGTGTTATTTCTGAAAATCAAGAATTAGCACAGCAAATGGAAAGTATTAAAAATGACGACTTTAAATTTAAATATATTTCTACTGAAAAAGAGGCCCAAAAGAAATTAAAAGCAAAAGATTTAGATGCTTTTCTTGTTTTAACGGTTAAGGATGATGAAATAACTGGCAAATTGTATGCGGAATCCTCTTTAGGGACAGTTACTGAGCTAACTATTAATCAAATGCTTAATACAATTCAATCATCAATTAATGCTAGTAAATTAAATCTTACACCAGAACAAGTAGCAAGTTTAAATCAACCAGCAAATTTTTCCAAAACAAAAGTTAGCTTTGGTGAAGACGGAAAAATGACAACAGGTCAAGATAATACGATGATTTTATTTGGTGTAGCTTATGCGTTAAGTCTGGTTCTGTTTATGATTATCGTTTCTTATTCTTCCATCATCGCACAAGAAATTGCTTCAGAAAAAGGAACGAGGATTATGGAAGTTATCTTGTCTAGTACCAAAGCGCAAACACATTTTTATGGTAAGTTAACAGGAGTTGTTTTAGTAGCGTTGACGCAAATTCTTATTTACGGTGTCAGCTTTGCAATAGGATACAACCAGCTAAAAGACATGGACTTTGTCAAGGATTTTCTAACAAACTTTTCACTTAATGATCTTTTAGGAAGCTTCCTTGCTTATACATTGATATTCTTTATTTTGGGAATCTTGATTTATTCTGTTTTAGCCGCCCTTTGTGGTTCATTAGTATCTAAACCAGAAGATACCGCAAAAGCAGTACAACCAATAACTTATTTAGCAATGATTGGTTATTTTATCGGGATGTTTTTAGGGACAACAGACCCACAAAATATTGTCATAAAAGTAACTTCATATATCCCGTTGATCTCATCCTTTATTATGCCAATTCGCGTAGCAAATGAAACAGTTTCTACTGCAGGAATCTTTATTTCAATAGGTACCTTAGTCATTTTTGGAATTGGCTTAACAATGTTTTCAGCAACCTTGTATAAATCTAATGTTTTAGTTTATAACGAAGGTGGAATGATTAAATCATTGAAACAATCAATTTCAATACTGAAAAACGAACGTAAAAAAACAGTTTAAATAAAATAGGTGTTTTAAAGGAGAGGGTGTTACAAAACTAATTTTTAGTTTTGTAACACCCTCTCTAAACGTTTTTTCTCGACCTACTTTTAAGTGCCTATTTTTTAGGTACAGTATTCCGTTCAATTAAGCGGACTGTAATCTTTTTCTCTGGAATCGACTGTTTGTGTAGCTGGTTATAAATATAAATAAATGAATTTTCTGTTTGTTGTTTGATGGAATAATCAATAGTAGTGATATGCATTAACTCACTCGTTTCACTATTATCAAATCCAATGACTGCAACATCTTTTGGCACTGAATAATTTAGTAATTGAAGCTCTGAAATGAATTCTCCTGCAACAGAATCGGTAAAAAAGGCGATAGCTGTTGGTTTGAGATCCATTTTTGCCCAGTGATTAGCAATAATTCTTCCGTTACCGTGATGACCAGCTGCAGGAAAAATCCACTCTTTCTTTTCAGCTAGTCCCATATCAGCTTGAAAGTCAGCAATTGCTTTTAAACGAGCTTTTGTAT
Source organism: Enterococcus rivorum (assembly GCF_001742285.1). Classification (GTDB taxonomy): domain Bacteria; phylum Bacillota; class Bacilli; order Lactobacillales; family Enterococcaceae; genus Enterococcus_L; species Enterococcus_L rivorum. The sequence goes on along the minus strand of NZ_MIEK01000015.1, from coordinate 4,665 downwards.
TCAAATTTTCTGGATTCCCTAAGACATGTCCGATTTCTTCGTAACCTCGATTGAAAAGATATTCTAGTGAACGATAGTAGCCTGAATAGTGATCTACATAAGAAGAATAAATTCTTTCAGAATCAAGTCTATGCCAAGTAGCAATAGGGCCATAGACACTGTAAGGTTCAATTACTTCCCAGTCATTCGCACGTGTTAAAATGAAAATACCATCTAATTGTTTGTATTTCATTTGATTTAAGGCATCAATTTCTTTTTTCTTGTCGCCATCTGTAAAATAGAGCGTTACATAATAATTGTATTCTTTAGCAATAGAAATGAAGCTTTCTAAAACAGTTCCTAGTAAATCGAAGTAGCCTTGTGCCAGAAAACCAATTGTTTTAGTAGCACCACTTTGTAAGTTTCTTGCCAATAGGTTAGGTGAATAGGAAAGAGCTTCCATCGCTTCTATTACTTTCTGACGACTTTCTTTACTAACATACCCATTTCCAGAAACAACACGAGAAACCGTTGATTTAGAGACTTTAGCTCTTTTAGCAACATCTATAATAGTAGTCATTTTTTAGCTCCTTTAACTGAATAATTATAGTATATCATAAAAAAATTGAAAAATAGGCTTGACATGGGAACATTCCCACATATTATGATAAGAATGTAAACGATGTCATAATGTGACTCGAAAAAATAATAGGGGGAAATCACATGTCAAGAGGAGCCTTAAAAATCGCAACAATTGGTGGAGGATCTAGCTACACACCGGAATTAATTGAAGGATACATCAAAAGAAAAGACGAACTGCCAATTAAAGAAATTTGGCTAGTAGATATTGAAGCAGGAAAAGAAAAATTAGAAACGGTTGGCGCAATGGCCAAACGTATGGTAAAAGCAGCAGGTTTGGATTGGGAAGTTCATCTGACTTTAGACCGTCGTGCAGCGTTGAAAGATGCTGATTTTGTTTCAACTCAATTTCGTGTAGGATTATTAGATGCTCGAATTAAAGATGAGCGGATTCCTTTATCACATGGTGTGCTAGGACAAGAAACTAACGGAGCTGGTGGAATGTTTAAAGCATTCCGTACGATTCCAGTTATTCTTGGGATTATCGAAGATATGAAAGAACTATGTCCAGATGCTTGGCTAGTAAACTTTACGAATCCTGCAGGAATGGTCACAGAAGCAGCCATTAAACATGGCGGTTGGAAAAAAACAGCAGGATTATGTAATGTGCCAATTGGGCATAGAAAACAAGCATCTGAAAAACTAGGTATTCCTGAAGAGGACTTATTCTTCAAATTTGCTGGAATTAATCATTTCCATTGGCATCGAGTTTGGGATAAAGAAGGAAAAGAAAGAACGCAAGAATTAATTGATTTAATTTATGGTCCTCAGGAAGAACAAGAAAGTCATTTGAAAAACATTTGGGATGCACCTTATCATTACGAGCAAATCAAAGATTTAGGCTTGCTTCCTTGTGGCTACCACCGTTATTACTATATTGAAGATGAAATGTTAAAACATTCTATTGAGGAATTTGAAAAGGGAGAAACAAGAGCACAAGTTGTTAAAGAAACGGAAGCTCGCTTATTTGAACTCTATAAAGATCCTAATCTAGATTACAAACCAAAAGAATTAGAACAACGTGGTGGAACGCATTATAGTGATGCAGCTTGTGAATTGATTGCTTCAATTTACAATGATAAACGCACAGATATGGTTGTTTCAACAGAAAATAATGGTACAATCACTGATTTACCTTACGACTGTGTCGTTGAAGTTTCTGGTCCAGTTACTGCTCATGGACATGAACCGTATAACTGGGGCGCTTTCCCACCAGCTGCAAGAGGAATTATCCAAGTGATGAAAGGGATGGAAGAAACGGTCATCCGCGCAGCAATTAATGGTGACTATGGAGCAGCATTGCATGCATTTACAATCAATCCATTAGTTCCAGGAGGAGCAATGGCTAAAACATTGCTAGACGAATTGTTAATAGCTCATAAAGATCATTTACCAAACTTTGCAGAGGCAATTGCAAAAATTGAAGTTGAACAACCAGATACTGTTGCTTATGTAACAGAGCTAATGAAAAGTAACTAATTAAGCTGAAAAATCCTTTTACTCTATAATTACTGAGTAAAAGGATTTTTTATTTTAAAACAGATAAGGTGAAAAAGAATGTGTTTTTTGATACCCCTCAATTTGGAACTGATAAGACTGATGTCTAAAAACATGATTCAAAAGTAGAAATGTTACTAGTTCAACAGCTAAGAAAACGCCTAAAGAATGAATAGACAGTGCGAAAAATGAAACTAATAGGAACAGAGTAATGAATTTAAGAAATAATGGCTGTAAGTTTTTTGAATTAGTAATCGTAATCTCTGTCATGCTTGGTGAAACAATCATTTTTTGCGAAAATTGAAATAGGCCTTCACGAAATTCTATTTTGTCCCCAGCGTCAACCTCTAGTTCAGTCGCAATATTATTGAATAACTTTCCTTGATAAGTTCCATTTTTATAAAGAGAAAAGTAGCGTACACAACCCCAAGTTGTTTGTCTTCTCAATGTGATTTTCATTGAAACCACCTCCTAGGTCTATTTTCACATAAATGCTAATAAAATGATTCCAACAAAAGACTGAATTATCTGCACTTTTTTATCCTCCTAAAGTCGTATAAAATAGTTCATATTTTACAAAATGAAATAAAGTACACAGACGTTTCTTTAAGTATTTATTGTTACAAAGCTTATTTTTACGCAGTTGATAGCTAGTTGGTAAAAGAAGAAGTTGTTACAAATTTCTTGAGATTTCTTTTTCTCAAGAAAACGCTTGTAAAAGAATTCAGAATGAAGTATTATAAGATTACAAACAACTTGTATGTACAAGTTGGCAGGGAGGAGCAAAAAAATGGGTAAATTTAAGGAAGATGCGCAAAAACTGTTAAAAGAAGTTGGTGGCAAGGAGAATATTGCTGCAGTTTCTCATTGTGCAACAAGGATGCGTTTTGTTTTGAATGATCCTGAAAAGGCTGACAAAGCAGCAATTGAAAAGATTCCAGCAGTGAAAGGAACTTTTACGAATGCGGGGCAATTTCAAGTAATTATTGGTAATGAAGTGTCAACATTTTATAATGAATTTTCGGAAATCTCTGGTTTAGAAGGAGTATCTAAAGAGGCGGGGAAAGCTGCTGCAAAACAAAACTTGAATCCTGTTCAACGAGCGATTTCAGTTTTAGCAGAAATTTTTACGCCATTAATTCCCGCATTAGTTATCGGTGGATTAATTTTGGGATTTCGTAATGTATTAGAAGGAATTCCATTTGGATTTTTAGATGGGCAAAAAATTGTGGAAGTTTCGACATTTTGGAATGGTGTTAACTCATTTTTATGGTTAATTGGAGAGGCAATCTTCCAATTTCTACCAGTAGGTATTACATGGAGCATCACGAAGAAAATGGGAACGACACAGATTTTAGGGATTGTCTTAGGGATTACGTTAGTGTCACCGCAATTATTAAATGCATATGCTGTAGCAGGTACACCAGTTGCTGACATTCCATTTTGGGATTTTGGTTTTGCGCAAGTAAATATGATTGGGTACCAAGCACAAGTTATTCCGGCAATGTTAGCAGGATTTATGTTAGCTTACTTGGAAATATATTTTAGAAAAGTAATTCCGCAAGCCATTTCAATGATTTTTGTACCATTATTTGCTTTACTACCAACAGTTTTAGCAGCACATATTATTTTAGGACCTGTTGGTTGGGCAATTGGAAGCTGGGTATCAGATGTTGTCAATGCAGGATTAACTTCAACCTTTAACTGGTTGTTTGGTGCTGTTTTTGGATTTATGTATGCTCCTTTAGTGATTACAGGCTTACATCATATGACTAACGCAATTGATTTACAGCTCATTGCAGATTTCCAATCAACGAACTTATGGCCTATGATTGCTCTATCAAATATCGCACAAGGGTCTGCGGTATTAGCAATTGTATTCATGCACAAAGGCAATAAAGAAGAAGAGCAAGTTTCCATTCCAGCTATGATTTCATGTTATTTAGGTGTTACTGAGCCAGCAATGTTTGGGATTAACTTGAAATATGTTTATCCATTTATTGCCGGAATGATTGGTTCGGGGTTAGCAGGGATGTTTGCTACATTGTTTGGTGTACGAGCAACAAGTATTGGAGTCGGTGGGTTGCCAGGAATTTTATCGATTGTTCCGAAATACTATGTACCTTTCTTAGGAGCAATGCTAATAGCTGTTGTTGTACCACTTCTATTGACATATATCTTTAGAAAAAAAGGAATTTTCAATAAAATTGATCCTGTAGATGAAGCAACGGGTCTTTTGTACTCTCAAGAAGGCTAAGAGCTTCTGAATTAAGGGAGAACATAAAAATAGAAAAAAATGGGATAAAATCAGTTGATTTTATCTCGTTTTTTTAATTACGCCGATAGTAAAATTAAGCTAGACAACTAAAAAAGTCATTTGTGCTACACTCAAAATAGTTCTGACGAAAGAATTATAAGGAGTGAAGACAAATGACCTATACCCATCTTACACCAAATGAACTCGTGATGATAGAAGCTTATTTCAAAAAAGGAATCGTTGTTTTGGAAGCGGCTAAACTACTGAGAAGATCTAGACAAACAATCTATAAC
>NZ_MIEK01000014.1 GCF_001742285.1 Enterococcus rivorum | reverse complement strand
GTGGATCAAGCGTTTGTGTCCGCTGTTGCTTCTAAAAGAAACCATATTCCCAGAAAATCACTAAACTACAAAACACCCTTGGAAGTATTTATGAAATACATGGATGATGACACTTTGTCCAGCATAATTTGACAAATGAGAAATATTAAGCGAGTGTTCTACGAACACAAGGAGCGATACGGCTCTCCAAGAATCGCTCAACAACTTTACGATGAAGGAATCGAAACCAATAAACGTGTTGTGGCGGTCCTTATGCGTGGAATAAATTTATGTGCAAAAGGATTTCATCGACGCAAATCTTCTTATGGTAGAGGAAAAGCAATCAAAGAAATAGCAAAAGAAAATTTATTGAATCGACAATTTGAACAGAGCCAAATCGATGCTGTTTGAGTGACAGATATTACTTACATTCCTTGCAATGAGGGTCTCCTCTATTTGTCCACCATATAGCAACTCGTATTCCACGTTTCTATATGGTGGATTCAAACATGAAAAAAGAAATTGTCATCCATCCATTACAAATTTATAAAGGAGAATTGCCTACAGTAATTCATTCCAATAGAGGCAGCCGATATCGGTCTCTTAGCTATCAAGAGCTGTTGACCGACCACCACATAACATATTCAATGAGCCAACCTGGGACTCCTGTTGACAATGCGGTAATCGAATCGTTTCATCGATCGATCAAACGAGAATTAATCGAACCCAACAAGCATAAAAGTAAAATAGAGATGAAGGTGTTGATTCAAGATTATTTAGAAAACTACTATCCATACAAAATTTATGATGACTCCTTGACAATTTGAAGCGAAGAAAATAAGTAATCTAACCGAGAGAGTGTAAAATAAACTATGTAAGTAGCTAATTCTAGATAAGCTGCTTATACAGTTTTTCTTTTCTTGTAAAGGAAATTCAGATAAACTATAAATGAAAGGATGCGAGAATATGGCAAGACAGAAAAGAGATCCTAAAACTGTTGAATTAGCGAAAACCATTCTAGAAAGCTACAATCCTGAAAATGTTGGTGACATACAAGAGGCTCTAAAAGATATTTTTGGTCCCCTGTTTGAACAAATGCTTCAAGGTGAAATGACCCATCATTTAGGCTATGATAGTCACTAAAAACAAGAGAAAGAAACAAACAATCGAAGAAATGGATTCGGCTCTAAGAAAGTAAAAACAAGCTTTGGAGAAGTCCCTATTGATGTACCTAGAGACAGAGAAGCCACATTTGAACCAGAACTTATCAAAAAACGCGAGCGTGATGTTTCGGCTATTGAATCAAAGGTTTTATCCATGTATGCCAGAGGCATGTCTCAAAGAGATATTGCTCATACCATTGATGATATTTATGGATTCTCCATTTCTCACGAAATGATTTCTACAATCACTGATTCTGTTCTTCCAGAACTGGAGGAATGGCAAAATCGTCCTTTAGCGAAGTGCTATGCCTTTGTCTTTGTGGATTGTATGTATGTGACGTTAAGAGAAAATTATGAAGTGAAAGAATACGCTGTCTATACGATTCTTGGGTATGATTTAAAAGGAAAAAAAGGTATTTTAGGGTTGTGGCTGAATGAAACCGAGAGTAAAAACCGTTGGATGCAGATTTTTGATGAATTGAAATCTCGCGGTGTACAGGATATTTTCTTTATGTCTATGGATGGTGTTTCTGGTCTTGAAGATGGCGCAAAAGCTATTTTTCCAAAGGTGATTGTTCAGCGCTGTATCGTCCATTTAGTGCGCAATGCGCTCCGATATGTTCCTTATAAAGATTACAAGGAATTTTCTCGAGACATGAAACAGTTTTATGGTGCGCTTCGTTAAAAGCTTGTCAGAGTGCTTTTGATGCCTTTCAAAAACATTGGTCTCACTACTCTGGTGCAGTAGAGGTTTGGAAACGGAATTTTTCTCACGTGGAACAACTTTATGATTATGGTAGCGCAGTGCGTAAAATGATGTACACAACAAATGCCGTTGAAAGTATTCATTCCAGCTTTAGAAAAGTAACTAAAAAAGGCGCATTTCCAAATGAAACCGCCCTTTTAAAGCTTCTTTATCTAAGAGTAACAGAATTAGAAAAGAAATGGAAAGCTGGGTTTATTCCTAATTGGCCGATGGTCTTAAATCAATTAATGGCTAATGAACAGTTTTCAGAGCGCATCAACACCTATAGTTTATATATTTCCTAGTCCCTGTTGTATCAAAAAAAGAACATCAAATTTTCCTTTTTGGTAAGGTTTCTTTCTTATACCCTTTTAGCCGAAGGTTATTTAGGAATGGTCTAATGTTCTTTTTCGTTCTTAGATTTGTCAGTTACACACTTTGCTTGACACCGACTGTTAACTAAACTGTTGCAGGTCCCTCAATCTCCCAAGGATTTTGAGAGGCAGCATCCCTAAATTCTCATGACTCATTGTCTAATTTTTTTACAAGTCCACTAAATTCTCTTAACTCATTGTTTAATTTTTCTTGACAAGTCCAACTTTCACTCTTAAAAAAGTCTAACTTAGGGTTCTCACTTCAGTTTTTAAATTTTTCAATCTCTCGCTAATTAAAACTTTTAGTTAAAGTGTTAGCAATTCTCTCGCTAGCTCTTCATCACAAATCAACACGTTAATTAGACGCCCACGAATTGCGCCTAGTACTGCTTTCGCTCTTTCTTTAGAAGCCACTGCACCGATACTAATTGGTGTATTACGTAAGATATCTAATTCACCAGAAACTGGAAAACGATTTTTATACAAGACTTCATTCCCAGCAAGATCAAACGCTCGTCCCATCATAGTTCCAACTGCACCTTCTCCTCGCAAAGTAACTAGGTCTTCATTATCTAAAATGCCTGCCGCAACCAATGTATTGTGCTCTACTGCTAAGTTTCCAATCCCTCCGTAAGCAATCGTCATTTTCCGTCCTAATTTGACAATTTCTTCAATTTGAGGCTGCCTAAACAACGCAACTTGCAACTCTTTTGAGTCTACATAGGCTGGGGCATTAAAGAATTCATATTTGCCACCTAATTTTTGTCCTAATTCATAAACGAGCTCATTACCATCTTTGCCACTTCCCTCTGAACCTAAGCTTCCATTTAATTGAATGGCCAAAGAGTTTTTCAATTGACTTTGGGCAAAGTGATCTACCAAAACTTCTACTGCTTTTCCCCATGAAATGCCTAAAATGACTGTATCGTGAATGATTCCTTCTAGGTAGTCTGCTGCGGCTTTACCGATATTTTCCATATTGTATTTGTATTCTTCCAAATCTTTGACGACAATAATTTCTTTTAATTCAAATTTTTTCCGTAATTCCAAAGCCAAGCCGTTGTTTCTTTGAAAAGGAGCTTCAATCGAAATTTTGACAATCCCTTCTTCTCTAGCTTCTTCCAACAACCTTGAAATAGAGGGCCTAGAGACGCCGATTATTTTTGCAATTTCATTTTGATTCATTCCTTCAACATAATACAGTTCAGCTACCTTCAACAATAAAGACACGTTACTAGCCACTTTTTACTCACTCCTCCACAAACAAATGACTGTCTCGACTACTTCCCATAGCTTGGTATTTTTTCCAACATTTCAGCCATCTGCTCTTTATTTAAAAGTACGGGTTCTCCCACGCATTTTGCTCGATAATAGTATTCAGAACAATGTTCCACCGTTTCCGCCACTAAAAAAGCTTCCGCTACATCATTGCCAATCGCTAACATGCCATGATTCGCTAATAAACAAGCCTTTTTGTCTGCTATTGCTGTAAACGCATTTTCCGCTAACTCCTTTGTACCATAGGTTGCATACTCTGCACAACTTATTTCTCCACCAGCAACAGCTAATAAATAATTTGCAGGAGGCAAAGACCATTTTAAGGTGGCTAATGTCGTACAAAAAACCGAATGTGTGTGAACGACTGAACGGATATCCGGTCTTCTTTCATAAAAAATCCGGTGCATCTCACTTTCACTGGAAGGTTTTCCAGCTCCTTCCAACTGCGCGCCAGACAACTCAATCACAGCTACATCTTCTGGTTCTATCGAAAAATAATCCATTCCACTTGGGCTAATCGCCAATAATTTTCGCTCTGGACAATAGATACTAATGTTTCCACCCGTTCCTCTTGTTAACCCCGAAGTAATCAATCGCTTGCCATAGTCAACAACCAATTCCCGTTCTTTTCTCAATAGCATACTCGTTTCTCCCTTCTATTTTAATCTGAATCTTCCAAATGGACAATTCCGTCTTTTCTACAATTGAAGACAGCCTCCATTATTGGTGATACAAAAATCTTGACTCGGCAGTTCAAGTTCTTGAATAATCCCTTGAATTCCAAAAAAGGGCTGCCTGAAGCTAAGACAACTTCGGCCCCCTACTGTTGAATTTTTTTGATACTAGCGCAAACTTTTTCCGTCACTCGTCCTTTTGAGTTAAGTAACGTTCCATCTAGATCAATGGCTAAAAGCTTCATTTTACCCACCTCACTAGTTAATCGAAACTTAAAGAGCAGAACAAAACTGATTAGGTTTCGCCCCACTCTTCTTGTCTTATGTTTTATTCCTGTTATTTCCCTTGCTCTTTCAATGCTTTTAGCGCCGCTTCTAAAAATGTTTCTTCATCCATTCCAGTCAGGACACCAACAGAATTAATTTGTGGGATCCCCGGAGCATCTGCAGCATCAATCGGACTTGTAAAAGCAATTAAATCAATATCGCCATTCGCTACTGCTCCCTTTACCATTCCAGGGCTTACTTCCTCAATCGTTACTTCATAATCATGCTCTTCCAATAATTCGACAATTCTTTCCCCAACCATGGCTGAGCTAACTGTTCCTGAACCACATACAGATAAGACTTTGATTTGTTTCATGCTGCTTCATTCCTTCCAATTTTAGTCATAAGTAATATTTTTTACAACATCCAGTACTTCTGCTTTGCTTTTTGCTTGGTAAATGTTCGTTAAGTTTTCTTTCGCTTGGAAAAAACCCATTAATTGACGTAACAAGGCTAATTGCTTTTTGGGATGTTCCATCGCTAAAGGGAAAAATAACTGACAATCTAACTTCAGCTCTGGACTTCCCATCATACTCACTTCTATCGGTTTTTTCGTCACAATAACACCAACACTTGGCCGTAAAATATGCTCCGAATCGGTATGAGGAATCGCGATGTTGTAGCCATTTCCTGGCAATCCCGTTGGGTAAATTTTTTCCCGCTGAATTACAGCCTCGGTATAGGTTGCTTTGGCAATACCATTTTTAATAAATTGTTCGCCAATTAACTGGATTACCTCTTCAAATGTTTCAACTTCGGCCTCTAAAAAAATACAATTTTCTTCTACTAAGCTCCCCTGATTCAAATCATTCACTTCCTTCTAAAGGTATTTCTTGATTTGGTTGTAACACAACTTTAATTTCCGAACCTGCAATCGCTGCTTCAAAGGCTTCTTCCCAACGATCCAAAGGTAAAATCAAGGTAATCAATTTTCGGGCATCGATTTTTTTCTGCGTCATTAGATCTAACGTAATTTCCCACGTAGAAGGTTTTTGAGAGCGAGAGCCAATCACGTTGATTTCCCTTTGTACAATCGAATTTAAATCTAGTAAATTATCATTTTTAGCAAAAACACCCATTTGAATCAACGTTCCTTTTTGTTTTAAATAGTCGAAAGCGTGAACAACAGCTGGTGCTGCCCCAGAGCATTCAAAGCAATAGTCAGCCCCGTTTCCTTCAGTCAGACTTTTAATTTTTGTCACTGGATCTTCTTTTTGTGTGTCGATAATGTCGTCTACACCAAGTTCTAACGCAGTATTTAATCGTTCTTGATCTTGTGTAATTCCTAATAAAATGACTGTTGCTCCTAATCCTTTTAACACTTGTGATAAGCAAAGACCAATTGGACCTGGGCCGATAATCACAGCCGTTTCTCCAGTTTTCACCTGTACTTTTTCTATCGAGGCATGAACACCACAAGCGATTGGCTCCGTAATGGATGCTTCTAATAAAGTAATTTGGTCATTCAATAAATGAACACTTTCTTCTCTTGAAAGAACATATTCCGCAAAACTACCATTGACCTGGGAACCTAATCCTTGTCTTTTTAAGCAAAGATTGTATTCTTTCTTTTGACAATTTTCGCACTCTCCACAAGTAGAAAAAGTCGTTTCACTGGTAACAAGATCACCTACCTTAACCTCAGTCACATTCTCCCCAACAGACTCTACAATCCCTGAAAACTCATGGCCTAAAACAAGCGGCATCTTCAAGCGATCATATTCTCCTTTGAACCCATGAATATCTGTCCCACAAATCCCCGTATAAATCACTTTTATTAACACTTCATCTGCCACAGGAACGGGTGTGGGAATTTCTTTTAATACCATTTTATTATAGCCGGGTTCTGTTTTCACTAGTGCCTTCATTCTTTCACCTTCCTACTTTCACTTGTCTAAAAAACTTCTAGCTCTATGCATTTTCTAAATAAGTCCAAACTCGTTCTTTGTTCTTTCTGAAAGCAAAATATAAAACGAAATACAACACAACAACGCCTGCAATAATAAAATAATTTTGTGATAAAAAGGCCAAGAAAAGTAATCCCATTGTCGGATTGTTTAAAATACCAAAACTTGTAATCATCATCGCTCCTTCTGGAATCGAAACCCCCACTTGCATGGCTACCTCTGTAAAGTATGGTGCTGTAAAAGTACACATATACAAGCCAAATGAGAACCAAATCATCCCTGAAATAATGCCTTTAAATACATTTCCTTTTGACACACAAATAATCATTTCTACCATGTAAGGCAGTGCAATTAAATCTACTAAGGGCAACGTCTTATTCCCTGGAAGAATCATCGCCAAAACAACCATGATTGGAATTAAAATTAAACCGGTGATTAATGTTGCAGGCTCTCCATAACCAACAGCATCATTTACAGATAATTTCCATTCGCGTCCACTATCCGATGATCCTTTAGCGGTCTTTTTACTTGCTTGAGTTAAACTAGTAAATGCAGAAGCAAAAATTCCTGCGACTTTCGGGAAAACAGCCATTACCGCTGCGGTTGCTAATCCTACAGCAAAAACGGTGCCCCAGCCTTCTAAAGTGCCTAGGTTAGATAAATTTCCTAAAACCCCAATTAGCAGCCCCAATACTAACCCTAACGTTACCGGTTCTCCTAAAAAGCCCATTTTTTTCTTTAACGCTTGTGGTTCCCAATTTACTTTATCTGCTCCAAGCTTGTTCAAAATCCAGTTCATTAAAATAGCATACCAAACACTTCCTACGTGGTGAGGAGCAGTTAGTGTTGTTCCTGGCAATTGATAATAATTTTCCCAACGACGAGAAATCACTTCCCCAAACAACAGTACATAAAGATTTTGAACAATCATACAAGCCATCGCCAATACCATGTTATTAGTAATCAAATATAGCATTGAGCCCCAAACCATGAAAGAATAGTTATTCCACATGTCACTTGGCATAAAAACATCGGTCCATTTTAGTAAAAACAAGCCGACTTGTAATGCCAACCCAACAACTAAAAAGATCACTCCTACCTGAGTTGAATACGCAATAACTGATGTCGCCTGCCAACCAGTATCCAAAATTGGCAAGTTGATTCCCGTTTGTTCAACCATGTTGTTAATTACTGGAGTAATGATCGGTACAAAGGAATTGATAATCAAGTTAAACCCAGTTAACCCTACTCCAGCATTCAGTGCAGATTGAAACGCTTTCTTTGGGGGAACTTTTAAAAACAATGCCACAATGAACAACATAATTGGTACAACCACTGCCGCCCCAAAAGAATTCAAAACATTTTGCAATACTTCCAACATTTAACTTCCTCCTCCATGAACATTTGTTCAATAATTTAAACTAAATAAATTATTACACGCTAGAAAAGCAAAGTCAACAACAAAATGAAATCGATTACAATTCTTTGTTCCATTCTATTTAAAAGAAAATAAACATCATAAAAAGAAAAATAATTCAATAATCTACTCTGACTATTTTTCCAAAAAAAGAAGAATTCTTATTGACATATGTTCTTTTTGATGAAATAATGTGCACATATTAAGAACGGAGGTTATTGCAGAATGTTGGAAAGTTTAAAGAAAGAGGTTTGTAAAAACAACCTTGCTTTACCTAAAAATGGATTGGTTCTCTGGACTAGCGGAAATGTCAGCGCTCGGGATAAAGACACTGGCTTAATAGTAATCAAACCTAGCGGGATTCAATTTGATGATTTAACACCAGAAAAAATGATTGTCGTTAATTTAGAAGGGGAAGTTATTGAAGGAAATTTAACCCCCTCAGTCGACACCGAATCTCATCTATACGTATATCAACATTGTCCTGAAGTGTTTGGCATAACCCATACGCACTCGCCCTATGCGACTTGCTTTTCAATCTTAGGGGAACCCATGTCTATTTATACTACTACTTCTGCCGCTGTTTTTGGAAGCGCTATTCCTATTTCTAAAATCGCTGCAGTTGGAGAAAAAGCAATTGGAGCCGAAATTGTTCGTTGTTATAAAGAAACAGCTTGTCCCGCAGTTCTCCTTAAAAACCATGGTATCTTCACCGTAGGAAAAAGTGCCACCGACTCATTGAAAGCCGCAGTAATTCTTGAAGAAACAGCACAAAGTGTTTATTTTGCAAAAGATTTGAATCCTCAACTAGAGCCTTTGGAACCAGAATATGTCAAAGAAGTTTATGATTTTTACCAAAATAATTATGGACAAAAGAAAACCAACTAACCCTATTGAAAGGAGTCCTATCTATGTCAAAAAAATATTCAAACGAAGAAATTCAATCCGCCGCAACAAACATTAGAAAACATGTTCTCCAACTTACGCTAGAAAGAAATGGCTGTTATCTATCCCAAGCCTGTTCTGTCGCTGAAATATTAGCAACTCTTTATATGCGTGTCTTAAACATTACCGAAAGTTCTGCACCTGCAATTCCTGAAGCATTTCCAGGAACCCCTTCAAAAGGCAATATGGACTATTTACAAGGAGCTGCCTATCACGGAAAATTAACCGCTCCTTATGATCGGTTTTTCATTTCTCCTGCTCATTATGCGGCACCCGTCTATGCTTCGCTAATCGAATGTGGACGACTAGCGCCTAACGCTTTAGAAAAATTCAATCGAGATGGCTATGCGATGGAAATGATTGGCGCCAATCATACGCCCGGCTTTGAAACTGCAGCGGGAACCTTAGCTCAAGCGATTAGCACTGCTGGTGGAACTGCCCATACTCGAAAAATAAGAAAAGAAGATGGAAATATTTATGTTTTAATGTCGGATGGTGAATTACAAGAAGGAGAACTATGGGAAGCCATTCAAGCAGCTGCTTTTTATAAACTAGACAATTTAATCCTGGTGGTAGATATCAACGGACAACAAGTCGAAGGAACGACTGAAAAAGTAATGGCTATCGAGCCTTTGGACAAGAAGTTTGAAGCCTTTGGTGCGAAAGTCGTTACCGTAGATGGTCATGACATCCCAGCAATTGAAGCTGCAGCGAAACAAGGAGAAAAAGATAAACCTCTCGTTATTCTTTGTTACACTAATCCAACACAAGGAATCCCTTTACTAGAAGAGCGAAGACCTAGCTTGCATTTCGTCCGCTTAAAAAAAGGAACAGAATACGATAAGTACTTGGACTTTTATAAAAACATGTAATGGATAAACGGAAGGAGAAATACAATGAAAATCGAATCTGGTGTACATTCAAAAAATATGATTAATTTTGCTAAAGAGCACGACGATGTGGTTGTTCTTTCTGCGGACCTAGGGAGTTCTTGCGAAATCAAAGACTTTGCGGAAGAGTTACCAGAAAAATACTTTTCAATGGGAATTGCCGAACAAAATATGCTTTCTTGGGCAGCTGGAATGGCTAAAGAAGGCTTGCATCCTTTTCTGCATACTTTTGCAGTCTTCTTATATCGCCGTCCATTAGATCAGTTGGAGATGTCGATTGCTTATCCTAACCTACCAGTCGCATTGTTAGGGTTCGTTCCTGGTATTACAACTCCAGGAGGCGTCACTCACCAATCCATCGAAGACATCGGGATTTTAAGAACCATCCCCAACATGTCGATCTTTGATTGTGGCGACGCAACGGATATTGATGCGGTTTTAAGAATCTGTAAAGAAGTAAACGGACCGATTTATGTGCGGATGCTTCGAGGAGAAATCCCTCGACTTTTCGATCCAAGCCAACCGACAGAGTTCAACAAAGGGCGCTTAATCAGCCAAGGAACAGATATCGCTTTATTTTCTAGTAGCATTTGTACGGAAGAAGCAATGCGAGCTACTCAATGGTTAGAAAAACAAGGGATTTCCGTCCAGCATGTTCATGTTACAACCTTAAAACCTTTTACAGACCCTTTAATAGTAGAAACTCTTAAAAAAGTAAAATATGGCGCTGTGACAATGGAAAATCATACTATTATCGGTGGATTAGGAACGGCTGTTGGCGAAGTCATTTTAGACAACCAATTAAATACAAGATTAGTCAAAGTCGGTATTAATGACGAATGGACGCATGGCGCTTCTAAGCCTTATTTAATGAAAAAATACAGTCTTGATGCCACCGCGCTAATTCGAGGAATTGAAAAATTATTGGATAGAAAGCTAGATTTAGACGAAAAAGAATTAGAAGAAATCCGCCTCGAAGACTATGATGCGGTATAAATATTGAAAGAGAGCGAACCAAAACTAAAAATTAGTTTCGGTTCGCTCTCTAACTCTAAATAAACAGTGAGAAAAATACAGCCGCTATACTTTGCTCCAATCTCATTCAGCCCTAAATAAGTTCTTGAAAGTCTTCGGCTTATTTCTAAAGGTTAGACACTATTCTGGCAACCTCTTTTTTCTCCATAAAAAAACGAAGACTCTACTCAATTAATCTTTTCTTCCGATAGACACCATTTTTCTTCAAATGATAATAAATTGTTGAAGCAGCGATCCCACATTGTTTAGAAATTTCATCCGTTGTAAGGTCTGTGTTGTGGTACATATCAATTGCTTCATTGACTTGATTCACTAATGGCGGTCGACCTAATGTGACCCCCTTCTTTTTGGCAGCAGTCAAGCCTGCCATGATGCGCTCTCGAATAAGTTCGGCTTCCATTTCAGCAAAAGCTCCCATAATAGTAAAGAAAAAACGACCCATTGGCGTGGAAGTATCAATATTGTTTTCAATACTAACAAAGTTTATATTTTGTTCATTAAACCGTTCTAATAAAACCAGTAATTGCTTCGTATTTCTAGCCAACCTATCTAACTTAAAAATCACAAAAGTATCTCCCGGTTGTAAAATAGCCATCGCTTTTTTCAATTCTGTGCGACAATTTTTACGTCCACTTTCATGCTCCTTAAAGATCATATCAACCCCATACTCCTGTAGCGCCTGCTCTTGAGAATCAAATTTTTGATACTGTGTACTCACACGCATATAGCCAATAGTCGTCATGAGAGTCTCCTCCTTTTTTATCAACCCACTTTAAAAACTTATTCCTTCCTTATTCTGCTGAATCAAAATAAATCGCATGATAGTATCCTCTTAATGCTAATAGCTCTTCATGTGTCCCTTCTTCCACAATTTCACCTTGATCCATTACTAAAATGCGGTCAAAGTGCCTAATCGTATTTAAACGATGAGCCACTACGATACAAGTAAAATCATACATTTTAAGACGATCCATAATAAAATTCTCAGAGATATTATCTAAAGAACTTGTTGGTTCATCCATCAACAACAAACTTGTTTCTTTTACCAAAGAACGTGCAATAGAAATTCGCTGCATTTGTCCACCCGACAAATTCATTCCTCCTTCTGAGATTTGAGTTTCTAATCCTAAAGGTAAATTCATAATGATTTCATCTACTCGTGAATCAAAGATTGCCTGTTCTACTCGCTCTGGCTTCGTATCCGACTGATTTAGCACAATATTTTCATAGAGGGAAGCATTGAAAATCGTTGGTTTCTGGTTAACAATACTCACTGATTTCTTCAAAGACTCTTCAGCAATCTCCTTCAAATCTATTCCGTTGAATCGAATAAAACCTGTCGTTGTGTCATATAATCCGGCTAGTAGTTTTAAAAGCGTACTTTTTCCAGAACCGCTTTTTCCTACAATGGCAACTTTTTCGCCCGCTTGAATAGAAAAAGAAACAGCATGTAAAATTTCATCTTCAAAATAACTGTATTTAAAAGACACATCTTCCACGTCCAACGAATGGATAGCTCCTAGTCTTTCACCACTGATTTCAAGTCTCGGATTCCCTTTCGCTTCTAAAATCTCATTCAACTTTCCGAAATAAGAACGTAAAAGTAAGAGCTCTGTGTAAGAGTCAAAAACAGTCACAACTGGGGCAATAAAAGCTCCTGCTAAAGCATTAAAACTAATAATCGCTCCCAAAGTAATCTGCCCTGTCGTTACTTGGAACAGGCCCGAGTAAATCAAAACAATCGGTAATATAAATTGGATTGACGTTTGAATTGTTCTAACCCATGTTGAAAAACGATTTTTTTCAGCTCGCAATTCAATTTGCTTTTTAAAATCAAGTCGCCATTTTTCATAAAATTGATGCTCTGATCCCGAAGATTTTACCGTTTCCATTCCTTCAAATAGCTCCACTAAAATTCTTTGAACTTTTGATTGCGCAATCAATTCTTTATTCGTGATACTTTGGACTCTCTTAGAATTCACTAGAGAAATCCCTCCCATCACAATAGCCCCGACGATCGCAATCAAGGTCAGCTTCACTGACAATTGAAACATCAAAATCAAATAGATAAAGACAAAGAAAAAGTCTACCGAAATAGCCAACATTCGTTGACTCATAATTTGTTGAATAATCACACTAAGATTTGCTCTGAAAATCAAATCCCCCGTCGAACGATTCACAAAAAAGCGCAACGGCAAACTTATAATCTTTTGCATAAATTTTTTCATCAACGTCAGATCAAAAAGATTTTCTAAAACAATCAATACTAATCCTCTCATTACTTGTAGTAGATAATAGCTGACAAACAAAACCACAATGACTAACGTAATTTTCCCAACATCTGTAACAGCTACAACCGGGTCATTGATAATCATTTCTGTTAACTTTGGAATTAAAATTGTCACAAGCTGAATCAATAGTGTAATAGCAACAAATAATAATACTTTCGATTTTTGGTTTGTTAAAATCTCTTTCAAAATTACCCAAGTCGCATTTTTCTTTTTTTGTCGCTGCGTAATCTCTACATCAATATCCGTCACTACTAACGCAATATTGGAAAAACTTTCCTCGAATTCTTTACGCTTTATTTTTTTTCGTCCAAAAGAAGGGTCTAAAATAATTACTTCGGTTGCCGTTATTTTTTCTACAACAACGTAATGACGTTCCTCCCAAAAACAAATAGTTGGTGCATTTTGTTCTTCCAAAATATCATACTCAAGAACTCGAATCGCCATCGTATTGATGCCTCTGTCAGCTAAAATTTGTTTCAAATTTGTCAAGGTATTGCCACCTTTAGGAACACCATAAACATCCCGTAAGTGGCTCAACGTCACATTGTCCTCATAATAATTTAAAACCATCGCCGTACAAGCTAACCCACATTCACTATGTTCACTTTGTTCAACAAAAGGTACTTTTTTTACCAAAATTACTGTCCTCCTTTTAGCTTGTTGGCAATTCCATTAGCAATAGATTCGCTGCTTTTTCTGGATCATATAACCTTAAAAGCTGGTGACCAATTCCTGCTAACCCAGTGAAAAGCCCTTGTTTCGGAATCGTTGGTAATCCTTCAAAGGTATACGTTCCAGCATTCACTTTTTCTTTCACCTTGTCGATTCGCCCTTGAATCTGTTCTTTCTGCTGTGGAGTCGCATAATCTGTTTGCCCAAAAGCAGTTAAAAATTCCAAATCACTAAAACTTCCGTGGCATAAACAATCATTTATTTTTTCTTGTCCTAATAACCGCTTAGCAGCCACTTGAATCTCATTTATCAACTGTTCATCTTTAAACCCACTAAGCACAAGATCTAAATAGGCCATCCCAATTCCCGTCGCTCCGTAACACCATAAATCGTTTATCATTGGCGGATTCATTCGTGTATCCAACCAACCTTGCTGTTGAGAATCAAATGTTGCTCTCTCTTTTGTCAAACACTGCTGAATTATTACTGCTGCCTCTTTTTTATCAGCCTCTTGCTTCAACACGCTATTTGCTGCATGAATGACTCCAGCATACCCGTGAGCAAAGCCGCCTTGATGTATTTCATGTACCTTAATATCCATTAAAAGTTGCTTAGCGAATGACAAATACTGCTCATTTTTAGTCACTTGATACAGATGAATAAACCCTTTTACAATCGAAGCTGTGCCACCATTCCAATCGTAACTCTCAACTGTATTAGCATCATATCTTTCCATGTAAGTCTTAGCAATGTTCTCAGCTGCCGTCAACAATCTAGAATCTCCAGAATAGCCAAAAGTAATTAGTAATGGATAGACAGCCGCAAAAGAACCATAAAAAGCTGAAATACTATCTACATACTCTGTTTCTAATTTTAAAACATGCGCCTGCGCCAGTTCATAAGGTTCTTTAAACCGCGCATCCTTTGTAGCAAAATATAATTCACTAAAGAATAAGTACATGCCTGTAATACCATCATAGAAATTTTCGTTCATGACATTCACGATATAATTATCCGCCGTTGTTTCTTCTACATCTTTCCATGCAATTGACTCTTCCCCTATAAAAGCTTTGGACAAAATAGCTTCCCCAACAGCAATTGCTCCCTCTAAAAACAGCTCTTCTTCTGATGGATTAATTACTTCTATTTTTTGTTCCTGTAAATCCATCGAGTGATAAAGTCCAAATGATGTTTTCAGATAGTCTAACTGCTCTTTTTCTTCCTCTATAGAAAAATTCACTAGTCGTTCTCTCTCAAGATCAATTGCTTTATCCTGATAAACGTTTGTCAGAATTTCTCCTTGGCTTGCCACTAAATCACATGTGTTGGTTGGATTAAAAAAGATTGGAACATCATGTTGCAGCATATCACGAACTTCGTAAGGAACAGGTTTAGCACTAGAATAGCCATGCATCCAAAGATTTTCAAACAATTTTTCCCGTTCAATGTAATCAACCATACAGCTTGGATGAGTGGAATAATCCAATAAATCACCATAGCTTTGAGTTGTCTTAATCACATTTCTTACCAAAACATTAGAAAAAATTTCTTTAGCTAAATCCGCCAATTCATTATTATGATGACGAGCAAAAGTTGAAAACTCTTTAAAACCAGCAATAATTTCGTCAATATATGGTACAAAATCAACTTTTTCTCCCTTGAATAGCGGAATATTTTCAGCAGCATCCGTAATATGTTCTTGATAGACAAATTGCATGTTATCAGAATCAAAATTAATCAGTTTCAACACTTTGTAAGGTAGCTTCTGCTCTCCACCACTTAATGCACTTAACTGAATTCCCTTAGATGCACCTTCCACATCCTCTTCTGCTTTCTCTTCAAATAAATAAATAGGAACCAAACCGCTCATCACGACAGATTCTCCATTGTTCTGCATCACCTTTACTAGCGCACTCTCCACATTTGGTAATGGGAAATGGTTTTGAATAATGGTTTCTAAATCAATTAAAACCGGGTATTTTCCGAAAGCTAAGACATTTTCCAAATGAAAATCATTGCCATTCAACAAATAAACTAACGCAATGGTGTGTCCAAATTGTCGATAATAATGAATGACTTCTTCTTCAGTTTGACAACTGGAATAACGAAGCCGTTCTTCAAAGGTGTAATTTTTTTCTACTATCTTGGTCGTTAAATAAAAATCAAACCGTGGCTCCAATTGCTTTATTTCCTGAACAAAATGATCAAACCTTTGCCCAATTGCTAAATTTTTTGGTTTAAATACCACCTCTATATCATTGCTGAAAGTCAAAATAGCCACTGATTTCCCTTTATCATGAGAATCACCGGCACCCATCTTTATCCCTTTTACTTCTACTGGTAATACCACTTGAAATATTTGCGCCAACTCTTCTTTACTTTCAACAATTGCCTGAAGCAATTCACGAAAATTTTCTAATTGAAACTCGATTGTTTCTGCACATAGACGCGCTAAAACAGGATAGTCACAAAAAAATTCGATGACATCACTTTTTTTATAAAAACGTCCAACTAAGAATTCTTGGAATCTCACTTTTTCATCCGCTGTTTCTGGAAACGACATCATTTCTTTTTTTTCATGTAAATCATAAACAAATGTCCGTAAACTGATATCCATAAACCGATTAATAATCTCACCAACAAATTCCGTAATCGCTTGCTCTTGTACATTTATTTCAGGAAATTCATTCAAAATTTTTCTGATGCTTAGATCGACATAATCGATATGTAATCTAAGTGCATAAGTGAAGTTAGCTGTCTCTTCTTTAAAAACATCTTCCGATAAGCGATCTTCTTCAGCAAAAATCTGTTGCGTCGTTTGAACCCAAGAGTCGTTTAAAATAGCCTCAAAAATAAAGGCCTGTTCCTCGACTGTTAATTTTTTTATAGCAAAATCAAATTCCTCTTTCGTTAACTGGAAATCAGCTAAGATATCTTGGAATCTTTCTTCCGTAACTGTCGTCGGTCTTTGACGCCATGTCGTATAATTTTCTAATTTGGAACGCTCTTCATTCAACATTTGATTAGAATAATACTTATTTAAAATAGCAAATCGTTGTTTAATCGATGTTCCTTTCGCTAAACTTTCAAGTCCCATAGTATACTCCTTTTAAGCACGTTTTATTTTATGTAAATGCAAATAACTCTAATATTAAAAATAAGGGAGGCTGGGACAAAACTAAAATAGTCTTGTTTCAGCCTCATAATTTCTGTCCCAACCTTATAACCCTATTTACTTTTAATTACCAACCACAACATCTGCTCGAATAGCAACTATAGCTGCATCTTGTAGAATAACAACTACGTGATGACGAAGATGATGAAGATGTCCACCAACTTCCACCAAAGAAACTACCTTGAACTTTGTTCATTTCTTCTGGCGTTAATTCTTCAAATGATTTTCCAACCTTTTTTTCAGCCTCTTTATTCATACACTTATCCTCCCTTCGTAATACAATGGATAGCAAATTGTACACTTTGCTATCATTTATTTAAAATAGAACTCTCAATAGTAACGAGGATTCTATTTCAAAACAAATAAAAATAAAATTACTTTTTTACATCTTTAACAATTTCACTACAGTCAATTTTTTATATTCAATTTCAAATACCGTCTCTCTTGGAAGGTTTAAAATATCCTGTTCAGCTAGATAATTCTCTTTGCTATATGTTTTTTTGACTGGAGCGATATTATACTCCCCTACAGGTAAATTCATACTAATTTGGCCTAATTCATCTGTTCTCACTAGATAAATTTCCCCATTATCCCCTGTAATTTCATATTCTATTCCTTCAGTCTTCAATTTAGAATCTGAACTTGAAACTAAAACCAAGACACGTCCTTCCCAAATCGGGTCATTATAATAGACTAATTCTTTCGTCTCATTTGCAACAATCGCTGTTGTTTGTATCGGCGTAAAGCTTATTTTGTAATCTATCGGTGCTTTCGTTTCTGTAACGGTTACTGTCCCAACCGGCAAATCAGTTAAAAGCACTTCTCCATTAGAATCTGTTACAACGTTATATACAGCGCCTTTAGAATCTACTACTTCAAACTCAGCGCCAGACAATCTTATTGTCGTAGGATCACCAATTCTATCATTGGCGTATTTAATAATTTTCAATGTGCCAGCTGGATTTTTTTTGTTAATAATTTCTAATAGTGCTACTCCATTTGGATCATCTTTTGAGATTGTCACATACTTCGGTGTACTATCTAAGATATAACCTGCTGGCGCTTTTGTTTCCACTACTTTGTAAGTGCCATATGGTAAATCAGCTAGTGACGCCATTCCATTTCCATCCGTTGTCACTGTCTTCACTAACTTATCTTTTGAATCATAAACGTCAAATTCAGCGCCAGATAAAAGCGTGCCAGACTCATCTTTTTTCGTAATTTCAAGTGTGCCTACTGCTTTTTTATTGACCACTGTTAAAACAACTTTGCCATTTGGATCATCTTTTGAAACCGTCACATACTTCGGTGTGCTATCTAAGATGTAACCTGCTGGCGCTTTCGTTTCCACTACTTTGTAAGTGCCATATGGTAAATCAGCTAGTGATGCTACTCCGTTTACATCTGTTGTCACTGTCTTCACTAATTTATCCGTCGAATCATAAACGTCAAATTCAGCGCCAGATAAAAGCGTGCCAGACTCATCTTTTTTCGTAATTTCAAGTGTGCCTACTGCTTTTTTATTGACCACTGTTAAAACAACTTTGCCATTTGGATCATCTTTTGAAACCGTCACATACTTCGGTGTGCTATCTAAGATGTAACCTGCTGGCGCTTTTGTTTCCACTACTTTGTAAGTGCCATATGGTAAATCAGCTAGCGATGCTACTCCGTTTACATCTGTTGTCACTGTCTTCACTAATTTATCCGTCGAATCATAAACGTCAAATTCAGCACCAGATAAAAGCGTACCAGCCTCATCTTTTTTTGTAATTTCAAGTGTGCCCACTGCTTTTTTATTGGTTACTGTTAATACAACATTTAAATTATCTTTTGAGATTGTCACATACTTCGGTGTACTATCTAAGATGTAACCTGCTGGCGCTTTTGTTTCCACTACTTTGTAAGTGCCATACGGTAAATCTGCTATGACAATGAGACCATTTGAATCGGTTGTCACTGTCTTCACTAATTTATTCGCTGAATCATAGATTTTAAACTCAGCTCCTGACAGTTTTACTCCCTGCTCATCTTTCTTAAGTATCCACAAATAGCCAGTAGCTTTTTTGTTGATTACTGTTAAAATAACGGTGCCATTTGGATTATCTTTAGAGACTGTTACATACTTAGGTGTACTATCCAAGACATAGCCCACTGGCGCTTTCGTTTCAATTACTTTATAAGTGCCATATGGTAAATTACTTAGTAAAACTAAACCGTTTGAATCGGTTGTCACAGTCTTCACTAATTTATCCGCTGAATCATAGACGTTAAACTCAGCGCCTGCAAGCTTCACGCCTTGTTCATCTTTCTTGCAAATCCCTAAAGTTCCAACAGCTTTTTTATTAAAAATAGTAATACAGGCTGTTCGGTTTAGAGATGATGCCGAAAGTGTAACATAACGCGGGGTTGAATCTAAAGCATACCCAGTAGGTGCTTTTTTCTCGATAATTTTATATGTACCATAAGGTATATTTCCTAGTGAAGCTATTCCATTCACATTGGTTGTAACCGTGCCCATAAATCGATTTGCTGAATCATACACATCAAAAACAGCCCCTGCTAAGACTTTTCCAGACTCATCTTTTTTAATTATTTGGATACAGCCTTTTTGAACAGGTATCGGCACATTACATTTAGATAAACAGATTATTTGACCTGAATAGCATAGGTTGATCTTTCTTCTAGTCGTTTCTAATTGATACCCTGCTGGTGCTCTTGTTTCTGCAATTGCATAATACCCTAGAGGTAATGTTGTTTGCGCGACACCATTATAATCAGTAGTAATGGCTTGAACGACCCTATTATATCGATCATAGATTGTAAACTGAGCTCCTGCTAACCTAGCTCCTGTGCGACTATCATATTTCGCAATCTTAACTTTTCCTTCACAAGGTCTCGGGAAAAATCTCGGCGTATATCTAGGATTTAAAACTGCTTTTTCTAGCCCAATTTTTGGCGTGTTTTGTTCACTACTTTCTGGTATAACCTCCCAAGAAGTATTTCCCTGCCCTACAGCGGATACTTCTGTAACACTATAATTCATTCCCCCGACCATAATTAAAAAAAAGGCTATCGGAAAAAATAGAAACTTCATTCTTTGTTTCATAAACTTAAATTCCCCCAACTACTTATTTTTTCATTTATTCCAAAAAACTAATAAGTAATAAACCATATATATAAAATCGGCATCTTAATCAACTCCTTTAGAAAGAACAATTCTCTCTTTTTGTTCTCTTCATTTTTCGCTATAATACCATGAACCTAATTAATTTTACCCTTAGGTATATTATTTTGTACAAAAAAATCTCACTATACGTTCGTAGGAAATTAAGTCCTCACGACTTAAAATACCAATTTTATATCATTTTATTTTTATAGAAAACGCTAAAATAATTAATTTGAAAGCTATTTATTTACAAATAATTTTAAATAACACCTTAAAAAATCTTCTTATATTTGTTATAATATAATCAAAGTAAATACTTTTTTATTAAAAATGTTTTCACACAGAGAGGGCTATATATTTGAAAAATTACGGTACGCTTATTAAAAAAATTAGAATGGAAAAAGGATTGTCCCAAAAAGACATCTATGAAGGCATCATGACCAGACAGACTTACTACCTAATAGAATCCAATGTCAGCATGCCTTCTTTTGACAAATTTCTATTGATACTAGAAAAGCTTTTTTTATCTATCGATGAATTTCTAAGTTTATTAAATCCAACCATTTTTCCTAACGAAAAACTTTTATACCAAGAGTTAGCCGAGCTCACTTTTAATAAAGATAAAAACGGATTATACTTGTTTATTAAAAATGCACTTCGACTCTATAAAGAAACAGAAAATAAAAAATATTGGCATTTGCAATTGATTGCGGAATCCATGTTTCGTATTCATTTTGAAGAACCATGTCTCTCCGAAACGAAATCATTGGAGGAACTAATGCTTCCTATCAAAAAGTACCTCATTGGAATCGAAACTTGGCACGTATATGAATTAAAACTTTTAAATAATTCATTGTATTGCTTTACACTCGATGAGGCGATTTCCTTAGTCACATTGATTGGTTCTAAGATTGAAACTTTAACTTATACAGCAGAGTTCCAAGATGTTAAGTTACGAATTTACCTAAATCTTTCATTCTTATGCTTGAAACATCAAAACTACTCTGCTGCTTTACATTTTTCTGCGCTGGCTAAAGAGAGTGCTCAAATTAACTATCGTCTTTTTGAGCGAATAGTCTCTGAATTAAATTATGAAATTGCACGCTCCTCAATAGAAAAACATGATTGTCTAAGTCCAAAAGCAAACCAGCTAATCCAATTATTACAGTCACTAGATTTTATAGAAACTGTAAAAGAATACCAGGAGATTCTAGAAGAAAATCATTTGTACTAACTTGTTATTTACCAAAATTATTTGTTTTATAGGACCAGCTAAAAGGTCTAGGTGACTCTTCTGGGATATCATTCACATCTTTTCCAAATTTAGGTGTAATGAACATTGTTACCCAGTAGCTATCTGATCCTTCATAATCAAGTTTTGCTTCATTTGTTTTAATTAATTCTGCATCATTCGTTGAAAGATGCTTGTTTTTTAAGTTCCAGTTATTTTTTGTGGCAATATATCCGTAAAACCGATAATATTCTGGTACTAGGTCTTTCAAAGCTAGATAATAGCTCGGATCTTTAGATAACACTATTTCATATTTATCAAACAAGCTCTCATCAATTTCTGTCGCACGATCTTTTGACGTACTATCAGAACTCAGGTTTATTTGTTTAGTCCCATTATCATTATCCATGAACGCTTGGTAATATCCTTTTGAAGGAATGACCAATTCTTCCTGTGGTTTAACAACACACTGTCGGATGTTTAAATAGACGGTCTTCTTCTCGATTACTCTCTTATTTGTAATGACAATTTGTTGATGCTCATACTCACCAGTAATAGGCAGAAACTTAAAGGTAGCTTTATTCCCCAAAGTTGCTTGACCGTTGACTTTTATTTCAGTATCGTATTTAGGACTAATAGGTAAATGTTCCTCCACGGTGTAATCAACATTTGCTTGCCAAGGATGAACAACCTTAGTTACCACATTATTTGAATAGATTAAAAATGAATCATTCTTTGTGAATCTATCCGTTCCATAAGTCACTTCAAAACTATCTGTTTCATTAGTAATTGGCGCTCCTTTTGCATCAAACAATTTTTTCTCTAAACTAACAACAGTCGGTTTGACTTTCGGTACGACAAATTCTTTATGTTGTATATCATCATTGTAATCTTGGTATTCAATCGTTGTTTTCCCATTGGTCGGTGCTTTATCCTCAGAATCAATAGCATCTAGAACATCCTTATTAGCATTTACACGATAATTTAGTTCAACGAACATGACGTCTTCATTGGGGTGTGCAGAAATAGGCTCTGTTAAAGCGCCCATATTCCAAGTGATCTCTTTTTTTACTTTGTCTACGACTACATTACCTTGAGAGACATTGCTATCGTTTACAGCCTCTGCTAATTCAAAGCCCTTTCCCATGGGATCAACAACTTTAGCTGTCTTTACAGCACCGACAATTTTCCCACCAATATCAAGCATAATTTTTTCTAAATCTTCCGAACTAATAGAAAAACATTTATCTGGCGAGGACGCTATTTCTTTCATAGTTTCGTTCCCGACAGGCCGATCTCCTGGATTAGGTTGCAAGTCCATATCTAAGCCAATTGAGTACAAGTCGGTCACAAGCTTCTCACCTGAGAGAGTCTGCTTTTGTTTTGCAATCGTTGCTTGAGCGATAGCACTATTTGCATTATTAAGGTAGAGACGATCTTTAGGATCATCTGGCTCCGGAAAATGTGGTGGACGACCTGTAAACAAATATTCTCCACCCAATCCAGCGATGTCATTATCATCATAAATAAAATGACTTTCGGGAATATTCTTCACTGTTTGATAGGTATTGTATTGATTTGCAATGACAGAGTTTGAGTGTTTGAACGACTCCATTCCAGCTACCGTATTATAGGGATTTGTAGGCGGATAACTATAGGTTGGGACGCCGTCAGAAATTAAGACCATGTTTCGCCTAGCATTCGTCGCCTGCTTCATCACTTCTGTAGCTGTTCTAATCGCTGCTTGAGTGTTAGTTCCCCCAACTGGTTGGATTTCTTTAATTGCTTTAATAAGAATATTCCGATGAGCTGAATCTACAAATTGACCCGTCCATCCATTCTCAGTAAATGTATAACTTTTTGCTGTTTTGTCATACGTAACCAAAGCAATTCTGTTAATATAATCATCTTTTAACACTTGTTCAATAAATTTTTCAGCAGCCTCTTTCGCTTTATCCATCCTCTTTACACCATCAAGGGTTGTCTCATCCATACTTCCAGATGTATCAATAATTAATACCACATCAGTTGCTGGTGGCGGAAATTGGTTTCTAGCTTCAATTCTCAGTTTAATGTCCCATTGATTGACCATTCCAGCTACTGGAGTGGCTGTCTTCGATAACGCTACCTCTCCAGGAGATAGCCTTGTTTGAATTACAGGGTTCTCTGCTTTTATTTTCGATTCATGAAAGTTTGAAGAATAAGTAACAAAGTAAAACAAACCTATCAAACCAGAAAATAGGAGAAACCCTTTCAACAGACTTAGACTATTTATTAACCTTCCACTCTTATTCTTCAACTCTTCACCTTCATTTCTTTTACTATTCATTCGCTACCTGATCTTTAAGTAAGTTATCTACCTGCAATAATTCACCACTAACTGGTATGCTACTATTCCACCAAGCATCTCTATAGGCATACTTACTGATCCCAATTCCTTCTGCTTTTATTTCAAATGACAATTTGACATCTTTATATTCCTCAGTGATATTATCCTGATTCAGTGTCACACTTGAAAATAGCAAGGGTGTTTTTTCCCCCTTTGACAACTTTTTTTTGTAATAAAAGTAGCCGTCCCCTCCATCAATCCAATCGGATAAATTGTAATCAATCGTTAAAATAGGGGCTATCCCAGTAGTTGTCGCAGGTAGCAGGAGAGTACTACCATTTGCTTGTTTTTTTGAAAGAATTGGTAATGCAAGCACTCGAACAAAGCTGTTTAGCTCCCCTGTATTTTTAACCCAAACTTTCTTAGGATATATTACATCAGGTTCAAAAGTAATGGGTGGCTGAAACTCTTCTTCTACAGACACTTTCAAATCGCCAATTCGGAATTTATTCTGTTTTTCATCATGATCGGTCAAAGAAGCAAAGGTTTTTTGATAAAGACTTGCTGATAAGCTAATAACTGCAATTAATAATCCTAGTAGCAGGATTAGATTTTTTTTCGAGGAATATTTCCGAGAATTTTTTTTGTTTTTACAAGCCTTTTTTCTCATAACCTTTTTCCTCCTTAATTAGTTATTTTTCCAGAGAGCATTTTATAGACGTCACCAGATTTACTTATATTCCAAGCACTTAACAATGAATTCGTACTATCATGAGCATCCATTATAGGATTCAATTGATACAGAACCCCCTTCATTTTGTTTGGAGCACTTTCCTTTAAGTTTACCTTCGATAGAACAGGTTTGCTGATTTCACTTGGATTCAGTAACTCCGAATAATAAAAGTAGCCATCACTATATAACCAATATTCTTTAGTTCCAACTGGCGGTGCTGAATCGTAAACATTTTCAGGAAAAACTAGGTTGAACCATTTAAAATCCGACTGTTCTCTTAAAGAATCCTTATATTTGTACATCTCAGTTCCAGTTGTCGTATTTGGAACAATGGCTTTTTTTGCAACGTAATGGATATAATCACGAGTATATGTTCCGCTTGCTGAAGCCGCCGGGACCCAAGTGCTTGTTTTATCAAAATCAACAGTAGGTATTTTTTCTTGCGAAGACACAACCAAATTTCCATTCCCTGTTTGATCGGTTACATCAATTTGAAACATTAGTAAATACTCATAGAAGCTTAAACGAACAAAGGCTGGCTCCTCTCCAGTATTCTTCACTTGAATGACTTTTTTTACGGATACCCCCGGCTGCCAAACCTCATTCGGTTCAAATTCTTCTACAATTTCTGCAGATAATAGAGAGCCTATAAATTGATTCATCTTAGTGTCTTCAGATACAAACCAAGCATAAGTACTTCCTAGAACCATCAAACCAGAAAAAAGAAAAGTGATCGCGGCAATCATAAATTTGAAATTAAAACTTCGTCTTTTTCTGGACGGTTTCTTTTTTGTAGACGGACGTTTTTTCTTTTTCACCTTGCTTTTCCCTCCCTAATTTAATCGTTCTAAGAAACACTTACTATTTCTTTGACTGATTATTCTTCTCCTTGTTATTTTCTCCTACGCGATATTTCCAAATCAATAATGCTACTAACAGTAGAAATAACCCAATACAAGAAAAAATAATCGCATCTCGCCATTCTTCTCCAGTTTGAGGCAGACGAAACAATCGCTTACTGGTATTTTGAGGATCTTCTGAGCCTTTCGTATCTGGAAGAACAGATTTTACTGCTTTAAAATGCCAAATATTTTCGACGACATTTTTCTTTAAAAAATCTTTGTTTGTATATTTTTTCCCATCTAATTCAAGTGATACTTCTAACATACGAGCATCTCCGCCTTTAAAAACACCTAAATTTAGTGGGGTCAATTCATTTTGTAAATCTAACGAAGAACTCACTCCGGATAAAGGACCTTCATAAATTTTTTTCCCTTCGTAAGTTAATACCATTTGAATTGCTTTAGATAAGTCTAAACTGCCTTCAACTAGGATTGGCGGGCTTATATGCATAGTTAGTTGGTACGGAATATCTTCTTCCATGTTAAATATTGTGATTTTTTTTGACCATTTTTTCCCCGGTTGCACATCTCTTACATCAATCAAATAATCCCCGTCACTCTTTACTTTGACACCTTGTTCGTCTCCAACTATCATTCCAGAAGGAAGATTTGGAGAAGAATCAGCTGCAGCAAACTGCGGAATTATTAATAAGTTCAAGCAGACAAACAACCCGATTATCAAGTTCCTTTTTAATTTGCTCTGTATTCTTCTCATTTGTTCCTCCTCTAGAAAAACTAATACATTCTTACATATTATTTCTCAGGTACTAAAGCTTTCAAGGCTATTGACAATTCATCATTGTAACCTGGCGTTCCTGGTTTCACCCATTCATCAACAGCATCCTTGAAGGCAGAAATCCCTTCACCTTTAACCGTTAAATCATATTTCAGTTTGCTGTACTCGTTTCCAGCTGTTCCTAATAATTTCACTGCATCCATCAATTGGACTGTATTTGCTCCTGGAGCTACAACACCTGTATAGTAGAAGTAACCATCTTTAGTATTGAAGTAC
This sequence comes from Enterococcus rivorum, assembly GCF_001742285.1. Classification (GTDB taxonomy): domain Bacteria; phylum Bacillota; class Bacilli; order Lactobacillales; family Enterococcaceae; genus Enterococcus_L; species Enterococcus_L rivorum. Next base: position 38,455 of record NZ_MIEK01000014.1, on the reverse strand, counting down.
CATTTGTTTGGTGTTCCAGCAGTTGTTGTAATGTTATTGAATGAAATTTGAATATTGTTGCTACCTGTTTTCGCGAATACATTCCAAATATTCGTTCCACCCGCAGTAAATGTTGGATTGTATACAGGATTTCTCCAATCAGCCGTCTCAGGGGTTTTATATTCTAAAGAAACATACTCAAGCGAAGGTGTTCCAGCCTTGACTTTGATTTCTCCCGCAGCATTTCTTTCAAAGCCATTGATTCCACTTGCGTAATACAAGCCTCCACCATTTTTTTCAAACACATAGCGATAAGTGTAGACAACCTTATTATTAACTGTCGTAGAATCTTCTTTTACTTTAAGAGTGTAAGTACCCGCAAAGTCTCCACCTGTTACCACGATTTGTGGTGCAGTTCCTTCAAATGTTGAATCAGTGAATCCAGTTGGAGCAGCTGTTCCCGGCAATACATATACGTCATCTTTTGTCTTTCCATTAAGTTCTGTACCAGTAGTCGCTTTAGAGGCATAATCTTCCAATAATTCCAACGACTCGACTAATGAAACTCGAACTAATGTGTCATACTTCCCAATATTGGCTACAGCTACATCCTTATTGACTTCTGAACCTGGTTCCCACGTGGTAGGCGGTTCAAACGTTTCCACAACCTCGATGTCTTTGCCCGTTGCAATTTCACCTTCAAAATGGTTTGTTTTCTCGTCTTTACTTGTAAACCAAGCAAAGGTTGCTGCCAAAACAGCAACAAGAGCAAAGCCACTTGCTAATGCAAGTATTTTTTTCTTGTTATTTTTCTTCATTTCTAATGTTCCTCCTAAAATTTTTTTATTATTAACCTTTTAGCGTCTAGCCTCAACAACAGAAATCAACCTTTTCCACTAAAACACTAAAAAGAAAATAGCTTTATTTATTCAGAATGTAATACCTAATAATTGTAATGAATCCAAAAACTGAAATAATAAAAATAATTGAAACAACTAGATTTTTGCTGACAAAATTCAATAGCGAGCCAACTTTTGGCACTACGAATACTTTTTTCCCTACTACTTGTTTTTCATTGACAGGCACATCTTCCGCCAAATTGGCATCTCCCTGAGTAATGTAGTAAGTTCCCTTTGCTTCTCCAAGATGATCTAGTTTTTTCTTCACTCTATGGGTCAAGAATGTTTGACTTTTAATATTCGGGCGAAAAGTAATAATATCTCCTACTTCCGCTTCATCCCCAGCAATATTTTTTATAACAATGATGTCGCCGGAATGAAATCCACCTTTTTGTACCTTAGGATTTCTCGGTACCATGGAATCAGTTAGTACGCCAAAAAAACGGTAGCCTAACACACTTTTATCCGTATTCTTACTCGTTGCAAAAAGAATGGAAGCACCAATAATGGCTAAAATAAATGCGTAAAATAGAAAATTAAATAAAAATGAATACACTGGTTGTTTTTTTCTTCGTACAATCCGCTTTTTTTTATTAGAAGTCTTTTTCGCCCGACTTTTGTCAGGGGGCCGATTCGATTTTTTCCTTCGCTTTTGACTTGTTTTTTTCTCGGCATAAATAGCTTCTGTTTTTCTTTGCTTTGATACCTTTACAGAACTTTGATTTTGCGGACGTCGTTTCTTCTTACGCTCCCGTTTCTCATCCATTTACTCACCAACCCTTGTCTCACAACATATTTCAATCGCTTAATTTGCACTTTGCCTTTAAAACAGTCAACAAGCCATTCATTGCCCTTATCCATAATCTTTGTTTAGCAACGCTCTTTGCGTTTTTCTATCTCCAAAAAACTAATGATATTGAGAAAATCAAATTTAATGCACAAAAAAATACAACTGAGAGGACAAACCCTTTCATGTCGTATCTTTTCTAAATCTTCTTAAAGTGAAATATCGTCGTTTTTCTTTGTATAAAAATCATTAGTTTATTATAGAATATATTAGAAGTCAAGAAGTTCTTCTAACCTATCTAATTCTAAGGAGGGAATAGTTGTTATGTATTTTGTTAAAAATGAATGTTATACAAAAGAAAACCAGCTTAAGTGACAAAGCAGATTTTGACGTTTTATTTTCAAATAAAAAATTTTAGGAGTGAGTAAAAATTGGCAACAATTGGTTATATGCGCGTTAGTACACATCAACAAAAATTCGATTCTCAGCAACGAGCACTAGAACAATATGGTGTAGATGTCATTTATAAAGAATATGAAAGTGGACGAAAAAAATCTAGAAGTGAATTAAATAAAGCTTTGGCTCATTTGAAATCGGGAGATACCTTGGTTATTTTCAAACTAGACCGACTTTCAAGAGGAACAAAACAATTATTAACTCTGTTAGAAGAATTTGATCGGAAAAATATTCATTTTGTCAGTATACAAAATAACATTGATACTACAACACCTATGGGACGATTCTTTTTTACCGTTATGGGAGCTTTTGCTGAAATGGAGGCTGAGTTGATTCGAGAGAGAGTTATCGCAGGATTGACTGCAGCTAAGGAAAATGGACAACAACTAGGTCGTCCGCCTCGAACAAAAGAAGTGGAAAAAGCATTAAAGCTTTATTGTAGTTCCAACCTATCAGTTCCGGAAATAGCCAAAAAATGTAACATTTCTGTCCCTACTGTTTATAACCATATTAGAAAGCACAACCTTTTAAATAAGCCTAAAGAGTTAGTCTCAAACACTAGTAAACATGGTAGTTAAGACGTAAAAAAGGCACCAGAAAAGCTCACAACAACTTAGATAAATTTAGACTTTTATTTTTATCAGACTTATACATAAAAAATACACCTGACAAACACATGAAAATCTTTGCAGTTGCACTCGATTGTTTCTCAACACAAGTTTAAATACCAATACTCTAGTAATGATAGTTCATCGAATTATTGTGGGTTTTATAAACCGACAAGTGCTGCATAGTCTCCTACGGATTTTGCAGCACTTGTCTTAAAAAAAGACACCCTTACAACTAGAAAGATGTTAAATGCAACACCAAACCAGTGTAAAAATGTCTTTATTATCTATTAAAATCAACGAAAATTTTCTTACTTATTCAGAAATATACGTCCACTTATAATCAAAACGTGCTCCCGCAGCATGCGCAACAACACCTTTAACTTTTTTGTTCCGCATATGTGCTTCTGATTTTTGATAGATTGGAGCAATACCAATGTCTTCTATAATGATGTCTTCAGCACTAAGCATATCTTGCCAACGTTTTTCTGGATTCCCTGCATTCGTCGTATTTGACGATTTCACAACTTCATCATATTTTTTATTCGAATATTTCCCTCTATTATATGCATTTCCTGTAATAAACAAATCTAAGAAACTACTTGGGTCTGCATAGTCAGCACCCCAACCACTTAAGGTTATCTCAAAGTCACCACGCGATTCGCGATCTAGGCGAACAGAAAATGGTACTGGACTAACTGTCATTTCAAAACCAGCTAAATTCTCTTTCAATGCACCCTGTAAATACTCTAGAATTTTTTTGTTTGAGTCCGTGTCTGCTGCAATAATATCTGCTTTGAACGTTGTAATCCCTAATTCTTTTTTCGCCTTATCCCAGTATTCTTTTGCTTTCTCCACATTGTATGACAGTTTTACTTTACTTTCTTCAGTAAAGTCTTTGTTCCCCTCTGGTGAAGAAGCTAAGCCTTGCGGAACTAATCCTTTTGATTCGATAGATCCATCACCTAAAATTTGATTTACAACAGCTTCTCTATCAATTGCATAAGAAATAGCTTTACGTAAATTGGCATTTCTAAATGGAGAGTCCTCTTTAATTTGATTGAATTCTAAATATACTGTACGACCATCTTTTTCAATAACTAACTCCGGATCATTTGCCATTTGCTGAGCCAACTCACCAGTCAACATCACATCATCAGCTTGCCCATCTTGGAAAAGATTTAACGCGGTTGGTGCCTCTTTTACCACGTCATTATTGATTGTTTGTAATTTTACAGTATCTTTGTCCCAATACTGATCGTTCTTTGTATAAGTCCAATTCGTGTCCGTTCCTGGTCCATCAAAATTCTCTAAAACAAACGGACCATTATAAACTGATTTTTCACTGCTGGTTGCGTAATCTTTCCCCATTTCTTCAACAATTTTCTTGTTTTGCGGGAAGAAAGATGGGAACGCTAATAAGTAATCAAAATATGGGGTGATTTTTTCTAAAGTGATTTCTAGTTCATATTCATTAATTGCCTTAATTCCCAACTCTTCTACTGGTTTGTCTCCTGAAACAACCGCTGCCCCATTTTTCACTAATTCAAAAAGATAAGCATATTCTCCGCCTGTTTTAGGATTTGCTGTTCTCTGCCAACCAAATACATAATTTTCTGCAACTACGGGGTCCCCGTTTGACCACTTCGCATCTTTCCTTAACTTTAGCTTATAGGTTAGACCATCTTCACTAATCTCAGCCATTTCAGCCGCTCCAGCAGCTGCTGGTTTAGTATTTTTATCTAGACGATAAAGTCCTTCATAAACATTGTTTAAAGCGGAAAAACTGATTGTATCTGTTGCCAAAGACAAATCGGCACTTGGCATTTCCTGCTGAACCACTAGGTTGAATACCTGATTACTAGAGAGTTGCTCAGAGTCTTTTCCTTTTAATTCGCTCTCATTTGTGGCTGTTTTGCCGCCACTTCCACAAGCTACTAGCATAAATGATGCCAACAATAATAGCCCAAATACTTTTTTCTTTTTCATTTTACTCATCACTCCACCTTCATTTTCTAATCCCCGACTAACGATATTACCATTTTACTATTGATTTTATAATACTAAAAACACACCGCAATTGCAAACGTTAAAACGGTCTAACTGCTTTGCCAGCATAAGATTTTGTAGACTCATCATAATTAGAATCAATCAAAGAAGAGAGTTTTTACTAGTGATTCGCCATATAAATTTCTCACTTTCAAAATGTAAAACCTTATTTATCTAAAAAAAGCGAATGAAAACTATCAGCTTAGTTTTCATTCGCTTTATATTTGAATAAATAGCTTACAATTATTTTAAATCAAACAGCTTTTTATACTCCCCATAGCCTTCTTTTTCCAAATCCGCTAAAGGGATAAACTTTAGTGCCGCTGCATTGATACAATAACGTAACCCACCTTGCTCTTGAGGCCCATCATTAAACACATGTCCTAAATGTGAATCGCCTTCTTTACTGCGCACTTCAACACGATGCATCCCATGGGAAAAATCAGCTTTTTCTTTTACCCCTCGTTTCTTAATTGGCTGACTAAAAGCAGGCCAACCACAACCAGCATCATACTTGTCTTGCGAACTGAACAGCGGTTCGCCACTAACCACATCAACATAGATACCTTCTTGATAAAAATCATCATACTCCCCTGTAAATGGACGCTCTGTCCCGTTTTCTTGCGTTACCTCATATTGAATAGGCGTTAATTTCTTTTTCAGTTCTTCTTTTGATAGCTTTTCCATAATGCCTCACATCCTTACTATGATTTTGACTTTATCATAGCATTTGAACGAATAAAACAATATGAATTTGACTTGGCTTTGACGTAACAGTCCATATAAAAAATAGCTCATTTGGATTCTATACTAAACCACAGAAATTTATAAACAACGAAGTAATTTTTACTCAAAAGATATCTTACTTATAAGTCAAGTATTGGTTATAGCGTACTTGTCCACTATTGGTGCATAAAAAAAAGAGACGAAACAAAGTTTCTTCCCCTAGTTTAACCCATTTTCAAAAAGGATTGCTTCCAAAGAAACAGTGAAGCTACCAGAAGTTGGTGACAGTAATCGTGACCAAAATAAAATCTGAATTCCTTGGGCTTGTTACTTATTTAGCCCAAGTTTGAAGCATGGAAGCTCTGAGACCTGATTTTTGGGCTCAGAGCGGCTCCGCGGTTTTTTCACTCGCAATAACTGTCCATAGTAGAGCCTTGTCGCCCTTTTTAATTGAAAGATTAGAATAGTCTAATCTAGTTTATCCAAGACTAATAGCACTTGTTTTTATATGTGACTTAGCGTAGTAATCTTAGATATCATTCGAAAAGTTATTTTCCAGACTTTTCTTTTTTTCGATTTTTGGTTATTCGTTTTCTAACAATTGCCCATTGTCCTAAAATAGAAATGAAGGTTACCCAAAAACCACCACTTAAAAAATCCCGATTTACTAAGTACTCAACGGCAATTCCAATACAACTCGCAACAATCGCTACTACTAAAATACTAAAGTACGGATATTTAATCGTAAATGTCTGCCATTTTTTTGACAAAACAACTCTCCTTTATTTATCAATCGATTTCCAATCTACGTCCACGGAATATCCGTAGCAATCTTATTAGCAAACTCAATGCTTTCTTGACGTTTTGACAAGCGGATCTGTTTTCTTTTTTCGTAGCCTTCACAAACAAATCGTTCTTCCTCTGTTTCTGGTTCCACAGCTGGCAAATGCTGCTTGCTAGGAACAACAAACGTCATAAAACAAGTACCTGCTAGATAGCGCTCCCCTGTAAACAAATCCTCGCCAATCACTTTGGCAAAAACCTCCATTGAACGTGTTCCCACACCTGAAACAAAAGCATCAATACAAGCAGAATGATTCGCTCGTAAAGGAGCTAAAAAATCCAAATGATCTACAGAAGCCGTAAAAATAGCTTCTCTTGCTAAACGAGTGGCAGAAATTCCCGCCGTTTCATCTAGCCAAGCCATTAACTGACCTCCAAACAACGTTTCATGAAAATTTAAATACGGATAGGTTACGATATGCGTTTGTATCGCTCTTGTTTCTGAACACTTCATTCTGTTACTCCTCACAGTCCTTTTATTTAAACGTCGCAATCATTCGACTTAATTGGGCAATCGGCAAACCCATAATAGTATAATAATCGCCATGAATCCCCTTTACAAGTAGGGCTCCTTGACCTTGAATTCCATACGCCCCAGCTTTATCTGCATATTCTTCTGTATCTAAATAATGGTTGATTTCCTCATCACTCAATTGGTAGAATTCTACAGTTGCTGGAACAGTTGCAGAAGATTCTTGATCCTCTTTTAACAATACTACGCTCGTGTATACCTCATGTTTTTTACCACTTAGTTTTTTCAACATTTTAAATGCTTCATCCCGTGAAGCTGGTTTCCCTAAAATTTCGTTATTAACAGCAACAATCGTATCACAGCCAATCACTAAATCATTAGGATATTTCGCTGCAATATGCTTTGCTTTTTTTGTCGCCATCGTTAAAACATAATCCATTGGAGTGATAAAACCTCTGACTTCTTCATCAATATCTGCTGGTACTACTTCAAACTCTGGAACAATTCGTTGCAGCAATTCTTTTCTCCGGGGAGATTGCGATGCCAGGATAACAGCCATATGTGACTCCTTCTTTCTCTAACAAAATAAATATTATCTTTCTACACTCATAAATTAATGAGGGTCTTGAATTCGCTTAAACATTTTTTCCATATCAGAATTAGTAAAATGAATCAAAACTGGACGACCATGAGGACAATTAAAAGGATTTTCACAGGTTTCTAAATCTTTTAATAAAACTCTCGCTTGCTGCTCATTTAAATAGTGATTCGCTTTAATAGAACCTTTGCAGCTCATCATAATCGCTGTTGCTTCTCGGAATTTTTTCACACTCACTTTGCCAGTAGTTAACACCATATCAATCATTTCTCGAATAATATTCTCTTCTTCCCCAGCAGGATACCAGGTTGGATGGGCTCGAATAATAAAGCTATTTTGACCAAAATCTTCCAAATGAATGCCTACTTCAGCTAATGTTTCTCTGTACTCTTTGATTTTTAACGCATCACTATTAGGATAATCAATCACAATCGGTACTAAAAGTTCCTGTAAATCATTAGTTACTTCGCCAATTTTTTCTCGGAAATATTCATATTTAATCCGCTCTTGAGCGGCATGTTGATCCACAATATATAGCCCTTCTTTACTTTGAGCAAAAAGGTATGTCCCGTGCATCTGTCCGAAATACTCTAATTCAGGAAATCTTGCTTTGGTTTGTTCCCGTTCCAGCTTTTCAATTGTTCGATTTAAAGCTCCTTCAGAAGAGAAGTCAAATTCTGGATGATTCTTTTGTTCATTTTCAAAAGAAGAATTCTCTGAAAAAGCAACTCTTTGATTTTCCTCGGCATCCTCTTTAACTTCTACAAATGTTTCCAACCCAGAAACCGGCGTTTCGACCATCGATTCTCCAACCACTACTTCTTTTGGTATGAACTCATTAAACACTTCATCCGTCTCGGCTATAATAGGTTCTTGAGAGGCAGTAGATTCTGTTATAGCTGGCTCTGCAACACCTGACGCTACTTCTACAGACTGCTCTGCTGGGTCTTTACGAACAAAAAAACTACCACTCGCTGCATCATAACTTAAACTGCCCGGCGTTCCAACTGAACTTTCAGTCTCGGCCTGTTCGTTTAAAGGAATCTCCATCTGCTCGACTTTAGGCTGTTCTACTTTTCTCTTAAAACCTAAATTGTCTGCTGCATTAGGAATTAGCTGTTCCTGACTCAAAGCATCCCGAATCGCTTGACTGATTAATTGCATTAGCTCTTTTTCTTTACTTAAACGTACTTCTTGTTTGGTAGGATGAACATTTACATCTACTAAAAGCGGGTCCATTTTAACCTCTAAAACAGCAATTGGAAAACGTCCAACCATTAGTTTAGAGCCATAGCCATCGACAATCGCCTTGTTTAAAGCAAAATTTTTGATATAGCGTCCGTTGATAATCGTAGATAAATAATTACGACTAGCTCGGGTCACTTCTGGTAACGAAACATATCCAGTTAAAGAAAAATCCAAATCTTCAGAAGCAATTTTCACCATTTTTTTGGCTGTACTAATCCCATAAATTCCAGCAATCGTCTGTTTCAACTCTCCATTTCCAGTTGTGTTCATCATTTTATTCCCATCATGAACAAGACGGAACGCAATCGCCGGATGACTTAAAGCTAAACGATTCACTATATCGCCAACGTTTGCCAATTCTGTTTGAATCGTTTTTACGTATTTCAAACGAGCGGGTGTATTAAAAAATAAATTCTCAATCGTAATTTTTGTTCCTTTTCTTAAAGCAGATGGACGGTGTTCTTCCACCTTGCCGCCTTTCATACGAACAAAACTTCCTTCAGATTCCTCCATATTTGCAGTCTCAATCGTTACTTCTGAAACTGAAGCAATACTCGGTAATGCCTCCCCTCGAAAACCTAAACTACGAATTCTGAATAGATCGTCTCTTGTATGAATCTTACTGGTAGCATGACGCTTAAATGCACTTAAAACATCTTCTTTAACGATTCCTTCACCATTATCAATCACTTGAATTGTTTTCAATCCAGCTTCTTCTATGAAAATATCGATTTGTGTACTCCCTGCATCAATCGCATTTTCTACTAGCTCTTTGACCACAGAAGCTGGTCGCTCGACAACTTCACCTGCGGCAATTTGATTGGCTAGTTGCTCCGATAATTCTTGTATTTTCCCCATGGATTTCGACCTCCTTCATAAGAGAACAACTGAAACAAGTTTACACTATACTAAACCAACATTAATAAATAAGTAATTTCGACTCAAAAGATACCTTATCATACCTCATATCTCTGTTATAACGTATTTGTTCACAAGTGTTGCATAAGCAATAGAGACTAAACAAAACTTCTGCCTTTCGTTTAACACGTTTTCAAAAAGCCTTCACTTCGGAAGAAACAGCGGGGCTATCAGCAGTTAGTGCCAGTAACTGTGAACAGAAGCCAATGTGAATTACTTGGGCTTGCCATTTATTTCGCCCATGTTTGAAACTTGGAAGCTCTGAGATCTGAACTTTGGGCTCAGAGCGGTTCCACGATTTTTTACTGGCAGCAACTACTGGTAGTATTGCCTACACAACACTAATGGTGTTTTTTTATATGCGGCTTAGCATGAACCTCCGCAGTTGCCCTATTCAATTAAATCTCCGCTCCAATAAATTTAGATTCGTTTTTGTAATTCATATAAAAGATTCAAGGCATCCATTGGTGTCATTTCTAATAAATTCATTTTTTTCAGTGTATCGACAACACCTAACTCGTCTGTAGAGACTTCTCTAAACAAGGATAATTGCTCTGTCTCTTCTTTAACCTCGTCCTTATACTCTACCGTCGTTGCTGTTACAGCATTTCCTTCTGCTTCTAAAGCAGACAAAATAGTCGCTGCACGTTCCAATAATGGCAACGGTAAGCCTGCAATTTTCGCTACATGAATCCCATAGCTCTTATCTGCTGGACCCTCCATCATTTTGTGTAAGAAAACTACTTCTCCATCTTTTTCCACAGCCCCGACGTGAACATTTTTCAACCCTTTCAGCTCTTCATCTAAAACGGTTAACTCGTGATAGTGAGTAGAGAAAAGAGTTTTCGCACGAACTTCTCGGTGGATATACTCAATAATCGCTTGGGCTAAGGCCATTCCGTCATACGTCGCTGTTCCACGGCCTAATTCATCAAATAAAATCAAACTATTCGGAGTCGCATGACGCAATGCTTGGTTCGCTTCCATCATTTCTACCATAAACGTACTTTGGCCAGCAATCAAATCATCGGAGGCACCAATTCTAGTAAAAATCTGATCGAAGATAGGCAATTCTGCAGATTCTGCTGGAACAAAACAACCAATTTGAGCCATCACAACTGTTAAAGCCAATTGACGCATATAGGTACTTTTCCCTGACATATTTGGACCTGTAATTAAAAGAATCGTATTGTCTTTATTCATATGAACACTGTTGGGAATGTATTCCTGATGTCCTAACACTTTTTCAACGACTGGATGACGCCCTTCTGTAATATGCAACTCTTTACTATTACTTTTAAGTGTTGGACGAACATATTGATAGCGTTCGCTGACGGTCGCAAAAGCTTGAAGAACATCCACAGCACTAATTGTTTTCGCCAATTTTTGCAGTCGTTCAATATTCTTCTTCACTTCCTCACGAACTTCCAAAAATAGCTGATATTCTAAATCTACTGATTTTTCTTCTGCTTCTAAGATTAAAGTTTCCATTTCTTTTAGTTCAGGCGTGATAAAACGTTCCGCATTTGCCAGCGTTTGTTTTCTTTCGTATTTTCCTTCTTCTAGATTGACCAAATTGGCTTTCGTTACTTCAATATAATAACCAAACACTCGATTAAATCCGACTTTTAGGGTTTTAATCCCTGTTTCTTGTCGTTCTTTTGCTTCTAGCTCTGCCAACCATTGTTTCCCATTTCGCATCGCGTTTCGATACTCATCTAGCGTGTCATTATAATCGTCTTTAATGACATTCCCTTCTGTTATTTGCAAAGGCGCTTCTTCATTGATAGCGCGATGAATTAGTTCAACTAAATCTTCCGCTGGATTTAGATCCAACAGTAAGTCATTCCATTCCCCTTGATTGATTCCAACAATTAATTCACGAATTAGAGGGACTTGTTCTAAAGAAGTTTTTAACTGAATTAAATCTCGACCATTCACATTTCCAAAAGCAACTCGACCAGCTAAACGCTCCAAATCATAGACTTTTGTTAACGCACCTTGTAAATCAGCTCTTTCAAAATAAGCATTTAATAAAGACTGAGCCATTTCTTGTCGAGCAAAAATTTGTTTTTCTTGAATCAACGGACGATCTAACCATTGCTTCAACAAGCGACCGCCCATTGCGGTTTTCGTCTCATCTAGTAACCAAAGCAGTGTCCCTTTTTTCTGTCCCGTACGAATAGACTGGCTTAATTCTAAGTTGAACTTTGAATAATGATCCATCTTCAAAAAATGATCTGGTTGGTACTCTACTGCTTTTTGAATATGGGATAAGCCACGCTTTTGTGTCACCGCTAAGTATGTTAGTAATTTACCTGTTACATCAATTTCCAAAGAATCAGTCAATTCACTTGTTAAAAAACTAAATTCAGCGTTCTCCTCTGCGGATTGTTGTTCAGAAAAAATAACATTTAAACGGTCTTGGAGTGTCTTCTTTAACCCTTCTGACAATGAGCTTCCTAAAACCATTTCTTTGGTTTGTAGAGCAGAAGCTTCGTTGATAACACCATCTTCATCGGATAAAATTGCCACTTTTAGTTCACCTGTACTAAGATCTGCATAAGCAAAGCCAAAACGCCCCTGTTCTTCTACTACAGCAGTCAAATAGTTATTGTCTTTTGCTTCTAGACCTTTACTATTCATTACAGTGCCCGGTGTTACAAGCTGAACGACTTCTCTTTTAACCATTCCTTTAGTCGTTTTAGGATCTTCTACCTGTTCACAAATCGCCACTTTATAGCCTTTTTCAATTAATGTATCAATGTATCCCTGAGCTGCATGATGCGGCACTCCACACATCGGAATTGGTTCATCCGCATTGCGGTTACGGCTTGTTAAGGTTAGTTCAAGAATTTGTGCTGCTTGATTTGCATCCTCATGGAAAAGTTCATAAAAATCACCTAGACGATAAAAGAGAAAAGCATCTGGATACTGTGCTTTAATCGATAAATATTGTTCCATCATGGGTGTATTTTTAGTTTTTTGTGGCATTATAACCCTTCTTTCTCTAATTCTTCGTTTACTTTATATTGGATTTGATCTGTTATATGTTGTAATAAATCATTCGCTTCTACCAATTGTTCTCTATAAGCGATTACTAACGGATGCTCATCAAACTCTTTGGTCAACTGATCGGCAAGCTTCAGCGCTTCTCTTTCAGCTTCAGGTTTGTTGTAATGAGCAAATTGAACTGCGTCTTTTTGTGCTTGCTTGATTTGTTCTACTAGGGCAGTTAATTTTTCATTTTTTTGTACTTTCACTTCTAGCTTTTTATATTGCTGAATCGTTTCATTTTCTTCAATTAAAGCTAAAAGTCGCTCTAGCTCGTAATTTATTTTTTCCTCATTTGTTGATGGCTTCATATGCCCACACCTTCATTTATAGAAATTTATTTTCTTTTTTAGTGTCTCTATTTTATCACAACACTACTTTTATCGCGTATTAAAATAATAGAGACTAAAACAAAACTCTTGGAGTTTGATTCTAGCCTCTTTTCAATCATTTATCGCCAACACCAATACATCATTCGTTTTGCTTCAACTAGTTGCTTGTTATTCAAAAGGACGATCTTCACTAATTTGGATTGGTTCAATTTTAGTCGCTTGACCTGTTTGATCGTCAATATCAATAATACATGCAGAAAGCAGGCTGCGACCTTCTTCCACTACTTCAAACCGTTTTGGCAAAGAAGTCATAAATTTTTCAATGATCGGCCCACGTTTCATCCCTAGAATGCCATCGTAAGGTCCTGTCATGCCGACATCAGTTAAATACGCCGTTCCTTTAGGTAAAATCCTTGCATCATTCGTTTGTACATGAGTGTGTGTGCCCACAACCGCTGACACTTCACCATCTAAAAACCAGCTCATCGCCTGCTTCTCACTAGTTGTTTCTCCATGAAAATCAACAAAAATAAGAGGGGTTCTCTTTCTGGCTTCTGCAATCAATTCTTTTGCTTTTTGGAAGGGGTCGTCTAAAGGCACCATAAATGTGCGAGCTTGCAAGTTAATAACAGCCAATTCTAGTTGGTTCACTTTGACAAAAACCATCCCTTTTCCAGGAACACCTTCCGCAAAGTTTGCAGGACGAACCATTTTTTTTGCATCATCAATAAAATCAAAAATATCTTTATTGTCCCAACTATGATTACCTAATGTCACAACATCAACACCATCTTGTAAAAACTTTTTGTAAATTTTTCCGGTAATCCCTCTGCCTGCTGCAGCATTTTCACCATTGGCGATTGTCACTTGAGGCCGATATTTCTTTTTTAATTTTGGTAAATAAGTAGTCAATGTTTCTCTTCCTAAAGAACCGACAACATCCCCTATAAATAATATACGCAAATAATTTCCTCTTCTCTTTTAACTTCTATTGATATTATAGAGGTTTTTCCAGTGAAAGGAAAGTTTTCATTCATTCTTCTACAATTAGACTTAAGCTTTTATTTAAAAGCTCTCTTTACTTATCTGGCTTTCTCTTCTACAAAAAAAAGAGCCAACACTGGAATTCTCCTTCCATTTGTGTCAGCCCGGTATTTTTTATCTTTTACGATTCATTTATCCTTTAGATTATTCTCGTTTTTTTGATGACTATTCTGATCGTAACGCTTCAACTGGATCTTTCTTCGCAGCCATTCTTGCTGGGATGAGTCCACCAAGCATTGTTAAAAGAACACTCACTACGACTAGTAATATAGCATGCAACGGGTTTAGTTGTGCAATATTGGCGATGTCCGTCATATTTTCCATGACCATATTCACCGGAATTGTTACAAGATACGCAATCCCAATTCCTAATAAACCTGAACACATTCCAATAATAAATGTTTCAGCGTTAAAAACACGGGTGATATCTTTTTTACGAGCTCCTAATGCTCTTAAAATACCGATTTCTTTTGTCCGTTCCATGACAGATATATACGTGATAATTCCAATCATTATTAACGAGACAACTAACGAAATAGCAGCAAACGCCACTAAAACAATCGTAATCGCATCCAATGTACTTCCCATCAAAGAAGTTACCGTTGCTGCCATATCTGTATAGATAATTTGTTGTGCTTGTTTCTTCCCTTTGTTCCATTGATCCAAATAATCCAATACTTCGTCTTTTGATGTAAAATCTTCTGGATAAATAGTAATGTTACTTGGCGTTTCCACCCCACCAAACTTTGTTAGCAATTGTTCTTTTGTAATTGAACTAACCGCAGGTGCTTGAATGCTATCCGGATTTCCAAAACGGCGACGATCTTGGATTTGAGTGACTGCTGCTTCTCCATTGAAAGGTTCCCCTGTCATAACATTAAAGTCAGCTTTTTCCTGCGCTTGAACAATCGTTGATGTTTTCGCTTTATTAATGAAATCTTTTACCAATTCTTCTGAATACTTGACCCCTTCTGATAAACTAGCAACCGATAAATCTTCTTTTGCTCTAATCACACCTACCAACTTTAAGGTTCCGCTTTTTCCATCCTCATACAGCGTGGTCAATTCTTCTGACGTGCCTTTCGCTTTAAAAAACTCGCCTTCTTTCTGGTAGTATTCATTATTGGCAATTGTTTTAAATTCTTTTCCAATAAATTGACTAAAATCTAATTGTTTTTGCTCTCCATCCAAACCTAGCTCATCAACAATCCCGCGGTCTAATTGATTGTTTTCTCCTACAACAAGTACTAACTCTTCTTTGCCACTAGGATAATTCCCAGCTAAAAGATCATAATTTTTTTCTAAAAATGGTTTTTCTTCGCTATTTTCCGTTCTAGGGTAACTTGCCAATTTCAGACTTTCTGGATTGACAACTGTCACTGTGTCATTGACCTTTTGAAGCCAATTCATTGTTGCATTTCTTGTAAAAGATAGACCTGAAATCAATTTAGAATCAATTTTCTCTAAATAGTCAAGATATTCTAATGATAGTTCATTTTTATGAGCCGTTTGCTCTTCTGACGGCTGTTCTGGAAAAATAGCGGCTTGTTTCCGCTGTTTTTCCTTCTCTCCCTGGTCCTCTTCCCCTACTGTGCTTGTCCCAGGACCAAAAGTAATCTCCTCCGCGGTTTGACTAATCATTATAGGGTAGCCTGATAAAGTGTCATTCTCAATAGAATTAATTTGTTTATTAAACCCATTCGATAAAGAAAGCACTAACGCAATTCCAATAATCCCGATACTAGAGGCAAAAGCAATTAACCCTGTACGCCATTTTTTGGTGGAAATATTTTTTCCAGAAAGTTTTAAGGCATTCCAGAAACTCATGCTAGTCTTTTTCAGTTGATAATGGCTGCTCCTCTCCTGTGCATCATATGGATTAGAGTCTTTAATAACAGCCCCATCTCGCAGTTCAATAATCCGATCAGCATAGTTTTCTGCTAATTCTGGATTATGAGTAACCATAATAACCAGTTTGTCCTTCGCGATTTCATTAATCAGATCCATAATTTGTTCACTTGTATGTGTATCCAAAGCCCCCGTAGGTTCATCTGCTAAAATAATATCAGGGTCGTTAACCAACGAACGAGCAATCGCCACTCGTTGCATCTGTCCACCAGAAAGTTGGTTTGGTTTCTTATGGACATGCTCTTTCAAACCGACTCTTTCTAAAACATCTAAGGCACTTTTTTGTTTTTCTTCATTAGAAACACCACTTAAAGTCATCCCCATTTTCACATTTTCTAAGACACTTAAATGAGGAATTAAATTATAGCTTTGAAAAATAAATCCTACACTATTATTTCTGTAGGCATCCCACTCGCTATCTTTGAATTTTTTCGTGGATTGTCCATTTATTTGTAGATCACCATCATCATAATGGTCTAACCCTCCCACAATATTTAACAAAGTCGTTTTCCCTGAACCACTCGGACCTAAAATTGCTGCGAATTCATTTTTCCTAAACGTCAAACTAACGCCATTTAGAGCAATTTGAGTGAAATCCCCAGTTGTATAACGCTTATAAATTTTTTTCAATGCTAACATAGCTTCTTCATTCCCTTATCGTTTGTTGATATTGAGTTTACCTAAGTATGGTTAACTCAATGTTAACAAATTGAAAAAAGAAGAAAATTGAAGAAGAAATGTTGGCTTTCTGCTAAGATGAGTAGAGAACAAGCTAACGAAAAAGGAGGATTCGTAATGGAAACGATACTGATTGTTGAAGATGACCAACACACTAGAAACCTAATGGAAATCGTTTTAAAAAATAATGGATTCCGTACAATTTCGGCTGAAAATGGCGTAGAAGCATTAACTATCCTTGATAAACAGTGCGTGAGCCTAATCATTTTGGATATTATGATGCCTAAAATGGATGGTTTCCAATTAACGAAAGAATTAAGGGAGGCTAACTTTCAATTACCTATTCTAATGGTGACTGCCAAAGAAACACCTGATGAAAAAAAACGTGGTTTTTTAGTTGGAACAGATGATTATATGACGAAACCTGTGGATGTTGAAGAGATGATTTTACGAATCAGAGCGCTACTTCGTCGTTCAAAAATTGCTTTCGAACAAAAGATCGTGATTGGAGAGGTGGTTCTTGATGCAGAATCATTCACCGTTTCTCGAGAAAGTTTCCAACAAACCCTACCGCAAAAGGAATTCTTATTACTCTTTAAACTATTAAGCTATCCGGGAAAAATCTTCACACGTTTAATTCTAATGGATGAGATTTGGGGATATGAATCAGAAACAGACGAAAAAACAGTCAATGTCCATATCAACCGCCTGAGAGAACGCTTTTCAGATTATCCTGAATTTACAATTGTTACCGTACGAGGGCTCGGCTACAAAGTGGTGAAAAATCTATGAGGAATTTATTTAGACGCCTGAGTATCACCATGGGGCTTGTTTTATTTGTCTTTTTTGTATTAGTAATAACTGGAATGGTAATCGGCAGTATTTTCATCTTTTTTGTGAAAATGAATTGGATTCAGCGCTCGCCTAGATATGGTTCTGAGAAAAATGTCTTGGCACCTTTCATTGTTTTATTCTTTCTAAGCTTAGTTATCGGAACTACTTTGACCGCCTTATTTAGCCGAAAAATTATGCAGCCGTACAAAAAAGCACTGGACGGGCTTGATAAAGTTGCGCGTGGAGATTTCAATGTTAAGCTTCATTTTAAACACGGAGGGTATGAGCTAATGCGCCTTTCTGAAAGTTTCAACCAAATGACCACTGAATTAAATAGCATTGAAACCCTACGTAGCGATTTTATCAATCATTTTTCTCATGAGTTCAAAACACCGATTGTTTCCATCCAAGGGTTTGCCAAATTGCTAAAAGATCCGACTTTGCCGGAAGCAGAACGTCAAAAATATATTGAAATTATCATTCAAGAATCGGGGCGCTTAACCAAACTTTCCAGCAACGTATTGAACCTGACCAATATTGAAAATCGAAGTATTCTAGCAAATAAAAAAAATATACAGTTAGACGAACAATTAAGACAAGTCTTATTGATTTTAGAACCTAAATGGCAAGAAAAAAATATGAGTCTAGATTTGGACCTACCACCCATTCAAATTTTTTCAGATGAAGAACTACTACAGCAACTATGGATCAATCTGATTGACAACGCGATTAAATTTTCCCATCCAGACAGTCCATTAGTTGTTCAGATTAAGCCTGATTTTGATTCTGTCTGCGTAATTATTCGAGATTTTGGGATCGGCATGTCCAAGGAAACACAAGCTCACTTGTTTGATAAATTCTATCAAGGAGAAGCTTCTCATTCAAAAGAAGGAAATGGACTAGGGATGCCTTTAGTAAAAAAAATCGTGGACCTTTGTGGCGGGAAATTGGTCGTTGAAAGCTCATTAGAACAAGGCAGTACTTTTTCAGTCATTATAAAGCAAGAAATAGAAGGGATTCGTGAAAATTGACAGACATCATTAGGAAGAATGACTAAATAATAAGCGCGCTGTCTATTCGGCGCTCCTCAAATTCCTGTGACCAAAAGTAGGTGCCATTCTCTGTGTTCCATGGCAATTTCAGTTCATCTCGAAAATCCTGCTTTTTTCTCGCCATTTATTCGGATTTAGAGAGCGAAAAAAACTGATTTTTAGTTGTCCCGCTCTCTAAATCTTAGTATGTTTTAGCTATCTCCAATAAGAGAATTGACTTAAATCCAGCCCTTCTCTTTCGCAAGACTAACCGCTTCAATTCTATTTTTTGCCTCTAGTTTGTTTAGAATTTCTGACATATAATTACGAACCGTTCCATCAGATAAAAATAATTTTCCTGCAATCTCCTTTGATGAAAGACCTTCGCCAACGGCCAATAATACCTCACGTTCTCGATCTGTTAAAGGATTATCTTGTTGAAAAAGCATTCCGGTAACTAGTTCAGGCGAATAAAATTTTTTCCCCTCCATCACCGCTCGAATATTTTGAATCAGCTCATCACTAGGTGTATCTTTCAATAAATAACCAGAAACCTCTGCTCTGACAGCACGCTCAAAGTACCCTTCTCTAGCAAAGGTCGTTAAAATAATCACTTTTTGTCTTTTATCTTTTAAAGCTTCTGCTATATCAAGTCCTGTTTTTCGGGGCATCTCAATATCCGTTAAACAGATATCTGGTTGCTCTTTTTCGATTAGTTGCAAAGCTTCCTCACCGTTTGAAGCAATGCCCACTCCTCTAAGTCAGCTTCCAAATTTAAAATTGTCGCTAACGCCGACGACAACAACCCTTGATCTTCAGCAATCACTAATTTAATCATTTTATTCTCCTTTAATTTACAGGAACCGAAAAAGTGACCTTCGTTCCATCCTTATCAGTAAAATTTAATTGGCCATCAATACTAGTTATTCGCTCCCTCAAACCAGTCAAACCGTTGCCAGGTACACCTTGGTTCATCCCACGACCATCATCTTCCACGCTAAAATGATATTCGTCCCCATGTTTTCTGATTATAATTTTACAGCGACTTGCTTTACTGTGTCGAATCACATTTGTTACACACTCTTTTAAGCATAGACTGACTGTATTTTGAATAGCTGAAGGAATCTCACCTGTCAATTCTTCTCCTTCTGTCGTTAAAATAATCTTTGCTGTGCGCAAATTTTTCTCAATTAGAATCATCTCTTCCACAATTAAGACATGGCGCATACTAGAAACAATCTCTCGAACCGTCTGCAAGGTTCCTCTTGATGTCTCTGCAATTTCTGACAACTCTTTTTTTGCCAATGTAAGATCTTTATCCAAAAGTTTCCCTGCTAAATCCGTTTTAATCGTCATAATAGATAATGATTGCCCTAGTGTGTCGTGTAAATCTCTGGCAATTCGATAGCGTTCTTCTTGTTTAATAACATATTCCATCCGTTGAGTTGATTGGTGCGCTTGCTTTCGAAGTTCTGCTTGCTTTCGAATAGAGCGTCCAGCGAAGGGGGCGGCACAAATAAAAAGTCCATAGACAAAAATAGTGATTTTCATATCTTGAGCCATATACTCTGGCAATTTGTTTAAAGTAAAAGGAAGTGGTGTCAAAGTACAAAGTAGCGCAAGATAATAATAAACAAATATTCTCTTTTTCATTGGAATAAAACCAATCATCCAGGCAGGGTAAATAAACAAATAAATATAGCCAAAATAGACCATATAAAACAACGAAATAGCATACATCAACCCCATCCAGAGCGGAAGCCCTTTCCCATTAAAAATACCCATAATTTTATTGATAGCTAGGCGTTCTCGCAGTTAAATCCTCTATGTTATTAATACAAATTTTTCTATTTTCAATGGATATGATATTTTCAGTTATGAGTTTTTTTAGGTGTCTTGTGACATAAGATCGAGTGACTGCTGAAAGACATGAAATAATATCGTGAGTAATATAGGGAGGTAAATAGTTATAATTTCCATTAGTGTTACCTAGATAGTAGGCTAAAGAAAGTATGGAAAAATTAATTCTTTCACACCCAGAAGTAGAGAGACATTGCTGACTACAATACATAATATTTGTATAATATTGGAAATTTTTACCTACCAACTGAAATCCATCATTAAGGTCGTGTAACAGATTTTTGTGAGTAATAACAATCAATTCCATATCGGTCAATGCGATGGTTTCCCACTCGACAGATTTTTCATCAAAAAGTGTTGTGAAACCAATTATGTCGCTTTTCCAAAAAAGATTTAAGGATCTCCTATTTCCGAGCACATCAATAAAATGACGCATTGCTGATCCAGAATTAATGTAGTATAAATTTTTGTGTTTTAAAAAGAAGTCGATGTTCATACTCTTTTTTATATGAATTTTATCAAAAAAATCTTCTCCATGTATTTCAATATTTCTTTTTAAAAAAAATGAATTATATTCTTTTATCGTTTGGTCTAAATAAAAAATAGTCAATATATTTATCCTTTCTCTATTAAAAGACTAATTTATTATAGAAATTTTGTTATATAAAATAAAGGCCGATATTAATATACTTTTTATAGTGTAAATAGTATATTGAAAAAAAGCAAAGAATAACCTTTTTCAAAAATTGAAAACTGATTTTAAATTCTCTTTTTACATTCATGTTCCTATTACCTCGTTTCAATCTATTTACTAACAGTCAGTAAGATTTCTCTTACTGACTGTTAGTAAGATTTCTCTTACTGACTGCCTAATTAAAAAATTTGATACTTTTATTTATTGGTTAATGGCTAAAAATTCGGCTAAATCTGAAGGGTAATAGATACATCTACTTTTATCCAAATTTAATGACTTGTCTTTATTTCTAAATCGAATAACAGCAAGACAATTGTTGTGTTCATCCGCTCTCTATAAGTGCGCTTCAGTGGTTTCCGTTTCAGCTAAGATTTTTGAATCAGAATTAGGTTTAAATTTTTTTATCTCTTTTAAGAGCCTTTCAGCTTCTTCCATACGTAGCTCTACAGCTTCCTGAAGAATTTCATAGTCATATTTTACAAAAACATACGTATTACCACCCTCCAGTATCTCTCCACTTCTCTCGTCATAATCAATTTCCTTGAATGGATAAGCTATCTCATTTATAGAGTCTAAAGAAATAGATAAATCCTTGATTGTAACATCAAATGTTTGATCCTAATCCTAAAAAAATTAAATATGTATAAAGGAGAGAGGTAATATGAAAAAAAGATGAAATAAAAAGTGAAATGACCCAGCTGGCAAAATATATTTCTGGTAGTTAGGAAATTACGGATTTAGCAATAATCAGAACGATTGACTGTATTTTTAATAAAAGATTTCCTGTTGGAGTTACAACAAAAAAATTACAAAAAGAATTTTCAAAATTAGCTAGAAAAGAACAAAAAGAGTTATTAATTGAGTTCATGCAAATGTCATAAATGAATGTGACACAAACTGATTATGTCATATTCATTAAATGACGGAAAATGAGACAGCTCTAAAGGTGACAGACGATGATGGTCAGGCTCTTTTTTTATAGTTGTTTTGAATAAGACTTAATACATGGTATAATATGTTTAAGTCTTGTTGAGAAAAAGAGGGATTTTTTTGAACGTTGTCGAAACAATTTGAGAAAAAAACAGATCGAGGGGATCAAAGGAATTTTATCAGCTGGAAAAATGGGTCAACGAAATGTGTTGTTGTTTTCTATTGGGATTAATACCACCTATCGAATTTCTGATTTACGCCGACTAAAATTATCCGACGTGCTAACTGTTTCTCGTGGCCGAGTCGTAGCTAAAGAAAGATTGGACATGAAGGAGCAAAAAACAGGAAAACATAATTCGATCATCATTTCCAGAAAATTACGAAAGTTGATCCTGGACTACTTGAAAAATGAGTTTCCTAAGCAGTTGCTTATACAAGACTTTGATTATTATTTATTTCCGAGTCATAAAGCGAACAATCAGCCATTGAGTCAGCAAGCGTTGTGGGCGGTTATCAGTAAGGCAGGCAACACAATGGGCTTAAAAAATATTGGCAGTCACTCGATGCGAAAGACATTTGGGTACTTTTTATATAAAAACGGTACGCATATTGAGATTATTCAAGAATTATTAAATCACTCTTCCCAGCGTGTGACCTTACGTTACATTGGGATCACGCAAGAAGACAAAGATACAGCTGTCATGAGTTTAGATTTATGAAATCGGTTCTAAATGTTCCAGAAAATCAATAAATCACAAGTCTATGGTTGTGAGAGGAGCATTCTGAGGCGTTTTCAGCTAGTTATTGTCGATTAAAACCTGAATTAAACCTTAATAAAAAATAGGAAGGACAAGAAATGGTACGAGAAAGTTACGATCAATGGAAAGTACCGAATGGTCAGTTCAATAAAGCGATGACATTTTATGTGAAATGTGATTGTGGAGATTTAGCGAAATTAACTGTTTATTCTGGCCCGTTTGAGTGTCCAAGCTGTCATAAGAAGTATGTGCAGCAATATGGTAAGTAGTTCACTCTTAACAATGACGCGTACAGGAAGTCATGATGAACTTTTGTAATCTCAAAAATGATAATTATCAAAAATAAATGTCTCTGAAGGAAAGTGGCAAGAAATCTATGAAAAAGTGCAATTAATTTTTTATAATAAGAACAAAGATGCGTTCATTAGCCTATCGTCAAATTTCAATCTACCTGTAGCTGATATTAGTAGTTAGCGTTAACTTTGAACGGAAATTAATTGTAGTTTATAATAGGTATAGGACTAATGTCCGACTTTAAAAGCACGAAAAGTATCATGATGAAAATCATGGTACTTTTTCGTTGCATAGGGGTTAATAGAACATCCGTACAAAAAAACACCCCGAAGGGTGCAGACCAATGAAATATAACAGTTTGGATGCTGATGAGGTAAGTATACGCCACTTTGTTTTTTGCTTAAAGTTCGTGAGGAACTCGCTGTTATTATTACGATCCAACGAATCGACCTGTCCTAAAGTACGAACAGGTCTTTAGCAATATTCAGTTGTACGTTTCTTTACTAAGAATAACACAAAAAAAACAAATAAGTAGTTCCTCAAGAACTTTCTATTCATATTTCTATTTTGTACAATTAATATGTCAACAACAGCAAACTCTTATAAATTTCTTAAGTTTTACTCCTTTTTAACAATAGAAATATCCATTCCTCACCTACCCCAATGGTGAGGTATTTTTTTGTTTCAGTGATCGAGAAGCAACTTGATCCACAATCTCTTTTAGTACAAGCTCAATTTCACTTTGTCTGGTGTAAACTTTCGGCAACACCTGACTATTCCCTATAGATTTATCTTTTGGGGCTTGCATATTTCCTAAAAAACTCCTATCAATACCATTCGCATGAGCATGTAGTTGCGTACCAATAATACCTAAGCGATCTTTTAGTTTGTAGTAATCAGTAGTCGCCAATTCTTTGATTGATCGGATCCCCATTTTTTCAAGTCTTACAGCTGTTTTATGACCTATCCCACAAACGTCCGTCATGTTTTTTATGCCCCACAATTTTATTGGAACATCTTTATATCGCCATTCGGCAATAAAATCTTTGTTCTTCTTTGCTTCGATATCCAAGGTAACTTTTGCCAAAAAAGGATTGCTTCCAATTCCTACTTTTGTATAAATTTTTGTTTTTTCGTGGACTGCCAACTGCATCTTTCGAGCCATTTCGTACGCTGTTTTGCAGTTAAACAAACAATTGCGATAAGTTACAACAAACACACCTAAAACAATTAATGCCAACACTTTATCAAAACTATCATACGGAAACATACTAATTATTGGAATCAATATAAAAATCAACCAAATAAAGGAAATGAACCCATCTTCTTCAGGATACAATCGAATCTTTCTCCCCATAAAATCCCACCTAACGTCTTACTTCTTCTTTACGACCATTCAAGTATATTGATAATACCATAATCACAACAAAATAAATGAGAATAATGAAAATCCCTTTACTTTCTGGAAATTTTCCTTCGGCTAGCTGTTTGGCTCCTTCGGCGGCATAAAAAGTAGGTAGCTGATGCGCAACTTTCTGCACAAACGCTGGAAACATGCCGATTGGCCACCAAAGTCCGCTGATAATTGCTATTGGCATCAAAATCATATTGTTTAAAACACTCGCTGTATTAGGATCTTTTACTAAACTGACAATTGTCCCTAATGCCATCACAGGTAAGCAACCGAACAAAATCCACAACCCGCTACTCATCCACTGAATCGCCGTCATCGTTACTCCATTTACGAAACGCCCTAACATAAAAATAACGATAATCAATACACTATTGATAATAAACTGTGTCAAAATCTTGCTAAAATAATAACTACTTTCCGGTAAAGGGGACAACCGGATCAGTTGCTTCACTCCTTGCTTACGATCTTCAATTAACGTCATAGAAAAAGAAAATAACGAACTAATCATCACACTGTAAGTAGACATTTGAATCATGCTATCTTTGTAAAAAATGGCCATGTACTCTTCTGGTACACCCATGTTAAAAACTTTTGTAAAAAGTAAATAAAACCCAACTGGCATCGCCAATGAAAAAAAGACAAAAGGCTTACTCCTAAATAAAGAACGAGTTAAATCTGTTTTAGTTTGGACTAATAAAGCGTTCATTTCTCTTCCTCCTCCATTAATGTATTAAAGACCGTTTCTAAATCCCCAGGGATAACCAGTAAATTCCTAAAATTAAACTTCCCATCAAAAAAGTCAATTAATGTTTCATCACTGTTCCCTGTATAAAGTGTTACTTGCTTCTCCTTTATTTCAACTTCTGAAACAAAAGGTAATTTTAATAATTGTTCCTTCTCGATTTTATCTAGCATTTCAAAAGAAATCTTATTTTGTAGCATCTCTTGTTGGATACTCTTCATCGTCCCATCATGGATGATTTCTCCTTGTTTCATCAGTAAAATCCGGCTAGCAACTTTCTCAATCTCTTCCAGATAATGCGTTGTTAATATAATCGTTTTTCCTTGCTTGGTTAAAGTAGCAATTTTCTCCCAAAAAACTTTGCGACTCGTCACGTCCATTCCCGTTGTAGGTTCATCTAAAAAAAGTACATTTGGTTTTCCGATAATCGAAAGACCAAACGTTAACCGACGCTTTTGTCCACCAGAAAGTTTAGTCGTATAAGTATTCTGTTGCTCTTCTAATCCTGTTAATGAAAGTACTTCT
Organism: Enterococcus rivorum; assembly: GCF_001742285.1. GTDB lineage: Bacteria > Bacillota > Bacilli > Lactobacillales > Enterococcaceae > Enterococcus_L > Enterococcus_L rivorum. The sequence continues at coordinate 12,774 of NZ_MIEK01000014.1, read as the reverse complement.
GCTAATGACAGTGTATCTGAATAAAAACTACTAAAAAAAGTAAATAACTCTTGCACCTTAATATTTTCTAATGTTGTACTGTCTTGAAGCATGACACCAATTGCCGCGTTACTTTTTTTGTTGGCTGGATTTTTTCCGAATAATTTAATATCTCCACTTGTCGGACGAATCAAACCCGTCAAACAAGAAATTAATGTTGTTTTCCCCGCACCATTTGGGCCAACGAGCGCGATTACTTCCCCTCTATTAATAGATAGAGAAATGTTATTTAAAATTTTCTTGCCCTTAATGACTTTACTTAATCCCTTCACTTCAATCATCCTTACTTCCTCCTTACTGATATATTTATCATACTAAAGAAAAACCTTTTCCGTTAGAAACGCTTGTCATGACTTCACATGACATTTGTCATATAGAAAAAGTACAGGAAAAAAACTCATTAAGAGTTCTTATCCTGTACTTCAACACAATACTTTGTAATTTTTCATCTTCTATTTTTTATTCAAATCTGTTAATCAATAACACTACTTCTAAAATAAACGCATCTCTTAAAAGCTCTTCCACTCATTGATCGGAAATAGCTGCATTTTAACGATCCCTATAATACTGTCCTTTGAAACCACGCCATATATCCGACTATCGGTGGCATAAGGTCGATTATCTCCTAAAATAAAATAGTAGTCTTTGGGAATTTTTACTATCTTTCCTTCTGCAGAAGGAAAGTTTTCCGTAAAATCTCGACCATTTCGTTGGCTCTCGTTGATTTCATCAACAATAAATTTTTCATCAATTGGTTCATCTTTAACAAACAGATGATCATTTTCATAGCGAATTTGTTCACCCGGCAATCCAATTACCCGTCGAACTTGAATGTCATTCCCATATTTGAATGCAACAAGATCAAAGCGTTTGATATTGTTGTATCGTTGAACTAGAACAACATCATTCTCTCTCAGAGTAGGCATCATTCCGTATCCATTTACATCAACTACCTTAAAAAAGAACTGTGTCGTAACGAAAAACAGGAACAAGCCAAAGATAATTGACAGTGCTAATTCTATTAGTAGGCGTTTGACTTTGGCCTGTTTTTTTCGTTTCAAAAATTTCTGACTTGGTTTATGACTCTTTTTAGTTAAGTGTTTTCTTTTTTTATTAGAGGTAGAGGAATTCGGATGTCTCCTCCGTTCTTTAACAGAGGAAGGTTTTCTATTTTTACGAACTACTTCTTTTCTCGAAGAACTTTTTTGCCTCATTTTTCTTCATTCTTTCTTTTTTTAGTGCCCTATTTCCATATAATGGCTCAAATAATCTATTGCACTGAAAAAATTCCAGTCCATAGCAGCCCTCTAAGGTTGACCCGCCATTATCTTCCAAGTTATCACACCTTGATACTTACCAGTATAGAGCATCGTCGTACCTTTAATCTTCAATTTCAGTCCGTCTGGCTCTTCTGGATTCTCCCAAACATCCGTAATAGCATAACTTCCTGGAATTCCTGAATTACTTCTATAAATTTCTTGCCCATACTCTGTTAATTTTTTTTCTTCATCTTGATAGACATAGCTCAATACATCTTTCAATTCATCGCCTTTTTCATTCGTTAACGGTTTAGTCAATGCCGCTGTAACGCTAAATCCTTTACTAGCATCTGCTCTCGTGTCTGTCACAACTAGCTTTTGATCAAAAGAAGGACTGTCAACCTTTTTATCCTTTGCATCATAAGTCAATGTACCAAAATCGAGTGTTTTCGGCGCGGAAGATAACGTGATTAACCCTTGCAATTTATATTTTACAGAAACTGCTGTAGTATTCATTGCCACGGATGTTTCATTTTCTGGTTTTCCAACTATCTCGTAGCCTGCTCTTTTGATATTTAATAACTGATCGATTACCTCTTGCTCTTTAGTCAAATCAATAGGATCTCCCACAAAACCATTCAGTGTTAAATTGTACCCTGGCAACAAGGTGCCTGCTTCATTCATAAAATCGACACTCAATTTAGCTGGTTCTTTGACGATTTCAATAGGAACTTCTATCTTTACTTCTTTATATTGATTTGCTAAAGAAATAACTGCCTTCGTCTCTCCTAATTTAGAAGTATCCAAACTGACTAATTTGGTCTCTATAGGGTTGGACATTTCATCTTTGACATCCTTAACAAAATCTTCCACCTTTAATTGGTCAAATCTCCGATTGAGGTAAACTTTATGCGGGATTCGTTCAGCTGTTGGTGTTGGGTAAACAATTTTAACTCTTGCAGCCAAAGCATTTGAAACAAATAGACCGTCTCCTTTTACAAACATCTCAACAAAGTGCTCTCCTTCACTCATATTCGAAGTATCAAAGTCCCCTGTAAAATCTACCGCATGATTGGCAACTGGCAAATCCTTGTCCATAACAGTATATTTTTCAGAGTCTCTTCTGGCAAATGCCGTTACGAATTTAAAATCCTCTGTTTGCACCTTTGCTGAAAAGTTAATGGGTTCGCCAGCATAATACATAGGAACTTTACTTTTCTTATCTAAAGTAAAATCAACTAAATTAGGCGGTGGAATGGTCCCTAACTGAATCAACTCCCACCGAGCCGAAGTACTCCCAGACACCCCTTTTTTGTAAGTCAAGGGAGCGCCACTTTTTGAAGAAACAATATAGCCAGGCTCTGCCCAAATTTCATAAACATTTTCCTTCTTACTCCAATCACCAACTGGATAAAGGATATTTTTAAATTTAGTTGGGAGTGCTACATTTTTATTAAAGGATCGAGTTAGAGGAGGATTCTCTGTCCCTTGATCTGAACTTATTAAGATGGTCTTATCTTTAGCATTCCCTATCACATAACCATTAACATCACTGGAATACAAAACAAACCATTGTTGATTACTATTACCTGAATAAGGATACGAAATAATATTTTTGAGTCGACCTATACCACCTTGGATGTCAAAAACGATACTTTGATTTTGAGTCGATAAAAATTCTGATTTAATTGAATAGTAGCCATTAAAGTGCTGAATGGACATTAACTGATTATCTCCCCCATTTCGTTTCCCCAGAATAAGATCGTCTCCACTTGTATGATTACTATTTCCATTTAAAGTTAAAACCAACTTATTCTTTTTATTTATGATATTATAGTGCCCTTCAGCACTTTCAATTTCCCATAAATATTCATCACTAAAATGAGATAAATTATTTACTGAAACTTGTTGTTTCTCAGCTGTAATCTTGCTTCCAGCACTATTCCCAGCTGGTTTTAAAAGAATTTGCTTGTCACTTGAAAGAAAAATAATGTACGCATTAGATTCGGGACGCCATTCAACGCCAAACAATTGATTTCCCATTCCATGTTGTGGATATAGATGTAAATTTTGTTTGATTAGACTAAAATCGACAACTAGGTGTTGATTTTTAGTTAGTTTCGGCTTAATGATATAGAAATCATTGATTATCCCAGGTGCCGGTCCTGCTTTAGGCTTGATCACAGGTTTCTTCGGTTTTGTCGCTGAACTCGACTCAGTTTCCTTTTGACTAGAAATACTACTCTCTGACTCAGTAGGCGTGGAAGTCTCCAACTCAACACCACCGAAATCAGTCGCACTAGTTTCCTGACTTGACTGCTTTGTACTCTCACTTTGATCCGCTAACACAATTGGGGTTCTTTGACAAACAACGAGGCTTACGCCAAATAAGGTCATTAACAAAAAATTTATCAGTGTTTTTTTTACCACTTCATTCACTCCTTAATTTTGTTTCGTTCAAAACAACTCACTTTTTTCTTTGAAAAACTACGTTGAACCATACTAGTCTTCAAAACAGATTCATCTTCATTTCGACTCTCTAAATCTGAATACACCATGAGAAAAAAAGAGTCTCTCCAATATTTTGTATCACTATAATCACCATGAAATAGTGGAGCAAATAAGTAACAGTAATATGTAAATTTCAAAGGCATTTGCTCTATTCTAAAATAAACCAAAATTCACGAAAATTTAAACAACAATTTTCGTGAATTTCTTCTTATGATTATAAATCACGAAAGAGCATTAATTCTATGATGAATCATAGTAACTACTCGGTTTTTAAAAATTAACACCTATGAAACAATCTTTAGCACTATAAACTAGACTAACTTTTCTACGGTTGACCCGCCATTATCTTCCAAGTTATCACACCTTGATACTTACCAGTATGCAGCATTGTCGTGCCTTTAATCTTCAGTTTCAAACCGTCTGCCTCTTTTTTGCTTTTCCATGAATCAGAAATAGTATAACTTCCTGGAACTCCTTCAGTGTTTTTATAAATTTCTTGCTCCTGTTCAGTTAATTTCTTCTCTTCATCTTGATAAACATAACTCAATACATCTTCTAATTTTTGGCCTTTTTCATTCGTTAAAGGTTTGGTCAATGCTGCCGTAACACTAAACCCTTTACTAGCATCTGCTCTCGTATCTGTCACAACTAGCTTTTGATCGAAAGAAGGACTTTCAACCTTTTTGTCTTTTGCATCATAAGTCAATGCACCAAAATCGAGCGTTTTCGGCGCTGAAGTCAAAGTAATTAATCCCTGTAACGTATATTTTACCGAAATAGATGTAGCATTCATTGCCACTGCTGTTTCATTTTCCGGCCTTCCAACGATCTTGTACCCTGCTCTTTTGATATTTAATAACTGATCGATTACCTCTTGCTCTTTAGTCAAATCAATAGGATCTCCAACAAAACCATCCAGTGTTATGCTGTAACCTGGTAGTAAGGTTTCTGCTTCATTCACAAAATCAATCTTTAGTTTCGCTGGCTCTTTAACAATTTCCACAGGAACTTCTATTTCTATTGTTTTGTACTGATTGGTTAAAGAGACTACCGCTTTAGTTTCTCCAACTTTGGAAGTATCTAAACTGACTAATTTGACCTCGATCGGATTCCCAACTTCATCCTTGATATCTTTGACAAAGTCTTCCCCTTTAAATTGGCTCAGTTTGCTATTGCGGTAAATTTTTTGAGGAATCGGTTCAGCTGTTGGCGTTGGGTAAAGAATCTTAACTCTCGCAGCCAAAGAATTTGAATTGAAGAGACCATCACCTTTCGTTAGTAGCTCAATAAAGCGTTCCCCTTCTTTAAAATCTTCTTCTTTTTCCATCTGAAGGGTATCCCATTCGCCAGAAAAGTTAACCTCATTATTCACAACAAAAAGATCTAAATCCATCACCTTATAACGTTCGGAATCGTACCTATAATATGCCGTCATAAATCTAAAATCCGATGTTTTTACCGTAGCTGAATAGTTGATGGTTTCTCCAACATAGTAGGTAGGATTTGTCCCTTGCTTATCTAACCTAAAGTCCGTTAAGTTAGGCGGTGGAATGGTTCCTACCTGATCTAATTCCCATAGCCCCATAGGATTACCATTTACCTTTGACTCGTAGGTGACTAATTGAGGTAAGGAAGGTTTTTTTTCCGAAGCAAACATGTATCCTGGATTGCCCCAAATTTCATAAATATTTTCCCTATTTTTATAATCCTTAACTGAATAGAGGATATGTCTATATTTATACGATAATGAGGCTTTAGGATTAAAGGAACTAGTTATAGGCGATTTACCTGGTCCCTTCTCTGCACTTAACAACATCCTTTTGTCAAAAGCATTCCCTAGAACATAGGCATTCACGTCACTTGAATATAAGACAAACCATTTTTGACTAGCATAACCACCATTTAAGGATGTCATAATATCATTTCCAATACCAAATCCATTATTTATATCAATAACGTTACTTCCAGTGGCTGATAGTCCCTCTGATTTAATTGCGTAATACCCATTAAAACGTGTCATCAGCATTTCTTGATTTTCTCCGGTTGATCGTTTCTCTAAGATTAAATCGTCACCTATAGCATGATTAGACGTCCCTTTCAAAGCTAAAACTAATTGATTCTTTTTATTTATAATTTTGTAGCTGCCATTAACACTTTCTATATCCCACAAATAGTCATCAGTAAAACGAGATAAATTATTTACCGAATTTTTTTGGGTTTCAGATGTAATCTTACTGCCAGCTGTATTCCCAGCTGGTTTCAAAAGGACTTGCTTATCAGCTGAAAGATAAATAATATACGCATTAGACTCTGGACGCCATTCAACCCCAAGCAATTGATTCCCTAAGCTATTTTGCTTACTTAAATTTAAACTTTGTTTCGTTGTATTCAAATCGAGAACAAGATGATCATATCTTGTTAACTTAGGTTTGATAACATAAAACTCACTGATTAAATCTGGTGCTGGACCGGCTTTAGGCTTGATAACAGATTTAGCCGGTTTTGTCGTTGGATTCAACTCTGTTAACCCTTGACTAGATGAACTAGGTTCTTCTGGTTCTGAAACTGATGTACTCTGCGTCTCATCACTTCCTGAATTAGCCTCACTTGTTTTTTTACTTGATTGAATCAAACTTTCGCTTGTTACGTTTTTTTCTGCCAATGCAATGAAAGTTGTTTGACTTGTAAAGAGACTTACGCCAAATAAAGTCATTAACAAAATACTTATTCGTGTTTTTTTCATCAACTCACTCCTTAATCCCCGTCTGGTTCAAAACAACTCACTTTTCTTCCTTAAAGGCTTCTGCATTAACCTTATAGAAATCAAAAACCGACTCTTCGTATCTTTTTACTTTGCCAATATCTGTCAAAAACTCTTCTTCTAGCTTACTATTCCCGTAAAAATTACCCGTATTTGTACTTGCATTCGTTCCTATTTCTTTCAAAGCATTATAGTAACGATTTAGTACCAACTGTCCTTCTTTGGCATTTAACTCACTAGCCGATTTTATGCCATAACTAGCTAAACTTGTTGCTAGATAGCGTAAATTTTGTTGGATTTTTTTTTCGGATTCTCCTTGCTCCTTCGCAAGCTTCACTTGCGTTTCAAAATCTCTTAGTAAATAATAGCCCTTCACAACCGAATTAGAATCTTCAGTAGATAAATTCATAGACTGATAATAGGATACGTAGACTGAACTTAGTCCAATTATCACACTCAGTAGTAAAAAGACCACTATCCCTTTTAGACTCCCCTTTTTTTTCTTTAACAAATGACGACGTCTATTCTTCACTTGTTTATTTCTCTTTTTATTCTTGCTTTTTTTTATCGGCAGCGCTTTAAGCTGTTTATTGTAACGAATAAATTGAATGCTATTGAAACTCAAACTCAGAACGGAAAGGAGTGTCAATACAACGCCACCAATAAAAACCATTTCTAAAATCGACATACATTTTCTCCTATTCCTTACGGTATAACGGATTCCACATTATTTTTTTGATGCTTTCTTTTTAGCGTTCATTCGTACTCTTTTTTTGGCTATTGCTTTCTTCTGTTTATTTTTACGAATCAAATGAATAATCAAAAAGACAATCACAATAACAAATAGAATACCCCCAACTAAAAGAGCGATTAATTTCCAATCTAGTCCTTTTTCTTGGACTAAGCCAACATCTCGTTCGTTAAATTTATCAGCCTCTTCTTGTGTGATCTTGAATCCTTCTGTCCATTCCCATTTCTTATCTCCGGAAGTAACCAGAATCTTAGCAGTATAGTCACCAGATACCATCTGTTCTCCATTCATACTAACTGGAAACCCAATAAAAGAATTAGGAGCCATTCGCATTCCTGCTTGTTTCCGTTCAAACAAAACTGCATTGCTACCTTTTTTCATAATTTGTGTTTCAATGGTCATGTCATTTAAATACGTCGCCAAAACATTAGAAAAATTAACGAAAAGCGTATTGCGATAATTATTCTGTCCTGCATAAACCTTATTAAATTTTAAATCTGGTTTCAATTCCGTCGCTGATTCTTCCAATAAAAAAGCGATGACATAAGCATATTGATTAATAACTTGCGAGCCGCCCCCACTTGTTTCTGGCTGATTTTGCTCTTCTTTCATTAATTGAATACCACCCGCAATCGTACCTTCATAGGCAGTACTAGGCATCGAAATATTCACTTGAACTTTTTTCGTTTCGCCTGGGGCTAGTTCAACTGATTTCGGCATTTCAATCAAATCTTTAAAATCGAATTTCAAGGATGGATCATTTTTTATAGTTGATTCCCCATATTCAATCACACCATTTTGATTGGTTTTAGCGCCATTTTTAGAAATCCCTACCACCAATTTTTCAGTGCTAGGGTTACTTAATTCAAACTGCACTGTTTGTTTCTGGCCAGGCGCCATTTTTAGTTTATAGTATCCCAAATCCTGAGATACTTGATTCTCTGGAAAAGTGAGACTATAGGTAAATCCTGTAATTGTATCTAGATTCTTTGATTTTTCTTCATTTGCATAGGCATTTTCTGAAATATTTAGTCCCAAAAATAAAACAAGTAATGCAATAACAGATAATACTAAACTCTTTTTCTTACTAACTATTTTTTTCATATTAAACCTCACATTTTTTATGTTTTTATGTATGTATGTTAAATTCCTTTAGTTCAGTGAACTCTAAGTAAATAAATCTTATCAGCATACTTTTTTCAAACTATGAATAAATGGTGGTACAGAAGTCACTCCTACAGAGCTAAACTTTCTGTACCAACCTCTATTTAGGCACTCATAATTTGAGTAGACAGCGGTCAAAAATAGTGATTCACTTTATTCTAATCATATGAAAACACTACGTTCTTGACTGTTTCGGAAAATTTCTTATGCCGAAACAACTGTCATCTTCTCTTCTATTAATCCTTATGGCGCAGCAACAATTTTCCATGTCACTTTTGCAGTATAAGTATCAGCAGCCATACTAGATGCTGTCTTTGAAGGAATTTCTAATTGAACAGATTTACCAGTCGTATCTTTATCTTTATCTGCGTCTGATTTACCAAATGCCATAATAAAGCGACCTTTACCTTGTTGTTTTGTTTTATCAGCAGTCACAACTGTCACTGCATTTTCGCCTGCTTTACCCTCTTCAGCTTCCATTAATGAGAAGGCTGTGTTCATTTGGTCTAGTTGTGGCTGATCAGCGTCTGTTGTTCTAACCTCACCATTACTATAATTGATTTGTGCTGCGTTTAATTTTGTTCCACCTTTTCCAGTAAATTGACTTGATAATTCAGCTGTAATAGTGTAACCATAATTTGCACCTGCACGAACATCTGTCCACTGTACAAAATTCCCACGATTCTCTTTTTTTGTTTCTCCATCAAGCTCTCCAGGGATTACTGGGATATCAAATATCACTGGGACAGCATATTGAACTACTTTGTTAGCAGATGTTGCTATTTTCCCAAAGTTCAAACTAGTTGTTTTTTCGATTGACATTGCTCCTGTATTAGGGTTGTTGTCAACTACTTCTGGATCCTTTGGTACTTCAGTTGATGGATCTTCTGGATCAAGCGGTGTTTTGTCACCAGACTGTCCTTCTGTTACTTCTACAGTACCTGTAGAGTTTAATTGTTTAGCTAGCTCTGGATTATTTTCTGCTGCTTCCTCAGCAAAAGATACTGCTGGCATAGCCGTTCCTACTGTTAGTGCGGCTAATAAAGCCCATGATGCAAATGTTGTTTTCTTCATTTTGTGTTTCCTCCTGTAGTATAATTTATATATTTGATCACTTGAGTTGCCTCAAAGGTATCACTAATTAAGGTAAGTCCCCTAGTATCCACGTGAACGTTGTTTCATAGGTTACTGGATGAATCTTCGTTTTTTTGGGAATTCTAATGCTAATTGCTTCATTTCTATAGATTGGTTTCCCATCTTCTTCATCAACAACAGCATTGCCCTCTAAATCTAACTCTGGTTTTAAAGTGTTCTCTTGATGATCTTCGTTGGTCGCCGAAGCGCCAAAAACAATCAACCAAGTGCCATTCTGACCTTTTTCTTTTTCTAGATGAGCGATATTATAGGTTTGATCGAAATTTTGAAAAGCAATGGTATCACGTGTCACCGTTGGCAATTCTCTCTCCCCAATACTGTTCACCCAAATTTTGTCTAGAGAAAAAGTCGCTCCATTCAATTCCTGCTCTTCTTTCTTTGGAATGCTTGAATTCTTAAATTGGCTATTTTGTTTCACTTGCAGTGTCCAACTACCTGCAGCTTCTCGATTGTCTGTAATCTGAACATGGCTTCCACGAACGGCATCACTATTTAAGAAGCGTTGGGAATTTAAATAATAGAGCAAATCTCCTTCTTTTGGATTCAAAGAGACTTTCCCGAAATTCCAATCTGAAACAGAGTCAATTCGCAATGCTCCCTCTGTTGAATGTGAATTCTCTGGTATTAGCTCTTCTTGAGGATGCTCTGGATCAACAATGGCTGTTTTTGGACTTTTTTCAACAGTAACTGTGCCAGTACTTCCAAGGTCATTTGCATTGACCTCTACATTAAAACTTCCGAAAAAAGTCAGCATACCAGCAGCTACAAACAATTTTTGCTTGTTTATATTCACTATTGTTCCCCCTTTCTTTTCTTAATAACGAATAGAATCAGAAACAATAAGAATAAAGCAAGCCCTATAAAGCCATAATTGCCAAGTAGCTCCCCTGCTTTTGGTAATTTACCTCTAGGCTTTTCACTTGGAATTGCGGAAGAACTAGACTCGCTGGATGCTTCTGGCGTACTTGAAGAAGAACTACTAGAAACATCTGTTGATTGTGAAGGCTCTTCAAACGTGATACCTATCCGATTGTCTACTTGTCCTCCTTCAGCAGCTTTAGTAACTGTCATTGAGGCTAAAGAAAAATAGGCTATCAGACATACAGCAAATAAATAACCTTTTTTTTTCATAAATTCCTTCTCTCCTCCTTTTGATTTACTTTCTTTTTTTGTAACAATTGTTTAAAATAATAATTAGATAAAGCTTTTTTTAATTCAGTTTCTAATATACAATATCTTTAAAATATAGTTATTATATCATCCCGAACACTTATTGATTTTCTAGTATTAGTCTATTATCAGGCTAATCTAAAGGAACTCTTTATGTACATCTGAATAGTACTAACTTTAAAGAAAAAAACGATATTAATTGTTATTTATAATAAATTACAACTTTTCTTTATCATTAATATCTAGTTATTATATCAGGTAAAACACGAATTGTGTTTTCCAACTTTAGTCTATCGTTAGACTAGTATATGAAAGGACATGCTTATGTATAAAAAAATGTTATCAACCTCAAAACAAAAAGAACTGTTAGTACTCTATTCCATTATTCAAAAAAAACAAACACTTCATTCTCTATCTATTAACTTAAATATTCCAAAACACACCGTAAAAAATTACATTCAAAATTTAAATTATGAGATAGAACAATCCTTTACTTCGTCTATCTTTATTGAATCAAATAAAAAAGGAGAATATTGGATTCCAAATAAATACTCTGAAAAAAAGATTTTGGTTTTTCATGAACTTAAATTAGATCATTTAAAAAAGTCTTCTTACTTTCAATTACTTGTACTTTTGACAACCAACTTCCAAGTCTCCTCTAAAGAAGTTACTGAAAAATTATTTATCACCTCTTCTTATTTAACGCGGATTACTAAAACATTGAATAAAGAATTGGTTGCCTATGGGTTCCAAATTACTAACTCGAAAACGTATCTTTCCCTAACTGGAGACGAATTCTCCATTCGCCTTTTCAGCTTTATTTTTTTAAACAATAGTTTTCAATTATTAGAATGGCCCTTTGAACAAATAACCAAAGAAGAACTGGCACCTATACTGCCAAAAGAGACTATTGCTGATTCAACAATAGCTACAAATTCAGTATATTTTTGGTTTGCGATAGTCCATACACGTGTCCAACACCAGGCGTTTCTTCCTAACCCTGACATTGCTACAGCCGATGCTTTAAACTTAATTAAAGAAAACTATCATTTACTAAATGATTTCAATTATCATATTTTTTCAGATATTGAAAAAAGTTATTTAGCTAACGAAAGTTTATATTTTATTTTTGCGTCACTTTTTATCCTTTCAGATATTGTTCCATATCAGCAGATGGTTCATTTGGGCACCCTTTTTTCAAAACAAAATTTCTTAGCTAGCGAATTTTCTAAACTGCTAATTGATGCAACAAAAATAAAATTTAACCGAACTTTTACCGATGAAACAGAATCTCTTTTTATCTATTTTTTCACGATTATGTACTTAGCTTTTCAATTACTAAATTCTAAAAGCCACCTATTCTTTGAATTATATTTCCCAAGAGTCAGCTATATTGTTCCTAAAGACAACCCTAAAAGAGCGAATATCGAAGAATTTTTTGATGTTTTTTTAAATGACTTTTTTCAAATAAACCTTGAGGAAGAAAAAGAGGCTTTTGTTTTTAAAGAAATATTTTACACCTTAATTTACAGATTATTACTAATGGGTAAAAAAGTAGAAGTCTTCATTTATTTACGAATATCAAAAGATATCACCGGAAATGCCTACTTCAAAAACAAGATTTCTCAGATTTTTAATCCTGAAGTGGTTTTGATTACCGATAATATTGAAGAAGCGAATCTAATTGTTGCAGACACGTTCGAGTTTTCAAAGACAAATAAAAGTGTATTTGTTTTAGGCTCCTCAAAAAAATACGAGCAATGGGTAGATTTGACTCAAATTATCCAAAAAATGATTTTAAAAAAATTATTTTCCAAAGAAGATTTAGACTAATTTTTCTTACAAACATGACTAACTTTTTTATATGTTTGATTTGTCAAATTAAGCTGGACAAATGCTTATCATTTACGTAACTCAAAAATACCTCTAATGGTGTCTGATACTTTAATGATTTTCTTGGTATA
>NZ_MIEK01000013.1 GCF_001742285.1 Enterococcus rivorum | reverse complement strand
CTTCTGTCATCTCTAGTATGACAGGAAAAAGCCTGCAGGTCGATCACTTTATTTTCATTCTGTTTGGTGAGGGCGTTAGCCCTCATGGGTGTTTGTCTCAACCTCTTTACCATTTCAAATAATTACATACTATTATCCAAGAAAAACACTTCACTCTACCATCAAAATCGCTTTTCGATATAAATAAGTTTCTGGACTCACTAGTTGGTTCACATCGACTTGATGGGTTGTTTGATAATAAGTAGATAGTGGAAGCATTTTTTCGATTAAATGACACTTCTCAACCTCTGCTTTTTCTAACTTAGGTTGTTCTAGTTGACTGGTCAACTCATAACGAATTTTTGTCGTATCGATAACTAGACCAAACATATTGGATTGATTCATTTTTTCTAAAATAAGCTTTCCTGCTTGATTTTTTTGAATTAAGAGCTCGTTCCCCCAGCGAAATAGCCTTCTTGTTCCTGCGCCAGCCATATACTCCCATTGATCCGAGTTCAACAATGAATACCCTTTTTGAGCTAACCGTTCTTGCAATTGAGTATGGGTGTATTCAGCATGACTGTAAACAAAGTAGTGGTCTGATTCAGGTAGAAATTCCATATAAAACTGGTTCCGTTCTAAAATAGTAGCAGGAAACAACCAAGATAAGCAATTACTCGCTTCTAATTTTGGATAAAGTAAATCTTTCACTCTATTTTCATATGCTAAAGGCAACGCAAATTCTCCCTTAAATACACCGCTTACCACATCAAAAATCCCTAAAAATTCTGTTCCTGCAGGCAGAGCATATTTTTGGATAATCATTGGAGAGATTTTTACTTTTCTTAATTCCGTAGTCCGCTGATTAACATGAGCAGAAATTTTTTCTAGCGAAGAGAAATCCTTAGAATCATCGGCTTTAATTGAAGCAAATATCTTGGCTATTTCTTGACTAGTTAAAGAAGTTTTAAACGTACTATTTTCTAAATCATTTTGATTGAATCCTAGTAATTCATGCGCTCTTAAGCCCTCTGCACCAGAATCCCAACCTAAGATTGCTTCATTATTTCCAGGGACGAAAACAAATAACTCTCCATCTATTTCTAATTCAATCGTCCGGCATTTTATCCCGCATAACTCAAAATCAGCCAAAGCCATATAAGAAATTTCTATGGTTGGACAAACAAACATACTTAGAGCTTTTTGAAATACCGTTAGCTTTTCTTCATCACTTAATTGCTTCCAATTAATCCATTCCAATTGTTCCAACAGCCCCACTTTTAACTCCCCCTCGTCACTTCACATAAAATTTGCTATGATAAGTATACCACTTACTGTTTTTTCTTAAAGAGATATGTATATGACCTAGATTGGAGACTTTCAAATGAATATCCATTTCGGAAACGAGCGCTGGAATCAAGCAGCAGCTTTAGCTTTACGCTATGAAGTCTTTGTTTCAGAACAAGGAATTTCCTTAAAAGATGAATTTGACCAATTAGATACAACTGATCGAAATTATTTTGTTGCCTATGAAGATGATTTAGTACTCGGAACCATTCGTTATCAAAAAAAGAATGCCTACACCCTTCAACCAGATCGACTTTGCGTAAAAAAAGAGGTTCGAAAAAAAGGAATTGGAGAAAAATTGGTCCTTCTATTAGAAGATAAAGGACGCCAAGAACATTGTACGCACTATGTTCTCTCAGCAGAAGTAGCTGTCATCCCCTTCTATGAAAAACTTGGTTATCAAGTGCAGTCTGATTGTTATTTAGAAGATGGAATTTTATGTGTAGAGATGGGTAAAGCTCTTTAGGAGAAGCCCCGAATAAATATAAAGACTGACACAAAACCAAAAAGTTTTGCATCAGTCTTTGTTTAATTATAACTATTTTTTTTCGATTTCTTCGCTGTACGAGTTTGTTGACGTCGCTCTACCTTGCGTTTCTGCTTGTTGCTTGCAGAAATTGCTCGGTCAATTTTCTTCTTGTAACCTGGTTTAATTTTTTTCTTTTTCTTCTTTACTAAACCAATTAACGTTGGATCTTCTAAAGTATCCTTCGTTTTTTCACGTTTCGTTCTACGATTGCGGTCGTAGGTTTCAATAATTTCACCATTTTTAATTTCTTTTGGATGAAACTTAATGCCCAGTTTTTCCACTTCTGCAATGGCTTCTTCATCAACTGGTGAATACAAGGTAATGGCTGTGCCATCTAACCCGTTTCTCCCCGTACGTCCCACACGATGAATGAAGAAGTCCAAATCAGAAGGCACTTCTGCATTAATAACATGGGAAACTCCTTCAATATCGATCCCACGAGCAGCTAAATCAGTTGCTACTACGTATTGAAATTCCAAATCTTGTACTTGACGCATCACACGTTTGCGTTCTCTTGGCGAAATGTCTCCATGAATTTTAGCTACTTTCAAACCTTGATCTTTTAAATAATCAGTAATTTCATCCACACGTTGTTTCGTATTAGCAAATACAATCGCCATATAAGGATGCCCAATTGTCAACAATTGATAAATCAAACGGTTTTTATCTTTACCTTTGGTTGAAATTAGCCAATTGTCAATCGTTTCAGAAATAATGTTCTTAGGTTGAATATGTTCTACCACTGGATTTTCCATATATTTTTTCAAAAACGGCTTTAATTTCGTTGGAATCGTTGCTGAAAAAACTAACATCTGTAATTTGTCAGGTAAGCGACCAGCAATTTGATCCACATCCTCTAAAAAACCCATATCTAGTGTCATATCCGCTTCATCAACGACAAACGCAAAAGCTGTATGAACCTTCAATGCTTGCTCATTCATTAAATCTAAAATTCGTCCTGGTGTGCCTATAACAATATGAGGTTGTTGCCCTTTTAACTTAGCAATTTGTCTTTGTTTATCCGTTCCTCCGACAAAATTTGAAACACGAATCTCTGGTTGACTGAATTTTGCGATTTGAGCCGCAGCTTGATAGATTTGATTGGCTAACTCTCGACTAGGTGCTGTAACAACAATTTGTACTTCATCTAATTGAGGACTAACTTTATCCATTAATGGCAAAAGAAATGTATGGGTTTTTCCACTACCTGTTTGGGATTGACCGACCACGCTTTTTCCTTTTTTTATGATTGGTATCAGTTTTTCTTGTACTTCTGTTGGTTGTTCAAATCCTTTATCTGCAAGTGCTTCTAAAATAAAATCATTGAATTGAAATTGTTTAAATGAACTCACTTTCCTCACCTCTTCTCAACTTGTTATGCAAGTCCTCATGCATTATAACATAAAATTTATCTATTCTATGTGATTTTCGATCAATTTTTCATATTTAACCTCATTAAATTGTATCTATATCATTTGTTTTTTTCAAATTAAAGCCCTTTATTCAAGTAGAAAACAATGAATTAGCAGTCAAAAATGATCTACTCTTCTATTCAAAATAGCTTCAAATAACCTAACTACGGTTCCACTAAAAAATTTTTTCATTTTGCAATTTGTCTCATTTAAAGTATGATGGGATAGGAAGGAGGTTGTTTCATGTTAAATCCCTATTTCGCTTTTGGTGTGCCTACTTTTTTATTTTTACTATATGTCGGATTTGCTATTATTCGTAAAAAAAGTCAGATTCACTACCTTGGATTTATTTTGCTACTAATATCTGCTTTTATGACTGTGTTTAGTTTCCAAGTCTTACAAGGCTTTTGGTCTTTACAAAAAAGTACTTCAATTGCCGAATTACCCAACATATTAGGTTATAATTCTATTTTTTTATGGCTTCCCTTTTGTCTAGGTGTTATTTTGTCTGTTATCAATATTATTCGTGGGATTAAACGTGTCTTATCTTTTCAAAACGATCGTATACATGACAACTAATAATTTATTGTAGAAAAAAAGTGGCCAATACAAAATTTTTAAATTCTGTATTACCACTTTTTTATATAACAACTATTGAGAAATATATTCTCGCTATTTATCCTAGTATTTCAACCATCTTTAAATTAATAGTTCGAAATTTTGAATTTTTTGTAAAACCAACGAGTGTGCTTCAAAGCAATAACAAGTAGCTTCTAAAGTAATTCTAATTTGGTCAGAATCCTAATTTTTCTTCACAAACTCAGATTTCAATTTCATTGGACCAAAGCCTTCTACTTTACAGTCAATGTTATGACCATCTGCAGCGTCTACTACTAAGCGAATGCCTTTAACTTTAGTCCCTTGCTTAATTGCACCACTTGCCCCTTTTACTTTTAAATCTTTAATAACAGTCACATTGTCTCCATCAGCCAAAATATTTCCATTTGAATCTTTGATTGACGCTGCCTCTGCCTCTGCTGCAACCTCTGTTGGCGACCATTCATGTGCGCATTCTGGACAAATCATCATGCCACGATCCTCATAAGTGTATGTTGAGCCACATTCTGGGCAACTTGGTAAATTTTCCATTCTAACTCTCCTTAAAATTGATATTCTTTCATTTTAACGTATTTCTTAATGAAAAGAAAGTCCATGAAGTATTCAAACAGATAAATTAGAAATAAAAAACTCTAATAAAAGTGAAGGAAAACTATTTAGCTTGTCCTTTTTCTACATAACTCATATCGTTGACGGACTCTACTTTATACTTTCCATCTTTATAAGTTACTTTTGAAATACTAGCATTTTTTAACCCACCTGCAGGCAATTCAGCTGTTTTATCCAATTCTCCTAAAATTGTAATAATACTCATCCCGTGGGAAACAACCAATACTTGTTTATGACCAGATTTCTCCGCTGCTTTAACAATGTCATCGACGCCTGTGGTCAGACGCTTCACAATAGTTTGGCTATCTTCTGCCGGCCAATTTACTCCTTCTACTGATTTTTCTTTATCTAGTTTTGATAAAGAATCGGCAAACCCTTTAATACTCTTATAAAAGCCCTCTTCTTTCATTCGGTTGTTATATTCTTCTGGTGTCAAATTTTCATATTCAGCCACAGCTGCCAGCATCTCTTCATTCATCATGCCTTCATAGGTACCAAAGTTATACTCGCGCAATCGTTTATCCTTGGTAATCTCTAATTCTTTTTGACCATTGTTACTTAAAATTAATTCCGCTGTTTCAATTGCGCGACCGCTATCACTACTGTATACCTTGTCGAACTTCACATCTGACAATCCGTTGCCTAGTGATTCAGCAACTTCCACTCCAGCAGGTGTCAATGGAGCATCAATCCAACCTTGAGAGCGATCAACTGTATTTAGCATTGTTTTTCCATGTCTGGCAAAATATAAAACGGTTTCATTTTTTTCATCTTTAGTTGCTTTATCACTACTTTGTTTCGTACTTTCAGTTTGACCACACCCAACTAACACAACAAACAATACCATTAAAACAGCAATCACTTTTCTTTTGACCATTTTTAATCAACCCTTCTTTTCTATTTTTATTAAATAACTAGAATATGATTTCGATGCTATAAAAAAACAAAAACCCAATTATACTAAATAATCTTTAGTATAACCAGGTTTAGCTTGTTTTTTAACAATCACTATCCTATTATTCAACTACTTTTATTATAGTAGATTCAAACCAGAATGTAAACACTTTCATCGCTATTATAATTAGCTTTTTCCAAAAAAATCACGACATAGATCTTGTATTTCTTCATAAATATCTGTTACTTCTGCTAAATCTTTTGCGTTAGCGCCACTGGCTAGCGGATGCCCTCCACCATGATGCTTTTTCGCTAATTCATTAATAACAGGTCCTTTTGAACGTAAACGAACGCGATAATACCCTTCTGGCTGCTGAACAAAGATTCCCCAAGCAACAATCGTATCTACCAATCCTGGCAAAGAAACGATAGCTGCTGTTTGAGAATCAACAATTCCATATTCATCCAAAATAGCTTGTGGCAAAATCACTTTGGCAGCACCATTTTCATCAACTTCAATATTTTGATATACAAATCCAGCTAACTTGGCTACGCTCATTGGAATTTGCTCCAACTCTCTATTAATTGCCGTTGCATCAAAATTATAGGTTCTTAACTCTGCTGCAATTTCAAGTGTATGAGAAGTCGTTGCAGGATATAAAAATCGACCTGTATCTCCTACAATACCTGTATAAAGTAAACGTGCCGCATTATCTGGTAAAACCAACTCTTCTTGGTTATGTCGATAAAAATCCATAATAATTTCGCTGCAACTACTAGCTTCAGTATTGACCCAAACTAAATCACCATAGGGTTCATCATTAGGATGGTGATCAATTTTAACTAATTTTTCTCCTAAACTATATCTCTTATCACTAATTCTAGGCGAATTGGCAGTATCCGTTACAATCACTAGTGAGCCTTTATAGATATCATCAGAGATTTCATCCATTGTGGCCATAAAATCTAACCCTTCAACAGGTCCACCAACTTGATAGATTTTTTTTTCTTGAAAACTCGCTCTTAAAATTTCAGCTAACCCAACTTGAGAGCCAATAGCATCTGGATCGGGTCTTTGATGCCTATGAATAATAATTGTGTCATATGCCTTAATAGTCTCTATAATTTCTTTTACAACATTCATACTGCTGAATCCTCCTAAGATCGTTCCATTACTTGGCAAACCACAATCGCTTTAGCTACGATAGCATTTTCCAAATAAACTTCGATATCTAATTTAGCCGATCGTCTGCCGATTTCTAATACTCTCGGACGTATATCCAATTCACTTTCCAATTGAATCAATCTAAGATAATGTAAACTCATTTGTTCAATTAATACATTTCTTTTTTGATTCACTAACATGGTTCTTTGGGTCACGTTAGAAATAATCTCACTTAATACGCCAAAAGAAATAGTTCCAACACTGTTAACCATTTGAGGTGCAACTGAAAATTTAAATCTTGGTTCGCCTTTGGAACCATCTTCGCTTTCCTCAATGGGCATTACTTCTCCAGAGATTTGATCAGAAATCGTATCGGCAATTTGGGGTTGCCGCTGAACAAGCTGCATCGCTTTCATGACATCTTGTCGAGAAACAAAACCAACAAGTGAAAAATCATCTTCAACAACTGGCATCACTTCGAGCCCATCCCAAATCATCTGATGACTAACACTGGCTACACTCATCATCTTTTTCACAACGCTAGGATCTTTGGTCATTACTTTATCCATTGATAACGTTTCAGCTTTTCCAATAACATCTTTAGCTGTAACAATCCCTACTAAACGTAAGCTTTTATTCACTACTGGAAAACGAGAATGATGCGTTTCTTCTGAAAGTTTTTGGTAATCTGCTATTGTGTTGGTAGAAAAAAGGTAATTTGTTTTTTCTAGAGATGTATAAATATCGCTAACAAGCATAATATCTTTTTTGATAAGTTGATCACTTAAAGCCCGATTAATCATTGTTGCTACAGTAAATGTGTCGTAGGTTGTTCTTAAAACAGGCATTTCTAAGCGATCCGCTAGTTGAGAAATTTCACCGGTTGTATCAAAGCCACCAGTAATCAATACGGCTGCGCCATTTTCCAATGCAAGCTTTTGCACTTCTTGACGATTTCCAACAATCATCAAAGAGCCTGGTGTAATATATCGTGTCATTGCATTCTCAGTCATTGCACCTATCACGAACTTATTCAACACTTTGTCTAGTCCAGAAGAACCACCCAGTACATCTCCTTCGATAATTCGTACTACTTCTCCAAAGGTTAATTTTTCAATATGCTTTTTAAGCTTTCTTTCAATACGAATAGTTCCAACACGCTGAATAGTGGAAACTAATCCAATATTTTCAGCATCTTTTATCGCTCGATAAGCGGTTCCTTCGCTAACGCCTAAATTTTTAGCGATACTACGGACAGATATTCGATCGCCAATTGGTAACCCTTCAATATACTTTAATATTTGATCATGTTTAGTTGCCATAATAACCTCCCAAAACCTCTCTATTATCTTCTTAAAATCAAACTATATTTATAATAAATAAGTGCAAATAAAGGATTTTATTCATAAAAAAATAGTGCTCTTTCTCTAAAAGTATAACAGATGAAACCTATTTTAGTACAGTTTTTTCTGTATGAGTATAACAGATTGATTTTGGGCAATTTTGTGGAACTAGCGTTAATCGAAAAATAAACTTTAGTAAGGAACTACTTTTATATCTTACACAACTAACAACAGTTGGTTAGCCTAAATCCTGCTCCAATACCCAACTCATAATCCCACTCAGTAAGTAAGCATATTTAGAGTTCGACTGATTGACTGATTTCACTTCTAGAATAGTGTATTTTCTATTTTTAGCAAAACTAGCAATAGACTGCCCTGTCTGATAATGTGTCGCACGATTTAACAACGTTACACTTTGACCTTTTGCAAACTTTGCTCCACCATTTGTTACGTTGCTACTACCAACGCTAAAGCCACCTTTTAAGCGATACACATACCACCCCATCGAATAAGGCATTGTTGCTTCATTATCTACATATACCCCATTTTCTGATGCATTTTTCCACGTGCAATGAATTGCATTTGTGCCATCAACGGCTAGAAAAACATGTCCAGCTGCACCGCCAGAAGCGCCCTTTTTTCCGAGGATAACGATATCTCCACGTTTCATTGGCCACTCTCGATTTTCAGCGATTAACTCAAAACCGTTTTTAATTAACCATGAATGCATTGAGTCAGTGTTTAAGACCCAACCAGCATTGCTTGCTCCTGCTTTTCGTAAGGAATCGTAGATGGTTCCGCTGCAATCTCCTGTACCATCTACCCCTGTCCGAGATCCGGTCATTGAGTAACGAATACCACGATTTTTTAGTGCATACATGTTGTTGATTGCTGTTTCGATATTAATCGCCATTATTTATCCTCCTCCTTCTCCGTATCTCCACGAAGCTGTAAAAAATAATTTTTAAACTTATTTGGTAAAGGCAAAAACTCCGATACATTCTCTAAAAATGAAATACCTTCGTTGGCAATATAAAACATAATCACAACTTCTCGCAACGGAATGCTATCATTTGTTAGTTGTTCGATTTCAACTGCTGCCGAAATGACTACAAAAATCATGACTTTTTTTATTATCCCAAAGAAACCAACGCGACTCGAAAGCTCTTTATTTTTCCATGATTTCGCTAAACCTGTTAAATAATCCACTATCACTAAATACAAAATGGCGTGTAAAATGGTATCCATCCCCCCAAGAAAACTGACTGCTGCTCCTCCTATTAATCCAAAAACCATGCTGATACTATTGAAATATTTTTCCATTTCTCTCTCCTAACTTCCTTTGAAAGGAACGTATGTTCTTTTTTTATTTTAAAAAAATAGCTTGATTCCTTTAAAGTTTGTTTTTTCTCCTTTTGCTATGCTAAACAACTGTTTCTACAATTAGATAAGTCTATTTTATAGTAAAAACAAGAAGCATCCCTTTCATGATTCTTTCAGTTTAGCGTCATTTTTCTATTATCAGTTCTCCATCTCCATATGCTTCTGCAAAATGAATCAGAGCTTTATCCAATTCTCGATAAAATTTACTTTCGCTCATATGATGTTTCATATAAATTGCAATATTCGTCTGTTCAGTTGCATGCATAAATTTATCATATAAAAGCTCTCGATCATTTGCGTCTAACCGATTCATCGTGTCAATAATTTTTAGTAATTCTGACTCTGCTAGTTTTTTTCGATTCTGTATTGTTTCTATCCTATTGACTTTTTGTAGCAGACAATCTTTCATCTCAAAAAAATAAGTAGCCGTTATTTTGGGCGAGTGCTCACTTCCAGCAATTCTAATTAATGAACGATAGGTATTTAGTAAGTTACTTACATTCTTTTTGGTTTTCTTTTTATCAATTTCAGGGAACAAAATCATCGTCATTCGTACTCCTTTTCTATTTTTTTCTACTTTCTATTTGTTCAAACATCCTTCCAGCATTATCTACATGCCCATATTCAATACAGTTTCTTAAGGTTTCTAAATCCATAAAAAATTTGGTCATTACTTCTTTTGCCGAATTATATTCTTTGACTGTTCCAGTCGGAAAAATCACTTTGATCTTACTAGACATTTTTACTTCTGTTTCTCCCTCAAAAAACATTTTTTTCCCAATTTCCTTAGCTTTCACTTCTGCATCTTTATCCCCTAGTTCAGCTAAATTTAGGTAATAGGTTAACAATTTATTATTTATTTTGCGTTCTCTCATCGTCCTTCTCCTTTCTTGCAATATTTCTTAAAATTTCTCTATTTCAATTTTTTATAGCATTTTCGCTAAAAAAATTGACTATCATTAGCTTTTACGCTATCATAAGGGTATAGTTTTATATCTAAGCTTCTCTTTTCTATTTCATTTTATAGAAAAAAAACTCAGATACTCTTTTTAAGTAATTCATTTCTAATTACTTGAATGATAAGACAATTATATTAGCTTTTAAACTATTTGTCAATCAATAAAATAGCTTTTACGCTATTTTATTTTTAAAAGCTGAAGAAAGGTTGAAAACAATGAGTTTGACAAACAGAATTAAACAATTAGCCGACGAAAAAAATGTTACTATTGCTGAAATTGAGCGAAAAACCGGCATTTCTAATGGGCAAATTCGACGTTGGGACAGTTCTTCTCCAAAAATTGAAAATATTCAAAAAGTAGCTGATTTTTTTAATGTATCTACTGACTACTTAATTGGAAGAAGTAAAAATCCTAGAATTGATGATTTTGATGGCCAAAATTTATCTTCTCAAATTATGTTCCGTATGAATACTGAAGGGTTAACACAAGATGAAGTAGATGAATTAAAAACCGAAGTAGATCGTTTCCTTAGATTTAGAAAATCGGAAATCGAAAGTGAACGTAACGTAAATTCAAACGACAAGGCGTGATTCTATGACAGAACAAATTGATGAATACCTCAGTTTTTCCGATAAAATAAACGACTATGTCTCAGCAGTGATGATAGCGAATAATATTGGGTATGAAGAGTATAATCATACTTATGTTTGGGACTTCATTCAGTCAAAAGGGGTAGCAATTAGATGCTTTCCTTTTTATGGTGTAGCTAGAGAAAGGATTTCAGGAATGATTGTTAGAGATTCTTTAGAAACAACTATCGGATATAACCAAAATATGAGTGAGAAAAGGAAAAATTTTACCATTAGTCACGAAATCACTCACTACTTATTTCATATGAATGAGGAAAATCCTATTTTTATGGATACAAAAAAAAGTTTACATTATTCTTATAATGAAGTTTTGCATGAATTTCAAGCAAACATTGGGGCTTCTGCCATTTTGATTCCTGATGTTGTTCTATTTCGCCATTTAAAAAATGGTTGGAACTTAACTCAATTATCGACGCAATTTGGCATTTCTGAAAGCGCCCTCTACATCCGTTTAATTCAAACCATGCAAGCTTATTTTGGGGTTAATTTTATTGCAGCGAAAAAAAATGCAGATACCATCCGTTACAAATTTCATGGTAAAGGGAAACTAGCGGCCACAGAACTAGGAACTAATTTAGAAAAACATTTAATTCAGACTAACCGATTTATTGAGGCATTATAATAAGAAAAACCCCACTCAAATGAATGAGTGGGGAAAGGAGTATTTACTCATAAGAGTAAATATGAAAATAAAAAAGTTGTTGTTGGTATGAATTAATCATAACCTCTTATAAAAAAACATACAAATAAAACGCTTTCTGTTTTTATATTTCATATTTTCAGGTCTGAAATCAATTGAATTAGACATGATTTTTTCGCATAAAATAATTTTTATTGATCGTCTATTTTTCTTCAAATCCTATTGACAGCCTTATATTTTTCAAGCAACATTAAATTATTACTAAAATAATATTAAGGAGGAATGAAAATGGGATTATTTGATGGTTTAAAGGGGAACGCAACACAACATTCTAACGAAGAGGCAGAAAAACAGCTTTCTGGTGTACTAACTTCTGGTGAAGAAGTAGACCTAGCATTTAAATTGGTTAGAGATTTAATTGTTTTTACAAATAAACGTTTAATTTTAGTTGATAAACAAGGTATTACGGGTAAAAAAATAGAATACAAATCTATTCCATATAGATCTATTTCACGTTTTAGCGTTGAAACTTCTGGTCATTTTGATTTGGATGCTGAACTAAATATCTGGATATCTAGTGGTGTAGAACCCGCTGAAAGTTTACAATTTAAAAAAGATAACAATATTATTGAAATCCAACAAGCGCTGGCAAGTGCTGTTTTATAGTTATTTCTACGAGGATGGGACAAAACTAAAAATCAGTTTTGTTTCATCCTTTAAATCCGAGTAAACGGTGAGCAAAAGTCTGGGTCTTCGGAAATTCCCCAAAAATAACATAAGGTAGTATTATTTATTGCTTTTTCTGTCCTAATCAGAATATGCTTTAAGTCACTTTATTCAATCCAAAAATCTTCTTCAAAATTCCCAAGGCTATCCTCATCTGTTGAGATATTTCCCATCATACTTTTAGACTCGTTGTCGTTTGATACGTCGCTCCATTTACGAAAATCGTGGATTTTAATATGTCTAATATCACAAAACTTAACATAATGCTCTCCAATTTGAGCGGTATCCATCTCTACCATTCCTCTAAAGTTTCCGAAAAGAGGTCTTTTTACTCTACCAAAATCATCTAATGTATTTAATTGTACTTCAATTGGTTGATTACATTTTATAGATTTTTCTAATAAAAGTTCAATTTCTTGTTGGCTTTGTTGCGGTAACTTTTTTAAGCTGCTCTCAGCCTCCTGATCTCCTTTATCAATAGCAGAAACTAATTCTCCTAATGCAAAAGCTGTCTGCCACTTCATAATGCCTCTATCATGATAATCATTGTAATCATCAAATTTTTTGGAATTCATGATAATCCCTCATTTCCACCAGCATGCCCACCTACAAGATTCGCTCTTTTTATTGCGGTCGCTCCTTCAAGTAATGAGGTTGCGTGTACAATCGATTTGAATCCATACTTTCGTCTAATAGTATCAATTAATAAATCTAAACGATCATCAGCAATTTGTGCTGTAGGGTCTAAAAAAAGATTAAGTTGCAAATTATCTGTCGTACTGAGCTTACCACAGGAAAAACCAAGTGACCTCACTTCTTGACCAAAATATATCTGAGTAAACAGCTGCATAGCAAATGATTTTAACTCTTTTGAATTGTTTGTCAAAGGAATTTTCATTTGCTTGTTGGCTTGTCTCTTTCCATTCAGATCTATGTAATTTTTAGGATAACCTAAATAAATGGATATGTTTTCAGTTTTTGTATTCATCCTTCTCAATCGCATCGTTACTTGCTCAACAATTTCTTTTAATACAATTTCTATTTGTCCTTTGCTAGTATAATCGGAAGGTAGGATTTGACTATTTCCAATGGATTTTTCTTTTGCTATGTGTAAATCACCTAAAAAACTGCGATCTATTCCCCAACTATGAGCATATAGCTGTTCTCCTATTATTCCAAGTCGATCTTTTAATTTCTGATAATCTGTATGTGCTAAATCATAAATTGTCTGTATACCAAACGTTCTTAACCTCTTAGCTGTCCTTCCTCCTATGCCCCAGAAGTCTGTCATATCAGCAATTGTCCACACTTTATTGGGTACATCCTTATACCTCCATTCAGCAATAAAATTTTTGCTACTTTTTGCTTCATTATCTAACGCTAATTTAGCCAATAGAGGATTATCTCCGATTCCAACCGTTATGTATATTCCCGTTTTATTTTTAACCTCTAGCTGTATCAGCCTAGCTAATTCTTGTGCCTTCTGACAATCAAAATAGCTCAATGATTGGGTGACATCTAAGAAACTCTCATCAACAGAATAAGTGTGTTGATCCTCATTAGCAACAAAATTTCGATAAATTTGATTAATTTCATAGTATTTTTTCATATACAAGTTCATTCTTGGAGGAACAACCAACAAATCAGGATGATCGGGTACTTCATTTTTTCTAGTGACATTTGAGATACCTAATACTTTTTTTGCCAGCGGACTTGCGGCTAAAACCAAACCACCTGCATTTTCTGCATTACTCATCACAACGAGCATTGTTTTTAATGGATTTAACCCACGTTCCACGCACTCTACACTAGCATAAAAACTTTTACAATCAATGCATAAAATATCCCTAGTCGGCTCCTTCGAATAATCAAACATAGTATTCTACCTCCAATTCTAGATTGTCTCACGGACAATTATACGAACTAATGTTCTGTTTGTAAAGTAAAATTTTTTTATTATCTAAAATAAAGAAATAAAAGTTAGAACCTACTTATTTAAAAATACTTTAGCAAATATTTTCATATATTTTCTAAAGTATTTTTTAGTCCTACCCTACGATTATTTCTAATATTTATTTTAAATTTCACTTAAAATTAGTGTCAACTATCCTAAAAAAATGTGAAGTAAAACAACAAAAAACCACCACTGCCGTCGCAAGTGGTGGAAATGAAGGTTGTTATTTACTCTTGGTAGGAGTAAGTATGAAAAACCAATTCGGGATAATTGGCATATAGATAGTATATAAACTCTTTATAAATCCGTCATGAATAACCCGTATGTATTTACTAAATATTTTATGAGAAACCATTCATTTTATTGACTATTATTTCTCCAATGAGAACAATTGTTTCTAAAAAATATAACCATATCATTTTTAACATTTTTCCCTCTGTGCTAAACTTTCCTTGTAGATAAGACATTATTAAGGAGGAATTTATCATGGTCAATCAAGAAAAAAATAGTTTATCTGTACTTTTTTCAGAAGAAATTCAAGGTCCTTTTGTTACATTTCTACTAAATACACATATTGCCCGTCAAAATACCGAAAAGGCTGCTCTAACTTTAAAAAACTTTGCAAAACATGCCAAAGAACGATTCAATAAAAAATATCCAAGCCTTTCTTGGGAGCCTTTTAAAGAAAAAATCAATTTATTACTGTCAGATTCTTCTTTTTGGCGAGTAAGTGCTAAAAGCTTAACGATTATTCTTACCCAAGAAAATACGTATGTTTATGAACAACGAGTAGAAATTGATGATCAGTATTATGTTGGTAACCGACCTTACTTATTAGGAATCATCAAAAACAACCAATTTAGTTATCACTATTATTTATTGGCTTTAAACAGAGATTCTATGAAACTTTACCACGCTTTTAATGATGAGGTTTCAGAAATAGAGCTACCAAAAACAGCACCAACCACTATTATCAATGCTTTAGGTGATGAATTAACTGGCGGTGATATCAATTACTCGATTCAAGGGGGAACTGGATTCAATGGTTCTACTAAAGAAGGCATCGCTTACCATGGTGTAAATGCTAAAGATGAAGAAGTTAAAATTGATTGGGTTAACTATTACCAAGCAGTCGATAACTTTTTCAAAAAGGACTTTGAAAACCCAGAACAGTTACCGATTCGCTTATATACTTTACCTGAAAATCAAACATTATTCAAAAAAATTGCTAAAAATAATTATTTAAACACAGATGCTTCTTATCCTTTTTCACCTGCACAAGCATCCATCAAGGATATTCAAGAGGGAGTCAAAAAAATAAATCAACAACTAGAATTGCTTGAAACGGCGACTTACAATAAACTTTTAGACAAAAAATTTGTTGATCAACTAGTTGATATTCTGCCTGCTGCTGAAGCTGGACGAATTTCTCACTTTTTCATTTCTACTAGTAACTTTATTACTGAAACAAATGAAATGTCCGCAACAGAGTTTGACCGAAGACAAGTTCTGAATAAAGCCACGGATAAAGTTCTTCAAGCCGGTGGTGAAGTCTTCGTTTTAGATCAACAAGCTGCCCCCGACGAGAAATCACTCTTAGCTATCCTACGTTACTAATTCTAAGTGTTTTATCCAGAAAATGGACAAGAGCCTCTCATCACTGAGAGGCTCTTTAATTAAGTCATTAAATATTTTATTAGCTTTAAACCATGCAAAATTATCTATTAGCTTTAACACAATTACTCTCATCTATACAATTTGAACCCATCCTACTTTCAAATCTATGCAACTCCAAGGTTGCGCCTTCGGAATAGATTTCTTCAATATAACCATGTAACAACTTTCATACTTAACTCTTAATACTTAATTAATCATAACAGTTTTCACGTGGGTTTGCTAGTTTAATTTTATTTTCTTAAGAAAAACCTTAGTTCTATATTCGGTTCACTATTTTTTTACTTACTTGCCTTTTGCTTCAGTTAGTTCGCTTAACCGCACTAAATTGTTACACAAAGCTTTTAGCAGCTCCTTAGACTGCCTCTCATTCTCTTGCCTAGATGAAATATCTAAAACGATTCGGTCTGCTAAAAGACCATAATAAAGACCAAAACCTTCTTGGTTAACCGGAGCAAAACTAAATGATTCTAAAATATCATACGGAATTCCTGTCGTAGAGATAAAATCACTTTGAATCGCCTTCATTCCCTCTGACAAAAAGAAATAATCCGAGTTTATGCCTTTGTCTGTTTTCATTTCAGCCATTTTTTTCAAACCAAACAAGTGTCTTTCAACACCCTTTCCTGATTGACAGAGCGCAATTCGTTCCCCATGCGCCAAAGCTGCTACTTTAAACAACTCCTCCAACTCTCTTGTGTTTGGAGTCCGATTTTCTGCGAAGAAAGCTTCTACGAATGAACGTTTTTCCACACTCATTGGCCGAGCAGATTCTGTTCGCCCTTGATAATAGGCTCTCATAGCAACCGGTTCATAGATGCTTTTGAAATTCTGAGTTACTTCGTATTGTGCCATCACTAATGCGATATGGAAAAAAGCATCTGGACTGACGCCAGCTTTTTTTATTGCTTCTTTACCGAATTGGTTAAACACATGATGAGTCATTGAGAATTTTTCTACTTCTAATGCTGCTGTACGACTTGCTAAATTCATTTTTCCAATTAATTCTTCTGGTATTTCCCATTCTAATTTCGAAAATAAGTTAGTCGCTTTTTCTGCTTCTACTTCAACTTCAAGTTTCCCCTCAGAATCTTGGCTTATTGCTTGGATTACTTCGTCTAAAATCGTCAGAGTGGGAACACCATCAATAGCAGAATGTTCAAAGTTAAAGCCAACGGAACCATTTTTCGTCACTAATAGTTGCATCGTTTTACTAAAAAATTGATTTTCAGGATGCAACAACATATTTTTAATACGATCTGCTTTCCCTTCATCTGAAAATTCATTAAAGCTTACAACAAATAATGAATCGGCAAGAGTCTCAAAATTTTCGCGATTTTTGCTTTTTTTCATTAACTCTGTGTACAAGGCAGAGGATTCTTTACGATCGATAGCAGATAAATAATGAATCGGCAGGTCTTTTTGCATTTCTTCTAATTTAATGGCTAAAATAGTCTGAATATTTGCAACTAATTGTTTCAACGAAATCAGGCTGCCTGTTTCATCAGTCACGTAAAGTTTAAAGTAATGACCATTTTTTACAATCAAAATAAAATTATTTACCGTTCCTGCTTCTCCTCGATAAAAATGATCCATGTCTTCATCTGGCAACCGAATACTTTTAAAAAAGTTAGCATAAAATGACATATCTATATATTGACCAGATTTTGTTTGTTCTAAAGGAAACGTTCCTTCAACGAAACTTTTATAAATTTTTGTTAGTTGATAAATAATCATTCCCATTTTGACTTCAACTTTTTCAATTTTTTCATGATAGTATGGGTTAATGACCAAGGCAAAATTCGTCTCACTTTGTACAGGTCCTCTTCCACTTAAATAACCTTCCAACCAGAATTTTGACAACCAACTGCCTTCTGATTGGTTCATAAAATTTTGGAGTTCATTTTGAAGTTTTGGTCCCTCATTAATAGAAAATTTTTCTACTACATTTTTGAAATTCTGAAATTCTTCTAATGTTAAAACTGGTTTGCTCCACTCTAATATGTGACTTAAGGTGGTGTCCAAGTTTGATAGGGGTAATTTTTTTAACTTTTGAGTCAAATCTTCTTGATATTTTTTCATCATTCTTTTGTTACTCCTTTTTTTACAGCCCTTTTCTATTTTCCATATTAATCATACACAAAATACATAAATAATAATAGATAATCTTTCTATTTTCTTTTTTCCTTGTAGAAGTACTCATTAAAATAATTCTGTTTTGCTGTGTTTACTCAATAACTCTTATCATGATGGCATTCTATTTCTGATATATAACAGTAACCTATTCTTAATAAAAATGATTAAATAACAGTCTCTTTCTTACTATTCTTTACAAGTAAACACATTGCAGCAGTCTTTTTAAACTTTTTGTTAAATTGCAGAGAGATATTACTATGCAAACGCAATATAGTGTGATATAGTAATAGATGTAGTTTTTGTTCGGTAATATATGTGTAGCTGTTTCAAATAAACATCTTCCACATTTTCACCATTCAAGTAATTGCAAATATGTGTTATACAACAAGGAGGATATTTATTATGGAAACAGGTACAGTAAAATGGTTTAACTCAGACAAAGGTTTTGGATTTATCACTGCAGAAAACGGTAACGATGTATTCGTACATTTCTCAGCTATCCAAGGCGACGGATTCAAAACATTAGAAGAAGGCCAAGCGGTTACTTTTGATGTTGAAGACGGTCAACGTGGACCTCAAGCTACTAACGTTAACAAAGCTTAATTAAAGTAGAACTTACTAAACCTAACGATTTTTCGTTAGGTTTTTTTTTAGCCACAAATTTTCTTTAGAATTACCTTTTATAAAAATAATTATTTTCATTATTTGCCAAGTGAATTTTCTTACTTCCTACCTCCTCTCAAATAGCTTACTTTTGCACTATTCCCATCCCTCTGCTATCTTAAATGTAACAATTACACACATTTAGGAGCGAATTCTCTTATGAAAAAATTTGTTAAAAATCATCTTT
The DNA here is from genome assembly GCF_001742285.1 of Enterococcus rivorum. Classification (GTDB taxonomy): domain Bacteria; phylum Bacillota; class Bacilli; order Lactobacillales; family Enterococcaceae; genus Enterococcus_L; species Enterococcus_L rivorum. Next base: position 46,252 of record NZ_MIEK01000013.1, on the reverse strand, counting down.
TATTATTAATGACTATTTTAATTGGTATTTTTTTAGTCTTTATTCCAATTTTAAAGAACACTATTTCACCTGAACTAACCGTAGATGGGTTATACAATTTTATCGGTTCTTTTTTCGGCATAATCGGGGCCGTTTTATTAGCTTTTAGCGAAAACAAAAGTCAAAATGACGCATTGCGTTCAGAAATTGAAATGAATGCAAAAAAAGACCGATCCATTCAAGCAGAATTTCTCTATAGAGAATTGCTATTTCAAAAAATCGAGAACTTATACAGCAAATTAAATACTTGTATTTACAAAAACGAAGAGTCTATTCGTCGAATTACTTATCATAATAAAGATAGTTCAAAAACAGATTTACTTAATAAGCTTTTTAAAAATCAAAATGAAGCAGAAAAATTAATTCATGATATTGAGCTACTGAGCATCTACTTTCAAGATTACGCACCTACAATCTCAAAAATTGTCACTTTATTTACGCGAAGTACTGAACAATTAGATAAATTAGAACTTAGTTTATCTTTTAATTCTACTAGTCAATTCAACGAAGAAGTTCATGACTATTCTTCAAAATTGGAACAGCTGGATCACTCATTGGATCTACTTTCTATTGATTTAATGGCTAGAATGGGCAAAGAAATTCATGAATTAGATAAATTAAGTCATATTGAATGATGAACTTACAAAAAAAGATCAACAAGTCTTTGGAGTACTATCCAATTTCAAAAAGCTAGACACTTATTCTAACTTTTTTGGAGGACTCTTTTTACTTGATGATCTTTTTTATTCATTTTTACATAGGTTGGGAAAACAAAAGTTTCCGAATATTTCTTATAACATATCAAACAGTGACAATTGGTTTTCATCCGGCAAGTCTTTCAACACACCATTTTCAGTCATATATTCGATTAATGTTTTAGAAACCTTCCCTCGTGTTGCAAGGTCTTCTTTAGAGAGGAATTCCTGCTCTTCTCTGGCTGCTACAATAGCCTTTGCTACGTTGCCACCCAAACTGGGAACTGCTCTAAAAGGAGCAATCAGCGTGTCTCCTTCAATCACGAAATTTTCCGCATCTGATTTATAAAGATCAATCATTCCAAATTTGAAGCCTCGCTCTAACATTTCATTTGAAAGTTCTAAAACAGTCAGTAAATTTTTCTCTTTGGTAGATGCTTCTAAACCTTTATCAGTAATTTCCTTCATCCTTGTTTTCACTGCTTCTTTGCCCTGAGACATCGCTACTAAATCAAAATCATCTGCACGAACGGAAAAATACGCACAATAGTAAAGAATCGGGAAATAAACTTTGAAGTAAGCGACACGTAGAGCCATCAATACATAAGCAGCCGCATGGGCTTTAGGGAACATGTATTTGATTTTGGAACAAGAATCAATATACCAGTCTGGCACATTATTCTTTTTCATCTCGGTCAAATAGGTTTCTCGCAAGTCATCTGGTATTTTGTTCCAAAGTCCTTTACGTACTGTTTCCATAATTTTAAAGGCCATACCATCGTCTAAACCAGCATGAATCAAGTAAACCATGATATCATCCCGACAACCTATTACTTCCGCAAGAGTAGCGTCTCCTTTACGAATCAGCTCCTCTGCATTACCTAGCCAAACATCTGTCCCATGAGAAAGCCCAGAAATTTGCAGAAGTTCAGCAAAAGTCGATGGATGCGTTTCTTCTAACATGCCCCGAACAAAGCGAGTACCAAACTCAGGAATACCCAAAGTACCCGTTTTAGAGAAAATTTGGTCTTTATCGACACCTAGTACTTCTGGCCCAGCAAAAATTCGCATCATTTCTGAATCATCTGTCGGAATTGTTTTAGGATCTATTCCAGATAAATCCTGTAGCATCCGAATAACGGTTGGATCATCATGACCAAGTATATCTAATTTTAAAATGTTATCGTGAATGGAGTGGAAATCAAAATGGGTCGTTTTCCATTCAGAATTTTGGTCATCTGCTGGATATTGAATGGGAGAAAAGTCATAGACGTCCATATAATCTGGAATCACAATTATTCCCCCTGGATGCTGCCCTGTTGTTCTTTTAACCCCAGTAGACCCTTTTGCTAGCCGATCGATTTCTGCCCCTCTAAAATGCAAATTATGGTCACGTTCGTACCCTTTTACATAACCGTAAGCTGTTTTATCGGCAACTGTTCCAATTGTCCCTGCACGATACACATATTCCTCACCAAATAGTACTTTAGTGTAGTTATGAGCTTCAGCTTGGTAATCACCGGAAAAGTTTAAATCGATATCGGGTACTTTATCGCCGTGGAATCCTAAAAACGTTTCAAAGGGAATATCATGTCCATCTTTAAACAATCGTTCGCCACAATTAGGACATTTTTTCTCTGGCATATCAAATCCCGAACCATATGATCCGTCTTCAAAGAACTCAGAATATTGACAATTAGTACAATGATAGTGAGGTGCCAATGGGTTTACTTCTGTAATTCCTGTCATCGTAGCTACGAAACTTGAGCCAACAGAACCACGAGAACCTACTAAATAGCCATCTTCCATACTTTTATGCACTAATTTTTGTGAAATCAAATAGATTACAGAGAACCCATTTCCGATAATACTGTCCAGTTCTTTTTTCAAACGTTTTTCCACAATATCTGGTAAAGGATCGCCGTATAATTCTTTCGCACGATTATAGCTTAAATCTCTAATTTCATCTTCTGAGCCAGGAATCTTCGGCGTATACAAATCATCTTTTACGGGAGTAACTTCATCACACATATCTGCTATTGCATTGGTATTTTCCACTACTATGCGATGTGCCACATCTTCTCCCAAAAATTGAAAAGCTGTCAACATTTCATCGGTCGTTCTAAAATGTACTTCTGGTAAACTATGGCGATTTAAAGGATTCGCTCCCCCCATCGAACCAACAAGAATTTTCCGATAAATACTATCCTCTTCATTTAAGTAATGAGCATTTCCTGTTGCTACAACTGGTTTATTTAATTCATCACCAATTTTCACTAAATTAGTAATAATCTCTTCTAAATCTTTTTCACTTTTCACTAGTTCTTGTTCAATCAAAGGCGCATAAACCGCTTTTGGCATGACTTCAATGTAATCATAAAATTTCGCCCTATTTTTTGCCTCTTCTACTCCCTTTTGCATCATCGCTTCAAAGATTTCACCATTTGAACAGGCTGAACCAATAATTAAGCCTTCACGCAATTTATTTAGCTGAGAACGAGGAATCCGAGGAATTCGGAAAAAGTAATTGATGTTAGACATTGAAATCAGTTTAAACAGATTCTTTAATCCATCTTGGGTTGTCGCTAAAATGGTCGCATGGAATGGTCGAGCTCTTTTGTACGAGTCTCCTTCTCCGATATGTCTGTTTAAATCATCATGATAATGCATGTCATGATTTTCTTTTGCATCTTTTAAGAATATCCAGCAAAGATGCCCAGTTGATTCTGAGTCATAGATTGCTCGGTGATGCTGTTCTAAATTCACTCCAAATTTTTTCGACAAAGTATTCAAGCGATGACTTTTGAAAGACGGATGCAAGTAACGAGATAACTCCAAAGTATCGATGACAGGATTAGGCGCCTCTGGAATACCGTATTTGCCATAGCTAGTATTTAAGAATCCCATATCAAAAGAAGCATTGTGGGCTACCAAAATCGTTCCTTCTGAAAACTCTTGGAACATTCGTAAGACTTCTTCCTCTGACTTTGAACCACGAACCATTTCATCGGTAATTCCTGTCAAATTAATGGTTGTTTGTGACAGTGGGTGTCCCGGATCAATAAATTGCTCAAAGGTTTCAATAATATTTCCTTTGTGCATCTTTACAGCAGCCAATTCAATAATCGTATCGTAAACGGCAGATAACCCTGTTGTCTCCACGTCAAATACGACATAGGTTGCATCGGTTAACTCAATATGCGCTTCATTGTAAGCAATTGGAACACCATCATCTACTATATTCGCCTCTACACCATAGAGTATTTTTACTCCAGCTTTTTTACCTGCACTGTGGGCATCTGGGAATCCTTGTGCTCCGGCATGATCTGTAATGGCAATCGCTTTATGTCCCCATTTTCCTGCTTGGGCAACAAAATCACCGATGTTATTTGTGGCATCCATCGTACTCATATTACTATGCAAATGAAGCTCTACTCGCTTATCGCCCTCCGGTACATAGTCTTTTCGAGGCGCATGCTTTACTTCCATTAAATCTTGACAGTTCATAACTAAATCCCGCATGAACGTATCTTCTTGAATACTCCCACGTACTCGAACCCAGCTATTTTTTTGAATCGCATCAAAAATTTGTTCGTCCTTTTCTCCATTAGAAAACTTTTTAACAATAAACGAAGAGGTATAATCTGTGATTTTCAAAATGAGTATTTTTCGCTTAGAACGTAACTCTCGGACTTCTTTATCAAAAATAAATCCTTCAATCGTTACTCTACGCTCTTCCTCTAAGATGTCACCCATAGACATAATTGGTTCATCATTAGGAATATTTCTTCCTAAGCGAATTGGTCCATCCAAGGCTGGTCCTTGTTGTTGTCGCTCTCGTTTCTTTTGTTCATTTTTCACTAAAGATTCTGCTGCCTGTTGTTGGAAAGCTGCCGCTTGCTCTTCTTTTCGCTCTTCAAATAATTTTAAAACTCTTGCAGCCTGTTCTTCATCCATTTTCGGTTCAATATGAAATTTAGGAAAACCACAATTTACATAAAAATTTTCAATAATTGGTAAATACTGCTGTTTCAAATAAGGAATCACCGCGTCATTGTCTACTGGCAAAATAATTTTTTTGTCTTCGATAATCGGTGTCTGTGTCTTCATTACTCGTTGAACCAGTGGGGTATCACACTGACTACTCAACAAAGCTAACTGCCAATAATCAGTCAATTGTTCAACCGTCAGCTCATTTTTATCCGCTGCTATTTTTACTGTTACATTTGCAATGGACTGAAAAGCTAACTCTAAATGTTGAATCAGTGATTGATAGAGCATAACAGGTAATATCTCACCAAACCCTAAATGAAATTCCCATAAACGACTTTTCTGGTGCACAATTACTTTATCAATGCGCCCATTTTTGATAATCGGATGTTCTTTTTCTTCATTATTTAATTGAATTTGAGCAAGTAATTTCTCAAATAACTCTCGTGAATTCTCTGCCACAAAAATGAACCTCCTTACTTAATAAGAAAGAGGCCCTTAGACATTTCTGCCAAGTGCCTCGCCATGTTTAAGTATACTATTTTTTCTAGCTAAATACAATCAGTGTTCCTTTGTAAAATCTTTAAAGAAACTTCTTTAAGCTAGACTATACTTGCTTTTTTTAGTTTTGATAATCGATAACAACTCACAGTATGAGATAAATGCTATTATAAGAGACCGATAAAAAAGCGAAAGAATAAGAGGGTGAGCCAACGGCTGTTTAAGTTCAACTTGAACAAAACCAGCTTTTGGACATCCTTTATTCGAAATAGTGATAATGAATTGTATCTAACATTGCCTCTTTAAAAAAGGTTGCAGAATTTGATTTCACACAAATCCTACAACCAATCAAACCTATTCTTTTTCCCTATTTAACAGAATGGATAAAGTATTATCTAATTCTTCTTTACGGACTTCAAGCATTTCTCCAGTGCGTTTTATTTTCACTTCAACAACACCATCTACAGCTTTTTTACCAACTGTGATACGGATTGGGCAACCAATTAAATCTGCATCTGCAAATTTCACTCCAGCTCGTTCATTCCGTTCATCAACTAATACTTCATAGCCCGCACCAGTCATCAACGCTTCAACTTCCTGCGCCAAACGAGTTTGATACTCATCCTTTACATTCATTTGAACTACATGCAGGTCAAAAGGTGCGATTCCTGCTGGCCAGTTAATACCATTTTCATCGGCGTTTTGTTCAACAATCGCTGAAAGTAAACGACTCACACCAATACCATAGCAGCCCATAATTACATGTTTTTCACGACCGTTTTCATCTAAAACTTTCGCATCCATCGCTTCACTATAGTGGGTTCCTAGTTTAAAGATATGTCCAATTTCAATTCCTTTGGTAAATTCAAGTACACCATTCCCATCAGGAGAAGGATCACCTTCCTGGACAAAGCGTAAATCTTCATAGCTAATTGGTGTGAAATCACGACCCGGATTTACATTATTCAAATGGAATCCAGTTTCATTAGCACCTGTAATAGCATTTGCCAAATCTTGAACGTGTAAGTCAGCATACAGAGCTACCTCTTCTGAGAGGCCAACTGGTCCTACTGAACCAAAATCCGCGCCTAAATACCTTACTGCATCTTCATCAGTTGCTTCTTCTAAGAAACTTGCGCCAAGAAAGTTTTTCAACTTCACATCGTTGACTTCATGATCTCCTCTAACAAGAACCAAGACTGGTTTTTCATCAGCAATGAATAAAACAGATTTAATCACGCGCTGAGGTTCAACTTCAAAAAACTTCGCTACCCCCTCAACAGAGGTTACATCTGGTGTTTCTACTTTTGTGAGGTCAAGGTACGTTGCATGAGATTTTTTCGGTGTATATAAACTAGTTGCCATTTCTAAATTCGCTGCATAGTCTCCTTCGGTGGAGAAACAAATGATATCTTCGCCAATATCCGAAATAGCCATAAACTCTTTAGAATCTTTTCCACCCATAGCACCGCCATCACCAATGATTGAGCGAAAATTTAAACCACAACGATTGAAAATAGCTGTATAAGCTTTTTCGTAATCACGATACGTAACATCTAAGCTCTCATCACTTGCATGGAAAGAATAACCATCTTTCATAATAAATTCTCTGCCTCGCAACAAGCCAAAACGCGGACGCTTTTCATCACGATATTTCGTCTGTATTTGATACAGGTTTAATGGCAATTTTTTATAGGAACTAACTTCATCACGAATCAATTCAGTAAAGGTTTCCTCATGAGTTGGACCTAAGATATAGTCACGATCATTACAGTCTTTCAAGCGGTAGAGACTCGAACCGTATGTTTCATAACGTCCAGACTCTTTCCAAAGTTCAGCTGGAAGCAACGCGGGCATCAACATTTCAATTGCATCGATTTTATCGAACTCTTCACGAATAATTTTTTTCAACTTTTCCAACACTCGATTAGCAAGTGGTAGATAAGAATAAATCCCCGCTGATACTTGACGGATATAACCTGCTCTCAACAACATTTGGTGACTTAACACTTCAGCATCATTTGGTACCTCTCGTAGTGTAGGAATCAACATTTTTGACTGTTTCATTAGAACTCTCCTTTGTTTGCAGTAACATTAAGGATAATAAATATCCTTCAAAACAAACCCATTTTTATATTTTTGATGACGCGACCAACAATTATGATAAAACGAATGAACTTTTATTTTTCTAAAAGAAAAATCGTTGAATATCATTCCACGTTACTAATATCATCAACACCATGATGAACCCAACACCAATTAATGTGATGATTCCTTCTTTTTCTTGACTAAGAGGTTTTCCTCTTACACCTTCGAAAATATTCAATAGAATTTTCCCGCCATCTAATGCAGGAATTGGCAACAAGTTAATAATCCCTAAATTGACAGACAACATCGCCATCAATCCAATAACGGTTGGTAAACCAGCTTGAGAAGCTTCTGATGACAATTTGAACATCATAACCGGACCACCAAGCTTGTTTAGACTAAATCCAGTAAACAGCGATCCTAACGCTTTAAAAATTTGCGTTGAATTGGCAATCGTCGCTTGCAGACCGCCGAATAGTTTATCGATTACCCCCGTCTTCATTGGTGGTGAGACACCGATTTTACCAACTGTTGTATCACCCGTTTCTTCTGCTTTAGGGGTAACTTGAATATTTTTTTCTTTCCCTGCAGATTCGACGACAAGATCCAATTTCTTTTCAGGATTTTTTTGAACCATCGTTGTAAAATCTTCCCATGTTTGAATTTTCTCTCCATCAATAGACACAATAGTATCACCAGCTTTTAATCCTGCCTCAGCTGCTGGTCCATCAGGTTGAATTTTACCAATAGCATTCGTATCATAGTAGCTTACGCCACCTTGCATAAACACAAATACAGTAAACAGAATAACTGCTAAAATGAAATTATTCATTGGGCCAGCAAAATTAGTAAGCATTCGTTGCCAAAGTTTTGCTGATTGAAACTGGACATCGATTGGTGCAATTCGAACCTCAGTCCCGTCATTTTCAATAATCGTTGCATCATGAATTACCTTGTACGTAACTTCTTGTGTTTCATCTCCATTTACATAACCTTTAATAAAGAGTTCTTTCTCTAAATCAAAATCGATCAGTTCTAAAGGAACACTATTGGTTAGTTGGACTTTCTTACTTGTATTTATTTTAGTAATTTCATTTTGCTCATCCAATTCAACAGAAAGTGTCATACCTGGACTTAGTTCAACCTCGTCTTCTCCTGCACCTGCCATTCTTACATAACCACCTATAGGTAAAATACGAATGGTATAAGTTGTTCCGTCTTTTCCTTGGTGAGAAAAAATCTTTGGCCCCATCCCAATTGCAAACTCTCTGACCAAAATCCCTGCTCTTTTAGCAAAGAAGAAATGGCCAAATTCATGTACAATGACAAGGATTCCGAAGACAATAATAAATGTAATAACTGTTTTCATATATTTCCTTCTTTCTTTATCCAACTTTCTACATTTTTTCGTGTTTCTTTATCAACCTTAATAACTTCTTCAAAAGTAACTTCTGTTGTTTCTTCGTACTCATTTACAGCTTTTTCCACCAAAGCTTCGATTGCTAGGTATGGAATTTTCCCTTCAATAAAAGCATTTGCAGCAATTTCATTTGCAGCATTATAAACAGTGGGATAGGCTCCGCCTTTTTTCCCAACAGAAAAGGCTAATGCCAACATTGGAAAACGTTGAAAATCCATTTTATCAAAATGAAGTTGGCCGATCTGAGTCAAATCAAACTCCTTTTCATTCTTGATTGCTAATCGTTCTGGATAAGTAAGAGCATACTGAATTGGCTCTCTCATATCACTTGCACCTAATTGCGCTAGGTAGGCTCCGTCTTGCAAAACGATCATAGAATGAACAACACTGTCTTTGTGTAAAACAACTTTTATTTTATCATATTCAACGTCAAATAACCAATGTGCCTCAATAACCTCAAGACCTTTATTCATCATTGTTGAGGAATCAATCGTAATTTTTTTACCCATTGACCAATTTGGATGCTTCAACGCTTGTTCTAACGTAACTGTTTTCAGTTCTTCACGAGTCAGGTCTCGGAAACTTCCACCAGAGGCAGTGATAACTAATTCTTTTACATTTCCCACTGGTTGTCCCTCTAAGCATTGAAAAATCGCTGAATGTTCACTATCAACTGGTAAAATCTTCACTTGGTGTTCTTTTGCAGCAGCCATTACCCATTGTCCAGCCATCACAAGGGTTTCTTTATTGGCTAAAGCAATGTCCTTCTTCCTTCTTATCGCAGCCATAGTAGGCATTAAACCAACACTTCCTGTAACGGCTGTTAAAACAATATCAACATCTGCTAAGGTTGCTGCTTCCACAAGACCTTCTTCACCAAAACCAAAGCGTATTTCTGGAAATTCTTTTTCTAATTGGTTCTTTAAAGCTAACGAGCCGACACCCACAAATTGAGGATGGAGTTTTTTAATAACTTCTCGTCCTTTTTGTTCATTCCGGTGAAATGTTAATGAAATGATTTTAAAACGTTCTGGATAAGCTTGTACAACATCAATAGTATTGGTTCCAATTGAACCTGTTGCTCCTAATAAGGCAATTTTTTTCATGATAATAAAGAAAAACTCTGAATCTTCAGAGTTTTTCACCTTCCCTTCTTGTAGAATAAGAAAATTGCAAAGTTTACTCTAATTTTCAGACACGGCCTATGCTCATTCAACTTTTAGAATAAACCGAATAGGTGCATGATTGGAAAAACAAAAAGTAAGCTGTCGAATCGATCTAAAATACCTCCATGACCGGGTAAAATATTTCCAGAATCCTTCACCCCGTAATGACGCTTGATAGAAGATTCTACTAAGTCTCCAAACTGACCAACAATTGAAAAAATGACTGTCATCGCTAATAAGATAGGAACACTGTATGCAAACGGTTGTTTATGAGGAATTAAGGTCAAGTAAAGTAGGGCAACGATTACTGCTGAAACGATTCCACCAATAGAACCTTCAATTGTTTTATTTGGCGATACATCAGGCATCAATTTTCTTTTTCCATACTTTTTACCAATAAAGTAAGCACCAATGTCAGTCGCCCAAACAACAAACAAAGCATAAACTAAAATAGACAAACCTGAACCTCTAGCACTCACAAAGTTTTGAAATCCTACCCCAACGTATAAACTAACGATAACCGGAAACCCTGCTTCATCAATCGTATACGTGTTTTTTGAAATAACCGATGTTCCCAATAAAATCATTACAACTAAATAAAACAGAATAAAGTTATCGGCTTGCTCAGGTAAAAAGAAAAACCAACGATTCATAGGCAGTACTAGGAACACTGCTCCAATCGCAGATAAGACTCCCTCAAAACTTAACATTGCTAGGCCTTTCATTTTAAACAACTCATATACACCAACTACCGCAAGCACCGCTGCAGCAATTTCAATAACAAACCCACCATACCAAATAATCGGAATAAAAACGACTAAAGCAAGGGCTGCCGTAATAACTCTTTGTCTCACTAAACTTCCTCCTCAATTTCTTTCGGCTCTTGTAATCCACCAAAACGACGATTTCTATTTTGGTACGATGCAATTGCAATTTCTAATAACTCACCAGTAAAATCTGGCCATAATGCATCTGTAAAAAATAATTCACTATAAGCGATTTGCCACAGTAAGAAATTACTGATCCGTTCTTCCCCGCTTGTACGAATTAACAACTCTGGGTCACGTAACTGCTCTGAAAGAAAACCAGTCATTAAATGATCTGAAATACAGCTATCATCAATCATATTAGGGTCGATTTCATTGCGTTTTACTTTTTCAGCAATTTGTTGTACCGCAGTAACAATCTCACCTCGACTGCCATAGTTTAAAGCAAAATTCAATACCATGCCAGTACTATCTTTCGTTTGCTCAATTGCACGTTTAACCGCATCCTGTGTATGTTCAGGTAAAAAATCCGTGTAGCCCATTACGTTTACTTTTACATTTTCCTTAATCAATTCTGGTACAAATGTATCAAAAAAATCAACAGGTAACTGCATTAAGAAACTTACTTCTTCTGTTGGTCGCTTCCAATTTTCAGTAGAAAAGGCATAAAGGGTTAGTACTTTAACCCCCAGTTTACTCGCATGTTTCGTGATTTTTTTTACAGTGTTCATACCTTCTTTATGGCCTGCAACTCTTGGTAAACGTCTATTTTGAGCCCAACGACCATTTCCGTCCATAATGATTGCTACATGTTGTGGTATTGATCCTGTATGGTCAAAAGTAAATTCACTTTCTTCTTGCACATATTTATTTTTTTGCGGAAAAAATCGAAACATCTTTTTCCCTCCAATCCAAAAAATCTATCGTTACTATTATAGCAATAAGTTTAGCAAAAACCTATTCAAACAGAAAATTTTTCACGATTATTAAGAATTTTATGAAAAAAAGCTGAAAATGAAACAATTTCATCTATTCATATTTTAAAAAATAAAAAAGAACACCTTCAGGCTGAGCTGACAGATGTTCTAGTTATTTATTCAGGTTCACTTGGCTGCTTATCAGGTTCAGTAGGTTGGATATTTCCTCTGCTTATTCCAATTTGAACAACATAATCAATCGGAACAAATTCATTGTACTTACTCATCTGTACAACTGTTCCTTTAGTAACAGAAGAATCAACATAATAAACTTGATAGGTAATGTTTGCTCCTTTAGATTGGTAGTCCTCATAGAATATTTTTTGTAAATCGCCTTCAAGAGTGGTATCTTTTAAATCTTTCAAAAAGGGTTTTCCAGCAGAATAAGTGACTAGTAGAGATGGTTTCTCACCTTTTTCACTATACTTGGTTCCAGCTTCTATACTTTGCCCAATAAAGCGACCATAGGGAACTGTATCATTAAATGTTTGTTTCACTTGAACTTGTAAGCCTTCTGCTTTAGCTTCCGCCTCTTGAAGAGTGTACTGAGAAAAATCAGGAATAGACAACGCTTTTCCTTTAGAAACTTTAATAGTAATCGTCTCTTTTTTAGCCATTTTTTGATCTTTGGCAACACTTTGCGAAATAATTTTACCTATTTCAACCGTGTTAGAATCTTCTTCTTCTGTTTTCAATTGAATCTCATTTTTCTTTGTCCATTCAACTGCTTCTTCTTTAGCTTTCCCTGCAAAATCAGGTACAGTGATATCTTTTTCATAGACTTCTTTCCCTTTAGAAAAATAGACTTTCCCTTTGTCTTTTCGCTTGTAGTTTTCAGCTTTGACATCTTTCGTTGTCATTTCAAATTTGATAAAATCACTAGCTGCTATTGTTTCACTGTATTCTTCAATGATTGCTAAATTATCGGCTTTGTTTTCTGAAATCCATTTCTTAGCATCTTTCAATTTCATTTTTTTAAAATCTGGTAAAGGGATGACTTCTTTTGGATCTGGACCTAAACTAGCTTCAACAACCAATTCAGTTCCTTTTTTTATTTTTCCTTTTGTTATACTTTGTTTAAGAATGACATTAGTCTCTGTTTTGAAATCATATTTTTGTTCAACTTTCAATTTCACATCATTTTCTGTGGTCCAACTACGAGCATCCGCTAATTCTTTGCCCTTAAAATTAGGAACTGAAACATGAGTCATTTGATAGTACGTAAAGAAAAGTACACCTACTACAATGGCTGATAAAATCCCAATAATGATATATTTTCTTCTTTTTTTCTTTTGATAGGTTGGGTCAGTCTCTATAAATTCCTCATCGCGGGTACTTTCGGAAGAGGAGTCTAGCTCTACTAAATCAGGTGTTTCAGTTACTGGCTCTTCTACTGGTTCAAAGTCTTCTGTTGAGTAAAAATCTTGATATTGATCTTGATATTGATCTTCGTATTGATCTTCCTGCTGTTTCTCATCGCCAATCAGATTTTCTTCATCAAACAGGTTATGATTTCCATCAGTGGAAGGACTTAAATAATCCTCTTCGTTAGCCATCGCTTTTCGCTTTTGTACTCTTTTTTCAAATACTTCATCTGGAATCACATTAACAGGACCGTAAGGAACATCTCCTGCCTGTCTTTTCGCTTTCTTTTTCTTGACAACAATAGGCGTTTTCGCAACTGGTTGCTCCTGCGTAATTAAGGGTTCTTTAGGTTCAGTTGAACTTTTAGCCACTGGCTTGCCTTTTTTCTTTTTCTTTTTGTCATATAGTTTTTCTTGACGCGTTTTGCTATAGTTATCGCCACTAAAATTGGATAAAAAATCACTCATATTTTTTTAACACACCTTTTTTAAGGTAATAGGTTTCATCAGATTGGTTCGCAATTTCATTTGAATGAGTAACAACAATTACACATTTATTATGAACTTTAGCTAATTTTTGAAAAATGTCTACAATCTCTTGCTCCATTCCTTCGTCTAAATTTCCTGTTGGTTCATCTGCCAGAATAATGTCTACATTCGTTGCTAAAGCACGAGCGATAGCAACCCTTTGTTGTTCTCCACCTGAAAGTTGGTTTACTAAGCGATCTGCTTTACTAGTATTGATGCCAATATAATCTAGCAGGTTATAGGCCACTTCTTTTTGGTTCGGAGGTAATTCATTATCCGTAATTGACATAGCTACTAATACATTTTCTAAAGCTGTCAAATAAGGTACTAGGTTATAACTCTGAAAAATAATACTAATGTCGTCACGACGATACTTTTCATAGCCAATTGTTTTAATATCTTTTCCATTTAATAATACTTGACCTTCTTTAGGCGTGTCTAATGCACTAATTAAAGAAAGGAATGTCGTTTTTCCTGAACCAGACTGTCCTAAAATGGTGTAGAACTTCCCTTGCTCAAAGGAAACATTCGTGTCTTTTAAAATAAAACGACGTTGATCGCCATCTTGATAAAAATAACTTAAATTTTTCGTTTCTAAAATCGCCATCTTTTTCCCCTCCTACATCATAATTTTCTTTGGATTCAAGCGTAAAATGTATACTAGCGGTAACACAGCTGAAACCAACACAGTAATTAAGCCCACTGAGAGATAGGTCACAATATAGCCAAGCGAGAATTTCACTTCATAAGCACTCATTACATCCGCGTTAGTAAGTTCTGAAACGCCTAACCCACTCATTACAAAATACATGTCTTGATTTGCTGATTTCGCAGTAGCTAACATGTCACTATTTAATAGGGAGTCTGAGACTACTTTACCTAAAAAGTTTCCTGTAATTAAAGAAAGAATCAAAGCGATTCCACTGATTAAAAACATTTCAATGACAATTTGTCCCATTACATGACTGCGTTTATCACCAAGTGAAAGGTAAATCCCTAACTCATGTTTCCGATCCCGCATAAACAATAGCACGACTAAAGAAATAATTAATAACGTAGCAATCACGGCAATCATGACAACATAACCAGAGATTTGAGACATTTTTTTCATACTTCCGCCAATTTGTTCATACTGATCCGCAGAAGCTTTAACGGCATAATATTTAGGTAAAAGCGGTTTTACATCTTGCTTGAAGGCGTCTACATCATCTGGACTTTTTAAGACATAAACAGGGACAAAGTAATCCTCTTGTTCTTCAGTAACTTCATCAGGATAAGCTTTCTTATTTTTTTCAAAAAGTTCTTTGTTCATATCTATGATTAGTTTATTGGTTAAATAGATCGTATTAAGTTGCTCCGTCGACAGCATTTGCTGATTCATTTTATCTTGTTCACCATTATTGTTATCTTTGCTTTCTTCTTTCATTTTTACCGAAGTTGGTTCAAAAATTCCAATGATCTCAACCGGCGTATCTATTTTGTATAGTTCACCTACACCACCATTTTCATTATAAGATTCATAGGCTACATTATCCAATACCATCTGATCACCAACAGCAAGACCATTCTCGTCCGCTACTTTAGACGAAATAATCGCCCCATTTGTCCCTTTATCAATTTCTTCTTGCTTGAAGGTTCGTCCTTCAGTAATTTTAATCTTGTTTTCTTCAACATCTAAAACTTTAGCATAATTCGAGCCTTTTAATGAAAAACTTCCCTCTGGAAATCCCATTGAACTATCATCACCAAATGAAGCGCTCTTCAATTTCTTACTTGAAATCCACCCACTTGCATTATAATCATAGTATTTTACATAAGGTGAATCACCAATTTTTTTTATTGTCTTCAATTCCAAAGGTTTTAACTCTTTTTGATTTTCTTCTTTCATCAACTCATCTTGAAATTTTTCATAGTCAATTTCAACTGTCGCCATACCGCCTAATTGCTTTTTAACACTTTTCTCAACATTCTCTGTTGATTGTTGGATTGCAATTGCTCCAGCGATAACATTCCCTAAAACAAAAATCACCGCAAAGAGAATTAGAGACTTCCCTTTTTTTCTAGTCACACTACACAAAGCTCGTCTAACAAAATTCACTTTCTCATCCCCTTTTAATATGATATATGTAGTACAATTATTCCATAACGGACTATGTTTCACAAGCTCTTTTTTGCATATTTAGGACTATTTCCTTTGAATAGACAGTAAAAAATCAACTATTGCTATAAATATAGTTTTAAATATATCAATTATCGAAATTTTATCTTGATTTAATTCAAGGTAAAAAAAGTGCGTATCCTAATAAATTAGGATCCACACGATTTTATATATTTTTTAATCGTTTTAAACTTCTAATAACTCTTTTTCTTTTTCAGCAGTAATTTGATCAACATTTTTTACACTATCATCAGTCAGTTTTTGGACTTCTTTTTCAAGATTTCTCAACTCATCCTCAGTGATTTCGTTATTCTTTTCTTGTTTTTTTAAGTCATCCATTGCATCGCGACGAACATTACGAACTGCAACTTTCGCAGTTTCAGCTAATTTTTTAACATCTTTAGCTAATTCTTTACGACGCTCTTCTGTCAATTGTGGTATAACTAGACGAATAACGTTCCCGTCATTGGCTGGACTAATTCCGATATCACTAGCTTGAATTGCTTTTTCAATATCTCCAATTGAACTTTTATCAAAAGGTGTAACCATTAAAACTCTTGCTTCTGGAATATTAATTGAAGTCAATTGATTGACTGGTGTCATTGCACCGTAGTATTCTACTTGGATTCTATCCAACAGGCTTGCATTTGCACGTCCTGCACGAATTTGACCAAATTCACGTTGTAAACTTTGTTCTGCTTTTTGCATTTTTTCTTTTGCAGTTGCTAATACTGTTCCACTCATTTTCTATTTCCCCCTAACAGTTGTTCCAATATTCTCACCAAGACAAGCTCGGCGGATGTTGCCTTTTTCGTTTAAGTTAAATACAACTAACGGAATATCGTTATCCATGCTTAATGAACTTGCTGTTGAGTCCATTACTTGTAACCCTTTAGAGATAACATCCATATGTGTTAGTTCTTCGAATTTGACTGCACTTGAATCCAATTTAGGATCTGCAGAATAAACACCATCTACATTATTTTTTGCCATTAAAATAACATCGGCATCTACTTCAGCCGCACGTAATGCTGCAGTAGTATCTGTTGAAAAATAAGGATTTCCAGTACCAGCTGCAAAAATAACGATACGCCCTTTTTCTAAGTGACGTTCTGCACGACGACGGATATATGGTTCTGCAATTTGGCGCATATCAATAGAGGTTTGCACTCTAGTTGGTACACCTAAATTTTCCAGAGTGTCTTGTAAAGCTAAAGCGTTCATTACTGTTGCCAGCATCCCCATGTAGTCTGCTTGAGCGCGTTCCATTCCCATTTGCGCACCAATTTGTCCGCGCCAGATGTTTCCACCACCGACAACAATAGCCATTTCAATTCCTAGTTCATGAACTTCTTTAATTTCTTCAACAATCTCTTTGATCACAGGAGGTTTAATTCCAAATCCTTCATCTCCAGCTAAAGCTTCTCCACTTAGCTTTAATACAACACGTTGATATTTAGGTTTTACCATTTTTTTAGTTCCCTCCATCAATTCTCTAAAATCATTTTATCATAAGAAAGTAATTCTGCCAGTAATTTATGCATATTGCCTAAAAAAAGGGAGCGCATTTTATTGCGTTCCCATTAGGTAAGAAATAGAAATTCTTGAAGGTTCAATCTTTTTAAAGATTTTCCTCTCCAAATTTCTCTTTCTAATAGTGTAAAAGTAAGCTACTCTATCAAAAATAGAAATCCTTTCATTTTTCATACCAACTATTTAAAGACTATTTTTTAACTTGACTCATTACTTCATCAACAAAGTTGTCTTCACGTTTTTCAATTCCTTCGCCCACTTCAAAACGGATGAATGATTTAACTGTCGCACCTTTAGAAGCAACATATTTTTGAACAGTCATATCTGGATCTTTAACAAATGGTTGATCTACTAAAGAAATTTCAGCTTTAAACTTGTTCATACGACCAGCAACCATTTTATCAACGATATTTGCTGGTTTTCCTTCATTCAATGCTTGTTCTTTAAGTACTGATTCTTCATGTGCTAATTCTTCTTGAGGAATTTGCGCATCATTAACATAACGAGGATTGATTGCTGCAACATGCATTGCTACATCTTTCGCAACTTCTTCATCTGTTGTACCTTCTAAGACAGTTAGTACAGCAATACGACCGCCCATGTGTAAATAAGCACCAAACGCTGCATTATCGTCTTTTTTAACTAATTCAAAACGACGGAAATTGATTTTTTCTCCAATAACAGTTGTCGCTTCAATTAATTCACTTTCAAGAGTTCCCTTGTCAGTTTTTAATGCTAAAGCTTCTTCCATTGTTTTAGGTTTATTTGTTGCAATTTCAGTTGCAATTTTTTTCACTAATTCTTGGAACATTTCGTTTTTAGAAACAAAATCTGTTTCTGAGTTAATTTCAACGATAGCTGCAAAATTGCCGTTTGAAGCAACATTTGCTAAACCTTCAGCTGCAACACGATCGTTTTTCTTCGCAGCTTTTGCCATTCCTTTTTCACGAAGGTGATCTACTGCTTTATCAATATCTCCCTCAACTTCTACTAATGCTCTTTTTGCATCCATCATGCCGACACCAGTCATGTCGCGTAATTTTTTAACCAATTTAGCTGAAATATCTGCCATTTTTATAGGTCCTCCTAATTTGTATTCACGTATTTGTTTTTAAAAAAGCTATCTCAAAGGTATAACAGGCTTTTTTTCGCCTAGCCTTCAAGACAGCTCTAATGTTTTAATCACTCGTTAGATAATACTCTGTCTAACTTTAATTGACTTATTCAGCTGCGTTGTCGCCTTCAACTACATCAACGATTTCTTCAATAGAAGTTGCCGCTTCTGGAGCTGCTTCAACAAAAATTTCTTCTACAGCTTGGTCTTCACCTTGATTACCTTCGATAAACGCATCAGCCATTTTAGCAGTGATTAATTTCACAGCACGAATCGCATCATCATTTGAAGGGATTACTACATCAATTTCGTCTGGATCGCAGTTTGTATCAACCATCGCAACGATTGGGATGTTCAATTTTTGAGCTTCTTGAACAGCAATACGCTCTTTACGAGGATCAACAATGTACATTACATCTGGAATTCTAGGCATATCAGCGATACCACCTAAGAATTTTTCAAGACGTTCACGTTGTTTGTTTAAACCAACAACTTCTTTTTTGGGAAGAACATCAAATGTTCCATCTTCTTCCATTTTATTAATATCTTTCAAACGTTTAATACGTTTTTGGATTGTATCCCAGTTTGTTAAAGTTCCACCTAACCAACGGTGGTTTACATAGTATTGACCTGAACGAATCGCTTCGTCTTTGATCGCTTCTTGTGCTTGTTTTTTAGTTCCTACGAATAAAGCAACGCCGCCATCTTCAGCAACATTTTTCATGTATTCATAAGCTGAATCTACTAATTTCACTGTTTTTTGCAAATCAATGATATAGATTCCGTTTCTTTCTGTGAAGATATATTTCTTCATTTTTGGGTTCCAGCGACGTGTTTGGTGTCCAAAGTGTACGCCGGCTTCTAGTAATTGTTTCATAGAAATTACTGCCATTTTTTGTTTCCTCCAATTGGTTTTTATTTGTTCCCTCTCCCGTTTTCAACTCTACAAGGAACTACTAATAGTAGCACCGCCTTATAAATCAAACAAGGATGTGGATTTGATACTGTTCTAAAGAGCAGCACCTTTGATAGTATACAACATAACTTAAATAAATTCAATAAAATTTCATTACATTCTGAGAATAGCTGTTAAAACAACGGTGAATGATTTCTTTTTAAGATAAATGATACATCAAAATCCCTGCTGCGACAGCGACATTTAGAGACTCCGCTTGCCCTCTAATTGGGATATAAATATTTTGAGTCGTTTGTGCCAAAAGAGTCGCTGACACACCCTGTCCTTCATTTCCCATAATGAGTCCATAATTCTCAGCTTTGTTCACTTTTAAATAATCAACAGCCTGCTCATTTAGCTCTGTCCCATAAATAGGAATCTGATTTTGAATAAACTGTTGAAGAATGTCTGCTAGATTTCCATGAATAACAGGAAGATGATAATTACTACCCTGCATAGCTCTAAGCACTTTAGTACTATAAATGTCGGCGGATCCTTCTCCAATTATCACACCGGCTAAGCCAGCAGCATCCGCTGTTCGAATCATAGTGCCTACATTCCCAGGATCTTGAACATTATCCAAAAGCAACCATCCTCCACGGAATTCCGCTAAATGGTCTGCTTCATTCTTGTTAATAACAGCTAAAATACCTTGGGGCGTTGGCAAATCTGACAGGCTATTTAATACTTCATCACTAACAAAAATTAATTTTTCTGGGTCGCACGTTTCTAACCAGTTTGCCCATTCTGCTTGTCCCCGTTGATTAAATAGTATCCATTCGATAATTGCCCCTGAATTCTTCGCTTCTTCAATTAAGTGGAAACCTTCTATTACGTATTGTTTTTTTTCGTCTCGCGCCTTTTTTTTGTGAAGTTTTTTTATTTCTTTAATTAATGGATTCTTACTTGATAAAATTTCTTTCATAATTACACCTCGTTTTGTATTATATCATTTTTCATACCATTTCAACTAATTTAAAAGAATATTTGCCATATCCTGAAAAAATCGCTATCATTACTTTAACAATGAATATAAAGAGGTGTTAACATGAGAAAAGTACGCATGAATGTTCAAGGAAGAGTCCAAGGTGTTGGTTTTCGTTATATGACAAAGATGGTTGCAGATGAGCTTGAAATTAAGGGAACCGTTCGCAACGAAGATGATGGTTCCGTTTCTATTGAAGCAATTGGAACGGACGAAGCCATGACCCTGTTTATTCAAAAAGTAAAAGAATCTCCTAGTCCAATGGGTAGAGTAACTTATGTAGACATTCAAGAATATCCTCTAATGGAAGTATATAAGAAATTTTCAGTAACAAATTAGCATGTTATCTATGAATCTTAGGCTGGAATCTTTTGATTTATGATTGAAAAGTAAGACTTTTTCAAGTATAGTTAACATTGTGCAAATTTTTAATAAAAAGGACGAATTACATGAGAAAATTAAATAAGTGGCTATTAAGTTCTGGTCTATTTACGTTATTACTATTTTTATCTGGCTGTGTCAAAACTGGAAAAAATGGCCAACCAACCGGCGAAGGGTTTGTTTATAATTTCTTAGTCAAACCAACAGGTAATGCGATTACGTATCTGGTTGATAATTTCAATTGGAATTACGGATGGGCGATCATCTTTATTACGATTATTGTCCGACTAATCATTTTACCTTTAGGCTTACATCAGTCGAAAAAAAGTTTAATTCAAACTGAAAAAATGCAAGTGATTAAACCTCAATTAGATGCAGCTCAAGCGAAATTAAAAGCAGCAACATCTCAAGAGGAACAAATGCAAGCTCAAGCTGAATTACAACAAGTGTACAAAGACAACAATATGAGTATGATGGGCGGTATCGGGTGTTTACCACTCCTTATCCAAATGCCAGTTTTCTCTGCGCTATTTTTTGCAGCGAAATATACTCCTGGGATTTCTGAAGCAACGTTTTTAGGGATGAATCTAGGATCTCCAAGTATTATTCTGGTTATTTTAGCTGGAGTAGCCTATCTAGGACAAGGATATCTTTCAACGATTGGAATTCCTGAAGAACAAAAGAAAACAATGAAATCAATGTTGATTGTTTCCCCACTAATGATTGTTTTTATGTCCCTTAGTTCACCAGCAGGAGTTACTTTGTATTGGGTAGTCGGCGGTATTTTCTCTTGCATCCAAACACTTATCATGAATATCCTACTGAGACCTAGAATCAAAGTGCAAGTGGCTGAAGAATTTAAGAAAAACCCACCAAAACAAGTGGTTACACCTCGTAAAGATGTAACACCAAAAGCAGAAACAAAAATCAAGCAATCAACTCCTGTTTCTAAAAAGGGGCGCAATGCTGGAAAACAAAATAGAAAATAATTTTTTAGGATGACTAATCCATTTAAAACATACCTTCGGATTTTAACAATCTTGAAGGTATGTTTTTTCGTTGGTAACGTGCTCTCATCTAAACATTTACTAGTAAACTACTATTTTTAAAATCATAGTTTCTATTAGAATAATCAGATATCTCTCAGAATGGGGTGTATTTATGCTAGACGCTTATTTAAATATTTTTGTTATTTTCTTTTTAATGTTTATCGGCTATTGGCTAAGCTATAAACAATGGTTTAGCAATCAAATAGCGGATGTTTTCTCTAAACTAGTACTCAATCTCGCCTTACCTTTCAGTATGTTTTTAAATATGACTGAAAAATTTTCTAAATCTGAATTTTTAAATTTATTTCAAGGGATGTTGATTCCTATCTTATCAATGGGAATTACTTTTATATTCAGTCTTCTTTACAGCAAGTTTACTCATGTAAAAAAAGGTAGAAAAGGAACTTTCTCGACGATGTTCACTTGTTCAAATACTATTTTTATTGGATTACCTATCAATTTAGCTATTTTCGGTGAAATTTCTGTTCCTTATGTTCTACTTTATTACATTATAAACACGACTTTTTTTTGGACGATTGGCATTTATATGATTGCAAAAGACAGCTCAGTTTATGAAAGTGCTAAAGTTAGATTTCATCCAGTGACTGCGCTAAAAAAGATTATTTCTCCTGCAATTCTTGGTTTTGTGATTGGACTAATTTGGATGCTACTAGAAATCCCTCTTCCGTTATTTTTACGCTCTTTTTCTAGCTATCTTGGTCATTTAACAACCCCTCTCTCCATGTTTGTGATTGGTATTATCGTCTATCAAATCGGAATTAGGAATTTAAGATTAAATAAAGATATTGTCGGTGTTTTGTTAGGACGTTATTTGATTTCCCCACTAATTGTCTGGCTTTTAGGGCAAATAATTCAAATTCCAGAAATGATGCTTCACGTTTTCATTGTCCAATCGGCTATGCCTATTCAAAACTCTGTCCCTATTCTTGCTCGTAACTACCAAGCTGATGAAGAATTTGCAGCCTCCAGTCTAGGCTACAGTATTTTAGGGTACTTATTTTATATTCCGTTATTATTAGTTTTCATTAATGGACTTAACTAAACATGGAACAAAATAAAAAAAGAAGAATTTACATGATGTTTTGTCAACATTCTTATAAATTCTTCTTATTTTGTATGAATTGCTTATTTCACTTCGTGTATTTTCCTGTTTTTACGGTTTCTGATTCCCCCGTAAACACAAAGGGCTAACAGAACAATGAGGCAACCGATGACTGTTAAAATAATACTAGGATAGTTGTTATTCCAACCAGTAGAAGACAAATGCTTAATCAGAATGCCTAAATAAGCCCAAAAAACAGTTAAACCATAAGCGGTATCCCGATTTTTTACAATTGTCGCACCGGCAATTACTAGTCCAATAATTAGAATCGTGATTGTCCAAAAAACTTGATTACTTTGAAGAAATGAAATATTTTTACTCACCAATAAAGCTGTTATATTAGCAATTGTCGCAACGGTGATCCAACCAAAGTAAACACTAAAAGGTAAACGCAGAAAAACAGATTCTTTCAAATTAAATGTTTCCTTTACCAATTGATTATTAATCAAAATTAATGTAATCAGCAAGCAAAGCATAATTAAAACAGATAACTCTAATTGGAAATATTGCCATGCCACAAGCCAAACACCATTAAGTAATGAAGAGATGATAAAAAGAATCCGAATTTTTTTAGAAAAGTTTTCATCCTTCATTACAGAGTTTTTTACTGTTGGTTTCCATTGATAAAAAACAAAAAGTGCTAATAATAGATAAATAACTGACCAGACAGAAAACGTTAAACCAGCAGGTGCAAATAAATTGGCATATTTATCTGAGACAGCTTGGGTGGTTACTCCATTCAACGGAAGTAGTACCGCTGCCATATTCATTCCAACCATGAAAATGAATGTTAATGTCACGATTGCCTTTGCAAGTACAGAATTATTTTTATCCATGTCTATCCCCTCCATTTTTTAGAGTCCCTTTTTCCCAATAAATGGAACAAATTTGGGTGTTTTATTAGCATATTCAATAAAATCAGGTCGTTCTTTGTATTTTTTTTCAAGTAGAGGAACCCCCGATACAAATAGCAAAAGTAATGTAATCGTCAGTGGCCCAATAAATCCCCACAAATTACGGGTGGTATTTAAGGTTAGTAAATAGATTCCCCACCATCCTAACGCTTCGCCAAAATAATTGGGATGTCTAGTAAGTGACCAGAGTCCTTCCGTTAATAACTTTCCTTTATTATTTTTATTGCTTTTGAATTGCGTTAATTGATAGTCACCCATTACTTCAAAGAAAAAGCCAACTAACCAAACTAAAATACCTAAAAAATTCCAGAAATAGAATTTATTATTTTCACTTGTAGTGACAAGGATAATTGGAATAGAAACAATCATTAATAATGCTCCTTGTAAAACAAAGACATTTAAATAGGCCTTTAGTCTAGGAAAATGGTTTCCCCAACGCTTTCTCATTTGCACATAGCGATAGTCCTCGGGTTTCCCAATATTGCGCTTCGCTAGATGGAAGAATAAGCGTAATCCCCAAATAGTGACCAATAAAACTGTTATTGAAGCAACGGTTGTTTTTTGTGGCATAACCAAATAACCTAAAAATGCGACCAAAACAAAACCAATTCCCCACGCCAAGTCTACAATAGAGTTATTTTGGAGCGCTTGTGCCCATAAAAATAACGCGGTGAAATAAATGAATAGAACGATTGCAATTAAAGTGATTGTCATAACTATTACTCCCCTTCGTCAGAAATCAAGGCAACCGCTACACTACCTTTACCAGCACTCATAGCGATAACCGCTGATATGTCCATGATATAGGTTGGATCGACACCAATCGACTGTTTGATTAGCTCAGCAAATTTTTCAGCTCGATCCCTTGCTTCTCCATGAACGACTACGTATTTAGAAATACTCTCCTCTTGATGAATTTTGGCTATTTTCTTTATTATTTTCCGTTCATTTCCTGATAAACTAAAAGTAAAATCTTTTAACTTTCCATTCCCTGCCTCATCCAAGCTAACAATTGGTTTTATGCTTAATCTTTCAGCGATTCTCCCTAATGTTTGAGGAATTCTCCCTGAATTAATCATAGGTTCTAATGTATCCACACTGACAAAGATACTAATTTTTTTTCTTAGTGCTTTAACTTTGTCAACGAGCGCATCAAAATCAAGACCCGCTTCTATCCATTCATTTGCCTTCATGACTAGTAATCCTTCTGCAGCTGAATTTTGTTTAGAATCAATCACTTCAACCCTTACTTGTTTTCCATCGCGCTTTTTAGCAATTTCTTTTATAGATCGATACGTCCCACTTAGCCGATCTGCAACTGTAATAACTAGAATTTCTTTGTAGCGTGTTTCTAGAAATGAAAATAAATTTTCAACAGTTTTTATACTTGGTTGAGAAGAAGTTGGCTTATCCTGACTACTCTTGATTAATTCAAAAAACTGATTGCTTTTTAAAGTTATTTTGTCTATATAGCTAGTGGAATCAATCAGAAGTGTCATCGGAATGACATGGATTTGATTAGATAAAAGATATTCTTCTGGTAAATCGGCGATAGAATCTGTTACAAGTGCAATTGGATGTTTCTGTTTTTGATTCACCTCATACTGTAAAAGCATATCGTCTGCTTTTTGTTGTAAAGGGGTGCCAATTTTTCTTAAATAACTTAGTACATCTTCTGGTTGATTGGAATGGATATGAATTCTAGCCTTCCCTCTATTCACTGCAACGATAATTGAATCACCTAATTTTACTAATCCTTGTTGAATTTCCGCCTTAGACAAGGAGACCTCATCTAAGAGAACTTCTGTACAATAACGAAAAACTGGCTTTTCAGAATTTTGATGAATCTCGGTGGGAATAACTAACTCCATTTTTTCTGAAAGGCTTACATAGGTTGTTTTTTCGTTACTTATAAAAGCCTGAGTAAATCCTTCGATAAATAAATAGAAACCTTTTGCACCGGCATCTACCACCTTATTCTGCTGCAGGATTTTTAATTGACGTGTCGTATTTTCAACTGCTCGTTTTGCTTTATTTAACGCATTGGTCAAAATATTTTCCAACGTATTATCGTTTTCGTTTTCAGAGGTTAAACTCAACGCTTCTGACCAGATTCGAATGACCGTAATCATAGTACCTTCAACCGGATTTTCAATTGCTTGATATGCTTCTTTAGTAGCCGCTTTCGCACTTTTAATAAAATGCTGTACACTATTTGGTTCTTCAAATGTAAGCAAATGATTATAAATACCATTTAAATACTGAGCAAAAATAATTCCTGAATTTCCTCTAGCCCCCACCAGCGAGGCATCAGCTACTTTTTCAAAAATACTTTTTACAGAAGAAAAATCGGCTTCTGTTTCCTCTAGAATAGTTTGCATTAGAGAGGCCAAATTGCTACCAGTATCCCCATCAGGTACAGGGAAAACATTCATTTGATTTAATTGTTGCTTTTCATTAATTAATCGTTTAGCACCCTCTTGAATTGCAAACAATAATTCCTTAGCATCAAGCATTTGCGAAGTATCGACAGTTTCCATCATTTCTTATCTCCCATTTATCCATTGTGCTATAAAGTACGTAATTCCAGAAGTTGAAGCTGTTACAAAAGTTCCCCAAACTAAGTCCAAACTAGTTACAAGAATTGGCCAATCTTTAATTGTTGATAAATTGGTCAAATCGTAAGTTCCATAGCACAGCAAGCCTAAAAAACCACCTGCCATTATGGCATAAGATAGACTCTCTTTTTCAATTGCTGGGTTTACAACAAAAAATAAAATCCCTGCTAAATAAAGTAAATAAAAAATAACTGCTGGTGCTATTCTGGTTTCTCCTAATAAGCCACCTAACTGCTCTTGATACAATTTTCTAGCAATGAATAACAACCAAATAAAGTCTAAAGCTACAAATGTTATTGCAGCGATGAAATACAGCTTAATCCAATCAAACATACTCTTTTCCTTCTTTCTTTTTTTACATAACAGAAAAAAATTCTGAAACTATTAATCATTCAGATTCTGTCTATATGTTAAGATTAGCATTGTTAAATAATTTATGAAAATATTTAGCTTAATATAGTAAAAAAATGTTATTAAATCAATCATTTAACACTATAAAAGAAAGATTCCGGAAATATAATCGTTACTTTTCTCTTACAACTATTAATTGACATATACAGTCTTACTATATATAATCAAACTATACAGTATAACTGTTTATATAAATACAAGAAAAATAGGAGGAGACAATGAATATAAATAAGCTATTACCTTTAACTGAAACAACCTTCTATATTATGATCTCATTACTAGAACCATTACATGGGTATGCCATTATGCAAAAAGTAGAGGAATTAAGCAACGGAAGAGTTCGTATTGCTGCTGGAACTATGTATGGTGCAACTGAAAACTTATTAAAACAGAAACTGATTAGAGAAGTACCTAGCAATGATAAACGTCGTCGAGTCTATGTATTAACAGATGCAGGAAAAAAAGTTTTAGCGCTGGAAGTTAAAAGATTAAAACAATTAGTCGTGATTGCTGATGAATTATTATAGGAGGCTAGATAAAATGAAAAAGTTTAGAGTATTTGTTGATATGGAGAAAGAAGAGAATTATTTAAAAGAAATGTCAGAAAAAGGTTGGCGTTTAGCTAAGTACAATAGCTGGAATATTTATACATTTGAAAAATCCACACCGACAAGCTCCAATTATAAAATTGACTATCAAACATTTAGAAACAAAACTAGTTACGTTGATTACTTGACTTTGTTTGAAGATAGCGGCTGGTCTCATATAAGTGGGAGTCAAAACAGTGGCTTTCATTTCTTTTTACCAAAAAACAACCAAAACTTAAATATATTTTCAGATATTAAATCAAGTAACGAGCGATATAAGCGTTTGTATCAACAAGCTACCTTTTATAGTGTCTTATTTATTATCAATTTATTTATTCTTAAACTAAATTTTAGCGATATTCCTTCGTGGTATTTGGCATCACCTGCTTGGGAACAATCTGGGCTACAAATTATTGGTCAAGTTCTTGTCAAAACATTCTTCGTAGTACTTCGGGTAGCTCCTCCGTTATTTTTACTACTCTGCTCTCTTTACTACATAAAGATAGGAACTAGAGCGAAAAAAATTTTAAAGAATGATATCTAAAGAAACGCACAAAATACATTATTAAAATGCTGATTTTGTGCGTTTTTATGCTCTTATTTTTTTAGTTCTAAGCGATAAACTATCTTTTCTAAAGCGAATTTTTCGACGACTTATATTTTTTTTAGCGAACGTTTTCCAATAATAATCCCAATAAAAAACAACAATTCTAGGACGATAAAAAATAAAATAAAAGAATGCATGAAAAATTCTTCTGGCAAAACATTGATAATTGGATCTGTCAAAGGATCAAAAAGCCAATCATCGTTATTGAAAAAAACACCATGAAAGGCAATAAAAAATTGGTCAAACCAAAGAACCATTACTCCAGCAAATAGCGCTGGAATTGCCATCCCCCATTGAAAAGGTCTAATTAATCGCCAAATTCTATCTCTTTTACTTAATTGACGAATAAACAAAATACTAGGTACAATGGTTACAATTAAAACACCATAGCAGAGTAAAAACAATCTTTTTACTTCATAAAAATGAAAGGCTCCACTTTCCGACACAGGAAAATCAGATAATTTCAACGTATGCACAAAAGGATTGTTAAGATAGTTCATCAATTGGTCAAAATTTTTCAATAAGACAGTTTTGCTCATATCCATACCGTTCAAAATATTTAAGCTGTCGATATCAAAAACATACAATAGTCTAAAATTAATGGTTATCGTGATACTTAATGTCAGAATGGTTAAAATCAAGCAAAAAATACCGCCTCGCTCAAGCCAACGCCAGTCTATTTTCTTTCTCATTCAAATACCCACTCATCTAAAGAATCTAAAACGTAAGTTGGTTGAACTGGTAAATCCGCTACGGCAGTCTTAGGTGTAAAGCCAGATAGTACTAACAAACTATCAATTCCGTTTTGAACTCCTGATTGAATATCTGTCTCATAATTATCTCCAACCATTAGCACATCTTTTTTAGCTAAGTTCATTATTTTAATCGCTTCATCCATAATAATTGCATTAGGCTTGCCGATAAATATTGGTTTTACTTGCGTGGCCGTTTCTACCAAAGAAATGAGAGACCCTGCACCTGGTAAGAGACCTGCTTCTGTAGGAATATTTTTATCAGGATTGGTCCCAATAAATGTTCCACCTTTTTGGATTGCAAGAACTGCTTTGGAGATTTTTTCATAGGTAATATGAGTATCTAAGCCAACAACGACATAATCCGGTGTCTCTTCATCCCAGATAAAACCAGCAGACAAAATTAAATCTACTAATCCTGATTCTCCAATCACATAGACTTTTTTCCCTTTACCAGATTCTTTCATGTAATCAATCGTTGCTAGACTCGCTGTATAAATCGTTTCTTTTGAAACATGAATGTCGAACTCTTTTGCTAAACGATTGGCAACAGCTTCTGGTGTTTTTGTAGTATTGTTTGTAACAAATAAGAAAGGTAGCTTTCTTTGTTGTAGCTGTTCGATAAATCTTTTCCCTGCTGGAATGATCTCTTCTCCTAAATATATCGTTCCATCTAAATCAATCAAATATCCTTGATACTCTCTGCTCACTGGCTCTTACTCCTCACGTTTTCGAATCGTAAAAGATCGACCATTCGTTTCTTTATTTTCTTGTTTTTTGCCAACCGGTTGTTTCTTAGTTTCTTGGCGATTTTTAATTACTGGTTTCGCCTTATTTTTGGCTCCTTTAGGAACAGTAACTTGTTTTTCTTCTATATGAGCTTGTTGTTGTCCATTCCCTTTTCTAGGACGTTTTTTTCTATTTTGTGTTTTTTCTTTTTTGCTGCCTAGACGTTCAATTACAAAATAAGCACAACCAAAATTACAAAATTCATAAAGGTAATCTTCTAAGGTATCAATCCGTTGCTCCGGTGCCGCTTTGCGATTACTTTCACTGAAAAAGCCTCTTAATCTAAGCTGATCATAACCACAATCGCCTACAATATAGTCATAACGAGAAAGAACATCACTATAGCGTTCCCCTAATCGTTCTGCATCGAACGCTTCACGATGGTCTTTAACAATTCGGTATTTTTTGTCCCCTATAGTAATCTGATTTTCGTCAAGAATCGTGACAATTTCACCTTTTTTCTTTTCTTTAATCGGTTCTTCTTTTATTTCTTCAAGGACAGCCGTGATTTCATCTGTTAATGTGGCTTCTTGTTTTTCTGATTTTTTATTTGATTTTGTTTCTTTTTCTGTCATTTCTTCACCGCCTATTTCTTTATTATACCTTGTTTTGAAATGATTGGATAGTATCGTTTCAGATAAGCTCCTACAACTGTACGAATAAATTCAGGAAAAATAAATTCAACTTTCCCAGCCAACTCAATTGTGGGAAAAAATGGAACAAACATAAAATGATCGACTGTAGTAAATGTATAATTGGCTGTTTCATCAACTAAGTTACCTAGCCAATAGACCTTTTGGTTTTTCTTATCATACGATAATCCATTATATCGAAGTTCGCCAAAAACTTTTCCTCTAAAGCCCATTCCGACAATTGGAAACTTTCTCAAAAAATGCCTATTTTTCTCCATTTCTCGTACTAAACGAATTAAATCAGTGCCACTTAATGTTACATTAATCAAATGCATAGGATGAGGCAACGCCTGATGCAACAGATCTTCATTAACATCTCCAGCAGGAATATCTACCATAAACAATCCATTATTTAAAATTGCTACTTCTGTTTTTCCACGTTCTTTTAGAGCTTCCAACGCAACTTCAATAAAGGGATGTTCCTGTTTCAAATCTCTACTTAACATCCAAGGAATTTCAGCGATCCTTTTTTCGGTTAACAAATGATGGCCTTGATCTAAAAAGTTCGCTATCTCTTCTTGATCTTCTGTTTCTCCTGATAATTCAGCTGTTGGAATGGTTCTAGCAAAACTATCAATAATCTGTCCTTGATTAATGGTTAAATGAACCTCACCGATATACATTCCGAACTTTCCAGCTGCTGCAAGTTGCATTTGATTAACTTTTTCTCCATCAGGAAATAAATGATGGGTATGAGAACCAAGTAAAACATCGATTTCAGGATAAGTATTAGCAATTCTTAAATCTTCATCAATGCCAAGATGACTCATTAAAATCAAGATATCGCATTTTTCTTTCACTTCATTAATGAGTTTTGGTAATACTTGATCCGTTGTATGAATTTTCCAACCATTAGGACTATAGGTTAATGGAAAGGGTGCAGTCAAAGCAAGGAGTCCAATCTTATGCTCTTTTGTCTCTATCATTTTATGCGGTTGCACCCAAGAAGGGGCTCTTCCCGTCTCTTTATCAAATAAATTGCCAAGGATAATATCAAAATTTGCTTTAGTATATAGTTGATTCAATTGCTCTTTGGAGTTTCCAACGCCTTCATTGTTACCAATCGTTACAGCATCGTAATTCAAGGTATTCATTAATTCAATATTTCCTTGCCCATCCGTTGCTTCAGTCAACGGATGCCAGCGATCAACAAAATCGCCTAAATCAAGGGTAATTACTGATTTATTTTCAGCTAAGTAATCTGCTCTTTTTTCTAGTATATATCGACGAATTTTAGGCCAATTTTCTAAATGAGAGTGTAAATCATTGGTGTGGAAAATCACCACTTCTTCCATTTTTACCATTTCCTTTCATCTTCTGTCATAAATAATCCGTCTCGTTTTATGCTATACTGAATAAAAAAATATGACTTTCTTACTCTACAAATTATAGTACCATATTTCTATACAGAGTATAATAAAGAATGACTGAAAATATCAACGGATTGGGGTTCTGAAATAATGAAAATCAACACTGCCATTGGCCCTCTTTGGCTAGATGCAAATGACTTGGGCTTGACCAAAGTTTCTTTTCAATCAATTGAGAATGCTAAAACAAATATATTTACTGAACAAGCAGCGCAAGAATTACATGAATACTTTGCTGGAACAAGACAAAATTTTACCGTTCCTTTTATTTTTGAGAAAGGAACCCCTTTTCAACAAAAAGTTTGGAAGGCTCTCTATACGATTCCTTTTGGAGAAACTCGTAGCTATTTAGACATTGCGATTGCTGTCAACTCACCAAAAGCGGTTCGAGCAATTGGTCAAGCCAACAGTCGTAATCCTCTACCAATCATTGTTCCTTGTCATCGCGTCATTGGAAAAAACGGAAAGTTAGTTGGTTACTTAGGGCGTTCTGAGCTAGATGGTTTATCCATAAAAAAACAGTTACTTGCTTTAGAAAACTTTATTAGTTAATCCTGAATATTTCATATAAAATAAATCGGCTGAACTAAGCGTAAACTTACTTCAGCCGATTAAAATTTGTGCGGATCATGGTTAGCTTCTATGCTTAAATTACTAAGCCAATCTACTCGTCTAAATATTCTTCTTTGGAAAATTCGGTGTCTTCATACTCTCCATTTTCTCCATAAAACTGATTGTAACGTTGCTTAAACTTACGGAATAGATAAGTTACTAGAACTTTAAAAATAGCATAAATTGGAATTCCGAAAATGAAGCCAAACATTCCTAATAAATCACCCATTACTAGCAATACGATAATAATCGTTAGTGGATGAACGACTAACTTTTTCCCCATAATTTGAGGTTGAATCAAATGCCCATTTAAACTTTGAACAATCATCCAAACAATGCACATCTTAATAAACATACCAAATGAAACCATAATAGCAACAATTGCAGCCGGAATAAAAGCAATCACCGGACCCACATATGGAACCACGGCTGTAATCCCAACAATAATCGCTAATGTTCCTGCGTAAGGTACTTGAATCAAGAAAAAACCAATAAATGTTAAAATACCAATTGCAATAGAAACAATAATCTGTCCTTTTAAATAAGCTCCAACTTGATTATTCATCGTTTCTCCAATTTCCTTGGCATCTTTCCGAAAACTAGGTGGAATTATTTTTAATAGAAAACTGAAAAATTTTTGATCATCTTTTAATAGAAAGAATGTAATAATCGGTGCAGTCAAAACAATCAAAGCAAAACCAGTAATTGTTGAGAAAACTGTAGACGCTCCTTCTATCGCCTTACTATAGTAATTTCCTAAACTACTGGAGATATTATCAAACCATCTTTGCACACTATCAAGCGCATTAGTTAATGGTTTTTCTAAAAAGGAACTGTGGAATAATTTAGTAATCATTTGATTCAAATCGTCCATGTATTTCGGGAAATTTTTTACGAGACTATCTCCTTGTTTCTGTAAAATCGGAACGACTAAAAGAATCCCTGTAACGATTAAAGCAATAATTAGAATGAAAATACCAATGACACTGTAAATTCGTTTAATCTTGCGTTTTTCTAAAAAGTTTACTATTGGATTAAAAAGATAATAGAGAATCAATGCTAAAATCATCGGTCCAATCGTTGTTTTAAAAACGACTTGAATCGGCTTAAAAATAAAACTTATTTGATGAAAAACGAAAATCACACATCCAAGGAGCAATAAAGAAAACAAAGTAAATAGTAAGTTTTTCCCTCCAAGAAATTGAATCCATTTTGTTTCTTTCTTTTTTTCCATGCCATCATCCCCTTTCTCTTCATTGTAACGAAGAAGCGTCAAAAGGTAAATTAATAACTAATCCACTCAACTAACCATTCAGACGTTCATTTATTCTCCATCATTATCAAAAAAACTGTAACCTCGACAAGCGAAAATTACAGTTCATTTTTATTAACTTTTAGACCATTTACGTTGTGTTGCTTCCATAATTACAGGAAGGATCACTGGTCTACGTTTTGTTTGTTCAAAAAGATAACGACTCAAGTTATCGCGAATTTCTTGTTTTAACTTGCTCCACTCAAAATCAGAACTAGCTAAATGTTTTTCGACAATTTCCGTTACCATACTGCCGCTTTCCTTCATAAGGTCTTTGCTTGTTTTTACATAAACAAAACCTCTAGAAGTAATTTTAGCTGGAGATACAATTTTTTTCTCACGGCGATTGATTGTGACAACCACTACAAAAATACCATCTTCTGAAAGAATTCTTCGATCTCGGAGAACAATGTTGCCGATATCTCCAACACCCAATCCATCAATCATAATATTATCTGCTGTTGTACTTCCAGCAACTGTCATTTTTTTGTTTTTATACTCTAAAATATCGCCACGGCCTGTAATGAAGATTTGTTTATAAGGAATCCCTAATTCGTGGGCTAAATCAGCATGAGCAGCTAACTGGCGATACTCTCCTTGAACAGGAATAAAGTACTTTGGTTTCATTAAGTTCAACATTAATTGAAGATCTGTTGGACCGGCATGACCTGAAACACGAAGGTTATCAGAAATTTGCTTCACAATTCCACCTGCTCGATATACGATATCTTCTGTTTTTGCTACCATCGTTTCCATAGCAGTTGTTGGTGTTGTTGTGATATAAACTAAATCACCTTCTTGGATTCTTACAGTTCCATGAGTACTGTTAGCCATTTTTTGCAAGGATTTGATTGGTTCGCCCATTCTTCCTGTTTCCAGAATAACTAATTCTTCTGGTGCATATTTTTTCATTTCTTTTGCATTAATTAACAAGTCTTCGCTTGGTAATTGTAATTTTTCTAAACGCATGGCTGTTCTAATGATACGTTCTAAATCTTGCCCTGTTAAAACAACTTTTCTATTTGACTTGTAAGCTGCATCCAATACTTGCTGCACTCGTAACAAGTTACTGGCAACACAAGCAACAATGATTCGGCCTTCCCAGTATTTAATGGTATCAAATACTTCTTCAGCAATTTGAAGTTCAGAAACAACCTGTGTTGGGTTTTCAGCATTAGAAGAGTCACTTAACAACGCTAAAACACCTTCACTGCCAATCTCCGCTAAGCGTCCAAAATCCGTTTGATACATCGGGATCGCACTTTGATCAAATTTGAAATCTCCTGTGTATACGATGTTGCCTTCTTTTGTTTTCAGATTAATTCCAATTGAATCTGGAATCGTATGAGTTGTTCTGAAGAAACTAATTGTTGCTTTGCCAAAGTCAATCTCAGTCCGAGCATCAATGATATGAAAGTCATTGAATTTTTTTGAATCAGCATGGTTTTCTACGTTTAATTTTGCTAGCTCGATTGTTAATTCTGTACCAAATACTGGTACATGAACTTTCGATAAAAGATAAGGTAATGCGCCTATTGCATCGGCATGACCATGTGTCAGAAAAATTCCTGCTACACGATCAATATTTTCTTCCAAATACGTAAAATCTGGAATCACTACATCAATCCCTAAAAGTTCATTCTCTGGATACTTTAATCCACAATCCAGTACAAAAATTTCATCTTCCACTTCTGCAATGTACATGTTTTTTCCATTTTCGCGGACACCACCTAAGGGAACGATTTTTATTGTACTCAACATTTTCACCTCTCTATATTCTCACACTAGCATTAGAAATCTAGTGTGCTTAAAATTTTCGCTTTTTCTTCATTTGTACATGATACAAGAGGTAGTCGTAATTCGCCAACAGAAACACCTAAATGATTTAAAGCTGCTTTTACTGGCGCAGGTGAAGGAACAGAAAATAGTGCGTTCATTTTCGGCAACAATTTGCGTTGGATAGCCGCAGCTTTTACCAGTTCTTGACCTTCTAGTGCGTGATACATCTCATGCATTTCTGTACCAAGCACATGACTTGCAACAGAAATAATCCCTTGGCCACCTAAAGCTTTTGTTGCAAAAGCTAATGAATCTTCTCCAGTATAAACTAAAAAGTCATTTGGTGCATGTTCTATCAATTCTGTCAGCGCATCTAATCCTGAACATTCCTTAATTGCAACAATGTTATCAAGTTCAGCTAAACGTAAAGTTGTCTCCACCTCAAGGTTAGCTACTGTTCTACCAGGAACATTGTATAAAATAATTGGCAAATCACTAGCTTCGGCGATTGCTTTAAAATGTTGGTATAAACCTTCTTGATTCGGTTTGTTATAATAAGGGACTACAGCTAAACCAGCATCAATCCCACGAATTGCAGAAATTTCTTGAACAAATTCTACCGAGTCTCTTGTATCATTAGTACCAACACCACAAATAATTGGCACTCGACCATCAACTAAGCGAATCACTTCATTAAACAAATCAATCTCTTCGTCATGAGTAAGTGTCGGTGACTCCCCAGTTGTCCCTGCAAGGATAATTCCTTCAGTATGATTAGCTAATAAATGTTCCACTAATTGTGGCAAACGTTCAAAATCGATTGCTCCCTTTTCATCAAAAGGGGTAACCATCGCTGTAATTATCGTTGCATTTTTCAAATCCATACTTAATTTTCCCCCGTTCATTTTTTTAGATCCGAACTAAATCCATTTCATGAAGTGTTTCTGCAATTTGTACAGAATTCCACGCAGCACCTTTTAGCAAGTTATCTGAAACGACCCACATATGGTAGCCTTTATCAATATCAATATCTCTGCGAATTCGTCCTACAAATGTCTCTTTGCTTCCAATGCTAGTCAATGCTTGTGGATAAATTTGTTGACTTGGATCATCTTCCAATGTAACCCCAGGTGCTTCTGCTACCAACTGCTTAATTTTTTCAACGGAAGATCCATCTTTTTCCACTTCAATATAAACAGATTCAGAGTGACCTGATAAAACAGGAATTCTAACACAAGTTGCTACTACTTTAATTGCATCATCTTCCATGATTTTTTTCGTTTCATTGATCATTTTCCACTCTTCACTAGTATAATCATCATCTGAAAATACATCAATTTGTGGCAATGCATTAAAAGCGATTGGATAGTGTTTTTTATCGCCACCGCAAGGTAAAATATTTGCTTCTAATTGTTCTGCATGTGTGCCTTCAATATGTGCTAAAGCTTGTGATTTCAACTCTTCTAAAGCATTGATTCCAGCTCCACTTACCGCCTGATAGGTAGACACAATAATTCTGTCTAAGCCATAGACTTTACGAATTGGCTCTAAAGCCACCATCATTTGAATCGTTGAACAATTAGGATTGGCAATAATCCCTTGATGATTTTTTAATGCCTGTTTATTGACTTCTGGAACAACTAAAGGAACATTAGGGTCCATTCTAAAATGACTCGTATTATCTACCACTACCGCGCCACGTTTCACCGCTTCAGGAGCAAATTGCTTTGAAATCCCTCCGCCAGCACTAAACAAAGCTATATCAATACCTTCAAAAGATTCTGGTAATAATTCTTCTACAATTAACTTAGTCCCTTTGAATGTCAGTTCCTTACCGGCTGAACGCTTTGATGCCAATAAAGTTACTTTCTTTAATGGTAACGTTGTATTTTCCAACATTTCAATCATTTTTGTTCCTACTGCACCTGTTGCACCTACCACTGCAACATTATATCCATTTTCCATACTTAACATCCCCTCTTAAAATACTGAAGAAACCTACTTTTTTTATTTTACCATAATCTACATCGTTTTGATATCAATACTTCACAGTATTCGCATGTTCTGTTAGCACTTATCTATAAAAAAGGCTTACTTGTTTTTTTCCAAAAGCTTAAACGCTATCTATTGACTTTTAAGGATCTTTTGCTATAGTTAAAAGCGAATTTACTGAATAAATATGACAGAGAAGTTTTACTAATTTTGCAAGTCTTATTTTTTAGAAATGATAGTACTCAAAACATAAAGAAAAAGGAGTAATTAAGATGGCTAGAGTAGAAAGTTTTGAATTAGATCACAATACAGTAAAGGCTCCTTATGTTCGTTTAGCAGGAACTGAAAAACAAGGGGATGTATTAATTGAGAAGTATGATCTACGTTTCTTACAACCCAACGAGGATGAATTGCCAACAGCAGCGGTTCACACATTAGAACATTTATTGGCTGTAAATTTAAGAGATCATTTAGAAGGAATTATTGATATTTCTCCAATGGGCTGTCGTACTGGTTTTTATATGATTATGTGGAACCAACATTCAGCAAAAGAAATTCGTGATGCTTTAGTGACTGTCTTGCAATTTATTGTAGCAACAGATTTCGTTCCGGCGGTCTCCGCAAAAGAATGTGGCAATTATAAAGACCATTCACTATTTTCTGCCCAAGAATATGCAAAAATCGTTTTAGAAAAAGGCATTAGCTTAGATCCTTTTGAACGGATTCTCTAAATGAATGAAAAATACTGTGGAGGATAGTAATTATCCCCACAGTATTTTTTATTTTTAATAATATTTTGACTATCCCAACGCTACATTTAATATTTAAATGATTTTACTGCAAAAGCATTAGCCCCTGTTTTTCGAACTTCTGCTTCAATTTCATTTTTTACGATAGGTGTATCATGGTTGTTAAATCCTTCCCCTTTTACTCGAACATCCCAAGTACCATAAGAATTTTTTTCACCATATGTTTGACCATCCAACAAAATATCTTTTAAAAAATTTCGCATGTGCAAATCAAAAGGATTGTTTTCTGTAAAAGCAGAAGCTGACATATTACGCGCTTCAATACAAGAACTACTTTTATCTCCATCTATAACAGCTATATTT
This sequence comes from Enterococcus rivorum, assembly GCF_001742285.1. Lineage (GTDB taxonomy): Bacteria > Bacillota > Bacilli > Lactobacillales > Enterococcaceae > Enterococcus_L > Enterococcus_L rivorum. Next base: position 7,875 of record NZ_MIEK01000013.1, on the reverse strand, counting down.
TGCTGCATATATCCAGGATAGTATGTTCTTAACTCCTGCTGTAATCGAGCCAGTGAATTATTTAAACGAGCACCTTGTCCACTTTTAATCACTAATTTATACCGACCGTCACTCTGCTTATCAGCTTTGACTTGTTCTCTTAATAACGTCCAAGAATATTTCGTTTGAATCCAAGCCACCATATGTTTTGCTTGGTCAAATGAAATATTGTCAATCGCAATGCCGTTTTTCTCTGTTTCAGTTGTTGTAGTTCCACCTTTTAATCGATAAAAATTACTTGGTGGTCCACCCATCCAACCATTTTCTGTAGATGTTTCTGAAATTCCATTTGACCCGTAGTTACAATGAATAATTCTGCTGTTACTTACGAATACTCCTGTATGTCCATTTCCACCTAAACTGGTTCCTTTGCCTCCTGAGATAAAAATATCACCTCTACTTGCTTGCGAACGTGAGATTGGTTGCAATAGTGATCCATCTAACGCATAAAGAGTTTCTGTGTTTCCTATTGCAGTCCCAACTGGTAAAAAACCAGCTTCAATTAACGCATTATACACAGCTGAACTACAGTCATAACTATAAGGACCATAGCGATTCGTCATGCTATATGTTACCTTTCCTTCTCTTGCTCGAAACCAGTTTATTACTGATTCAGTATTTGCCATAATATTCTCTCCTAACACTATTTATTTTGTAAGATCTTACAATGTTAGTATAAAGAATAATTATTTGTTGGAACTATCACTATTCTCCCAAATATAAAAAACAGTTGAAGTTCCCAAGGATTACCGCTTCCTATTTATTTCTGCTTAGTTCTATTCTGGAAGAAGCTAGGAAAGCTTATAAAAAGTCTTTCCTAGCTTTTTTAACATCCTATCCCAAGGCTACGTCCAAAATCATCATCATAATAAAGCCAAGCATGACCCCGAAAACAGCAAAATGTCTTTTACTAGTTAGGGTTTGCTGCGCTTCTGGGATTAATTCTTCTACGACGACATAAATCATGGCACCTGCTGCGAAGGCAAGCGCATATGGCAACAGCACTGTTATTTTCATAACGAGAACGGCTCCAATCACGCCAGCAATAGGCTCAACAATTCCTGAAGCTTGCCCATATAAAAAAGCTTTCCAACGACTCAAGCCTTCTTGTCGCAAAGGGATAGACACTGCTGCTCCTTCTGGAAAATTTTGAATCCCAATTCCAATCGCAACAGAAATAGCTGCTAAAATAGCCTTCGTTGGATCATCTGCTGACGCCGCTGCCCCAAAAGCCACCCCCACCGCTAAACCTTCTGGAATATTATGCAAGGTAATGGAAAATACTAATAAAATAGTTCTTTTTAAATGACTAGGCAACCCTTCCCTTTCATGATTGGGTCCGAAGTGCATGTGAGGCAATGTTTTATCCGCAATATAAAGGAAAACGCCTCCTAAACCAAACCCAAAGCTGACAGTCAACCAAGCGATATCGCCATTCTCTTCTGCCTGTTCAATAGCTGGAGCCAACAATGACCAAAAGCTTGCCGCTATCATAACCCCAGAAGCAAAACCCAACATTAGATTTAAAACTTCTTTTTTTATATTTTTAAAGAAAAAAACTAAGCCTGCACCTAAGGCTGTCATGAAATACGTGAATCCCGTTCCAAGTAATGCTTGCTGCCAAGCTTCTAACGTCAACAACCAACTGACCATATATCCCCCAACTCCTTTTTCCTTCTCTATCCACTTAACTCTAGCATATAATCGTTTTCCAAGCTATTTAAAATAACAAAATATTTCTAAAAAACCACCCGTCTCAATTTGCACGGATGGTCTATTGGATTTAAATTTTATTTACTATCATGTTTGTGAAATTTATCTTTGATATCTTCGAAACCCTCTTTGATTTTTTCGCCTAATTTTTCGGCACCTTCTTTGATATCTTCACCAGCATCATGTGCTTTTTCTTTCGCTTCTCCGAAAACATTATGAGCTTTGTTTTCCGCTTCTTTACCTTTTTCATCGACCTTACCGGTTACTTCTTTCGCCTTGACATCTACTTTTTCAGTCACTTCTTTTGCTGTACCTTCAACTTTCTCTTTTGCATCGTTTAAGTGCTCGTTCAAATCTGTCATGCTAAAACGCCTCCCGTTAATTTATTTATTGCACCTTTAGCATAGCACCATTTCCAACTTGCTACAAAAGATATACTTGATAAAAACAACAAAGATTTTTTCAAAAGAAAGCGTTAAGAAAAAGGACGGCTAGCTATTGATTAATCGAACTAATTCTTCTCCGAAAGCTGAACAGCTTAGTAGTGTTGCTTCGTCCATTTGCTCCGCAAAATCCTTTGTTACTGTTTTGTTTCTGATGGCTTGCTCAATGCTCTTAGTAATCAACTCTGCGACTTCGTTCCAACCTAAATAATCAAATAGTAAGACTCCCGACAACAATAACGATGATGGGTTTAATTGATTTAAGCCTGCAAATTCTGGTGCAGTTCCATGGGTTGCTTCAAAAATGGCATGTCCAGTTTGCAAGTTAAGATTCGCTCCTGGCGCAATCCCAATACCACCTACTTGTGCAGCCAATGCATCAGAAATGTAATCACCATTCAGGTTTAACGTTGCAATTACGTCGTACTTTTCTGGATGAAGTAAAATTTCTTGTAAGAAAATGTCTGCAATCTTATCTTTAATGATTAATTTCCCGTTTTTCTCTGATTCATGTAATTGCTTGTCTGCTTCATCTTTACCGAATTCTTTTTGAATCCGTTGATATTGTGCCCATGTGTAGACTTGTTCAGAAAATTCTCGTTCTGCTAAAGCGTAGCCCCAATTTTTAAAACCACCTTCAGTAAACTTCATAATATTTCCTTTATGAACTAAAGTCACCGATTTTCTTTGATTTTTTAAAGCATGCTTGATGGCATCACGAACTAAACGTTCGGTTCCTTCTTGGGATACTGGTTTGATTCCAATCGCGGAAGTTTCTGGAAAACGAATTTTATTGACACCGAACTCTTCTTTCAAATAGTTGATAATTTTTTTTGCATCGAGGCTTCCAGCTGAAAATTCAATCCCTGCATAAATGTCTTCCGTATTTTCACGAAAAATCATCATATCTGTTTTTTCAGGATGTTTCAATGGCGACGGAACCCCTTGAAAATAACGAACTGGTCGATAGCATATATATAAATCAAGCTCTTGTCTTAATGTCACATTTAAAGAACGGAAGCCCCCACCGATTGGCGTTGTTAAAGGCCCTTTAATTGCTAGTAAATGACTTTTAATGACTTCAAGCGTCTCATCAGGTAACCAACTTCCAGTTGCGTTAAAAGCTTTTTCCCCAGCCAACAACTCTTTCCAGACGATACCTCGTTTTTCTCCATATGCTTTCTTGATAGCCGCTTCAAAAACTTGTTTCGATGCTTGCCAAATTTCCGGACCAATGCCATCTCCTTCTATAAAAGGAATAATCGGGAAATCAGGCACCTTTAGTTCACCATTTTCAAAATAGACTTTTTCTCCTACCTTCATGCTTCGATTCCTCCAAAACTAACCTGATTAGTTATCTTTTTATATTTTAAATCTTTCGGTCCTGTGTAGTAAGACCGAGGACGAATTAAACAATCCTCTTGTTTTTGCTCATAGACATGCCCTAACCAGCCTGAAATTCGACTCATTGCAAAAAGCATTGTAAACAAGTCACTATCAATATCTAAGCAATGATAAACCGTGGCTGAATAGAAATCGACATTGGGAATTAGACCTTTTTTTTCTTTTAAATACTGTTCAACTTCACAAGATAAGAAGAACCATTGCTCTTTATTTGAAATAGTCGTTAACTCTTTAGCGAGTTTCTTTAAATGTTTCTTTCTTGGGTCTTCTGTTTTATAGACTCGATGACCAAACCCCATGACTTTTTCTTTGCGATCTAATTTTTGATTCAAATATTCTTCAACACTTAAATCACCTGAATCGATTTCACGCAACATTTCAAAAACTCGTTCATTTGCTCCCCCATGAAGTGGTCCTTTTAAAGAACCAATGGCCCCTGTGATACATGAATAGACATCAGATAATGTTGAGGCACAAACTCTTGCTGTAAAAGTACTTGCATTTAAGTCGTGATCTGCGTGTAAAACTAAAGCTTTATTCATAGCATCTACTTTTATCACTTCAGGTTCTTCTCCTGTTAGCATATATAGAAAATTTTCTGCCATAGAAACATCAGTCTTCGGTTGAATCGGATCTAGTCCTTTTCTCAAGCGAGCATAGGCCGCGATAATCGTTGGAATTTTTGCCTGCAAAGAGATACTTTGTTGGTATGTTGCTGTATTCGTCGTTTCTTCAGCATCTGGATCAAACACACCTAAAAGCGAAATCGTTGAACGCAATACACTCATTGGATGAAGATTTTGTCGTGTTTGAATCTTTAAGCACGTAACGATTGTATCCGATATAGGCATTTGAGCATATAATTCTTTTTTAAAACAACTTAATTCTTCATTGCTAGGCATTCTTAAATACCACAATAAATAAATGACTTCTTCAAAGGAAACATTTTCTTTGATTAATTCGTCAATATTATATCCCGCAAACAGCAATTGGTTCTCTACAATTGCACTGATTTTCGTTTCAGAAACAATAACGCCATCCAATCCTTTATGAATCTTCATCCTAGTTCCTCCTATATCTATTATTTCCCGAGTTATTTTTCTGTCTTCATTTTTAATTTTTTGCGAATGACCATTGGCAAAATTCCACCATTTTTGTAGTAGGTAATGTCCACAGCAGAATCAAAGCGTGCCGTCGTGGTAAATGAAATCTTCTCTCCGTTTGGTTTCGTCGCGGTTACTTTTACATCAGCTAAAATGCCAGTTGTTTCATCAATTTCAATGTCAAATCGTTCTTCTCCTGTTAAGCCTAAACGATCTGCATCTTCGCCATTTTGAAATTGTAATGGTAAAACACCCATCATCACTAAGTTAGAACGATGAATTCGCTCATAACTTTTTGCAATCACAGCTTCTACACCAAGCAATTGCACTCCTTTAGCCGCCCAATCTCTAGAAGAGCCCATGCCATAATCTTCTCCTGCTAAAATAATCGTTTTAGTCCCTTGCTTTTGATAATTCATAGCTGCATCGTAAATTGACATGGTTTCTTGCGTTGGCATAAATTTAGTATAGCCACCTTCCGTTCCAGGGACTAATTGATTTCGAATCCGAATATTCGCTAAAGTACCTCTCATCATTACTTCATGGTGGCCACGTCTGGCTCCATATGAATTAAATTCATTCACAGGTACTCCATGATTAAGCAAATAGCTTCCTGCTGGGCTATTCTTCTGAATATTTCCTGCTGGTGAAATATGATCTGTTGTCACAGAATCGCCAAATTTTGCTAGAACAGCTAATTTTTGTAACGATTCTCTTGGTGTTACATTTTCTGTCATCCCTTCAAAATAAGGAGGATTAGCGATATAAGTTGATGAAAGATCCCAGTTATATAGAGGGTCAGAAGTTGTTTCAATCGCGTTCCATTCTTGATTGTCTGAAAAAACACGCGCGTATTCTTCGCGATACAATTCTGGTGTGACGCATTCAGAAATAAGCGCTTCGATTTCATTTCTGGTTGGCCATAAATCGCTAAAATAAACTGCTTCTCCTTTTTCACTAAAACCAATTGGCTCCTTTAAAACATCTAAATTGACTGTTCCAGCCAACGCATAAAGTACTACTAGTGGTGGTGAGGCTAGATAGTTTGCTTTAACTAATGGATGGATGCGACCTTCAAAATTTCGGTTTCCACTTAAGACTCCCGCAGTTAATAAGTCGTGCTCTTTAATCGCTTGTTCTACTTCTGGCCTTAATTTACCTGAATTTCCGATACAAGTTGTACAGCCATAGCCCACTAGATGAAAACCCAATTGTTCTAAATAAGGTAGTAAACCAGCTTTTTCTAAATAGGCTGTTACTACTTTTGATCCTGGTGCTAACGATGTTTTGACATATTTCGGTACTTTTAATCCTAGCATTGCGGCTTTTTTCGCCACTAAACCAGCACTAAGCATCACAAAGGGGTTCGATGTGTTCGTACAAGAAGTTATCGCAGCAATCGTTACTGCACCTGTTTTCATCTCATAATTCTCTTCATCAATAGTAAGGGAAACTGATTTTTCTAAATCTTGCTTTGGAAGCCCATAGCCTTGGTTCCCTTCAGGTGCAACTAAAGTTTCTTCAAATATGGATTGCATTTTTGATAGTGGAATTAAATCTTGAGGTCTTTTTGGTCCTGATAAGTTCGCTTCAATTTGACTTAAATCAATTTCTACTATTTTAGAATACGAAGGCTCTTGTGTTAACTGTGAATCATAAAAAAGTTGATTTTTTTTCAGATACATTTCTGTAACAGCAATATCTTGACTGTTTCTACCAGTTAAACGAAGGTAATCAATTGTTTCATCGTCTACAGGGAAAAAGCCACAAGTTGCGCCATATTCGGGCGCCATATTGGCAACTGTTGCACGATCAGCCAAACTTAAACTTGCTAGCCCTGAACCAAAAAACTCTACAAATTTGCCAACTACTTTTTCTTGCCTTAATGTTTGGGTTACTTTTAAAGCTAAATCTGTTGCCGTAGCCCCACTTGAAAGTTCGTTAATCAAACGAACACCAACTACTTCTGGAATTGGAAAATAAGAAGGTTCTCCTAACATACTGGCTTCTGCCTCAATTCCTCCGACTCCCCAGCCAAGAACTCCTAAAGCATTGACCATCGTCGTATGAGAATCCGTACCCACTAAACTATCTGGATAAAGAAGGACATTTTCCTCATCTATTTTCTTTTGTGTTACTACGGTTGCTAAATATTCAACATTCACTTGATGAACGATTCCTGTTGCTGGCGGAACCACTCGGTAGTTGTCAAAAACTTTTTGTGCCCAACTTAAAAACTGATAACGCTCCTGATTTCTCTGAAACTCCATCTTCATGTTTAATTGTAGCGCTTGCTTCACTCCTGCAACATCGACTTGAACCGAATGGTCGACGACTAAATCAACTGGCACTTCTGGATTAATCTGAGTTGGATCACCACCCAAATCTGCTAACGTTTTTCTTAGGGAAGCTAAATCTACAATCGCAGGAACACCTGTAAAATCCTGTAAAATGACTCTGGCAGGTTTAAAAGGCACTTCTCCTGTTACTTTTTTTAAAGGGGACCATTTTGCTAACTGTTTAATATGTTCTTGCGTTATGCCGTTCTCATTCACCTGTCTCAATAACGATTCCAACAAGACCCTTATGCTATATGGAAGTTTATATATAAACGGAGCATCTGCCGTTTCTAAAGAATCTAACGGATAATAATGGTACCTTTGTTGATTCATTTCAAAAAAAGTATCTTTCAATTGATTTGTTTTCGTCACAATCATCCCTCCAAATTATAAATGCATCTAGCAGACAGCGAATAGGCTAGTTTTGCAATGCTGATTTTAGCTATTATACCTACATAATAAAAAAATGTAAATACTTACAAAAGGACTTGAAGTAAACAAAATTAACATAGTTACGTAACATATATGTAAGATTCAACCTTCCTTTCAAAACTCTTTTGAAGTATCATTTATGTCCTAATTGCAAGAACAAAATGAGCTTTTTATATAAATAAACACACCTTTTTTTCATTTTTTTTGCAACTTAAAACTCATTTTAAATCAATTACATAGCGAAGAGAATTGTTCTTATTTTTCGATCTAAACTATCTTTGTCATGTTATCCAAAATTTTTTATAAATCAGCACCACCCGTGAGAACGGGTGGTTTGCTCTGCGGGTGGAACCCGCTCTTACCGGCCTTGGTCTAAAGACCTACTGAATCAGTCCGCCTTCC